>JBARVU010000109.1:0-5106 GCA_049646425.1 Phormidesmis sp. | reverse complement strand
GGGCTGTTTCCACGTAAGCTTTGTCCTTGTATCCATTACAGATCAGGAGCGCATCGGATCCTTTGAGCTGAGCGAGCCCGATCAGCAATTCTGGCTTCGAGCCAGCTTCTAAACCGTACTGATACTGACTGCCGCAGCGAACGACTGATTCAATCACATGGCGTTGCTGGTTGACCTTGATAGGGAATACACCCTGGTAGGTGCCTTCGTAGCCGTACTGGGCGATCGCTCTAGAAAAACAGGCGTTAAGCCGAGTAATCCTATCCTCAATAATATTAGGGAAGTGAATCAACAGCGGTAAGCAAAGGTTTCGCTCTTCTAAGTCCTGAGCTAATCGGAATAGATCTAGCGCCCCGCCTCGATCACCTTTTGGCGAGACCGCGATGTTTCCAGAATTGTTAATACTGAAGTATGAGGTGCCCCATCGATTGAGTCGGTACAGTGCCTCGCTGTTTTTGATAGACCAGCCATCTTGATCTTGCCGACCATTAGTAGAAGTCGGCGTAGCAGGTTCAGAAAAGACCGGGGCAGAGACTGTTGTGATAAAGCCATTGGCATGGCGACTGGGAACGGGTGAGACTGCTGCCTCCCTCTTTTGGGTCTCTCTTTCTAAAAGGTTAGATTTTAACTGTTGCGAAATATGTTCCATAGTGCACCAAGCTTAATTGTACCGAACACGCAAACCATGTGCCCTGCATACGAGGGCCTCGGGCAATCATTTCTGGGGAGATAAGAGGTTTTGGAGACACAAGAGCGAATGATCGTTCTTATAATAGCCAGAAAAATTTGATTGTCAAGTCGTAGAGATAACACTCTGCCGAGGAGCAGAACCGTTGAAAAGCCTTTAAGACGATTTAATCCTGTCAAGGTATGGACGGCGCGAAATAGACCGTAATAACCGTGTGAGTCGTGTTCCTATTAGCCGTGTGACGAGGTTTCAGTGATTACTCTCTAACGTTATTGGTTAGGATTAACCCTTTCTCATGACAAGATTAAGAAAAAGATAATACTCGATACGTATAAGTGTGTTGTATGGCTTTTTCAAGAACCAATCATAAAACTTGATGAACATTCTGGCTTTCAATCCTATCCTTCAAAGGTATGCCAGTACCTATAGACTTTTAGTTCTCCCTGGTAGCATGGAGGCAGCATCTTTGAACCCGCCTCATCTAAACAGTTTAGCTGCTTCTATCGGTTGTAATAATTATGCCAAACTTATTGTTTCGTTCTGCTCAGTCGTCTTCTACGGTGCCGTTTTTAGGCAGCGAAGTCGCTGCCAGCTATGAAAACGCACGCGTCGCTATTTTGCCTGTTCCTTATGAAGCAACCACCACTTACCGACAGGGCTGCCAGGCGGGTCCAGCCGCAATTTTAGAGGCTTCTCATCAGGTGGAATGCATTGATGAAGAGCTAATGCAGGAGAGTTGGCCCTTGGGTATTTACACTCATCCAATGATTGCTGCTGAGTGCCAGGGCAAAGCGGTATTGCCGACAGAAATGTTGGCCCTGACTCGGCAGGCAGCGCAAACCCTGAGCAAAGATGGGAAATTTGTGATTGCGCTCGGTGGTGAACACAGTATTACAGCCGGACTTGTTGCTGGTTATCAAGCGTCTACAGACGCGCCCTTTACGGTTGTTCAAATCGATGCCCATGGGGATTTGCGTCATACCTACGAAGGGTCTATTCACAATCATGCTTGTGTGATGCGTCGAATTGTAGAGATGGGACTGCCTACCGTTCAGCTGGGCATTCGCAGTCTTTGTCAGGAAGAGTTTTCTTTTGTTAAGGAAAATCAGCTTACAGTCTTTATGGATCGCCATATTGCTACGGATTCTGATTGGATTGTGCGGGCGATCACCAGTATCAAAACTCAGAAAGTCTTTTTGACAATTGACTTAGACGGCATTGATCCGGCGATTATGCCAGGTGTGGGGACGCCGGAACCGGGGGGAATAGGTTGGTACCCTCTCTTGGCCTTTCTGAGGCAGCTGTTTTTGTCTCATCAGGTGATTGGCTGTGACGTGATGGAACTAGCGCCGATAAAGGGATCAGTTGTCTCCGAATTCATTGCAGCCAAGTTGGTGTATAAGTTGATTGGCTATTTATCTCTTGCAGAATCATCTGCTCAAGCTGCGTGATCAGTCGGCATCAGAAGTATTTTTCTCAGACTTTCTCTATAAAGAGTACTTTGATACCTATCGGTAAACAAAACACGTAGGTATGGTTGAGTTGTTCGCTTTACGAACATTTTCTTATGAGAGTGTTCTTTTTCTTCGAAATGCTTTTTTGGTTAAGTCGAACTGTACTTACTAACACTTTTATTGAGTGATGAAGCCTAACTCTTCTATGCCGCTACCTACTGCTTTTACTACGCTAAATCAGGTTTTGACCGATTGGGCCAGGCAACAGCCTGACTGCAAAGCCTACACGGTGCTCGATTCCAAAGGGGCTGAAGATGACTGTATAACCTATAGAGAGTTGCACGCTAGGGCGACATCAGTTGCTCGACATCTGATCTCCTTGGGCTTACATACTCGTACTGCTCTTTTAGTCTATCCGTCCGGGATTGAGTTCATTGTGGCCTTTTTCGGCTGTTTGTATGCAGGTGTTCTGCCAGCCCCTGTGCATACGCCAAAGCGCAATCGCTCTAACCAAAGAATCGCAGAACTCGCCCTTTCAGCTGAGGCGGTGGCTGTTTTGCTACCGGCTTCGCACAAACAAACTTATCAGGATCTTTTGAGCCGAGAAGCGAGCTGGCCAAAAGCGCTGAAATGGATAGCAACCAACGTTATCAGCACGACAATACCCTCACCCGTCGCCCCTCTGCCCGAGATCACAGGTAATTCAATTGCTTTTCTACAGTTTACGTCTGGCTCTACTTCTTTACCTAGAGGGGTGATGATCTCTCATGCTGCGTGCCTGCAGAATCTGGCGATGAGCGTAGCGGTTAGCAAAGCAGAGCCTGTTTCTACTTTTGTGTCGTGGCTGCCTCATTATCATGATCTGGGTTTGGTGGCTCATATTCTACACAGTCTGTACAGCGGTGCGCACTGCGTGCTGTTAGCGCCTGCTAGCTTTATCTCCAAACCTGTCCAATGGCTACGGGCGATAACAAATTATCGGGCTCAGTATTCTGGGGCACCCAACTTTGCTTATCAGCTCTGTGTCGATAGAGTGAGCCCTCAGGAGCACCAGGGGCTTGATTTGTCTACGTTGAAGATGGTGATCAACGCGGCTGAGCCGATTATTCCGAGAACGCTAGTGGATTTTAGCCAAACCTTTGCTGACCAAGGATTTGAGCCTCGCATGTTTTTGCCCGCTTATGGCATGGCAGAAGCGACGGTGTTTATTTCGTCAGGTGAGGTTGAGCGTGAACCTGTCTTTAAAACAATCGATTGGATGATGCTGGGTCAAGAGGGTATTGCTAAAGCCGCCACGAACAACGAGCGCTCGAAAGTGTTTGTTGGCTGCGGCCATACTTGGCTAGATCAGCAAATCCGAATTATGAACTCTGACGATAGCAGCCCACAACCGACTAACCATATCGGAGAGATTTGGATTACAGGTTCAAATGTAATGAGCGGCTATTACAACAACCCGGCTGCTACAGACAAGGCACTTGTTCGGCTTCCTGAAGATGAGCATCTCTACTTTCGAACGGGTGACTTGGGGTTCATTGACGAGAACAATGAGCTGTATATTACGGGTCGCCTGAAGGATCTGATCATCATCAATGGGGTTAACTACTATCCTCAGGATATTGAAAGCTGTGTTGAGCAGGCTCATTTAGATATTCGATTTGGCTGTGTGAGCGCTTTCAGTGTCTCGGAGAAAGCGGCTGAGGAACTGGTTGTTTTTCTAGAGCTAAAGAGGGCCACTGCGAGTAAGGTTCAGCAGTCAGAGTATTTTAGCCAGCTGGTCGAATCCATTTGTATTGCTTTGGGCGATCGCTTTGAAATACCGCTGCAACGGCTGGTGTTTCTAAAACCTATGCAGCTGCCCAAAACCTCTAGTGGGAAAATCCGCCGCCAGCAGTGTAAGCAAGACTATTTACAAGGTATGACAGATGCGATCGCCCAGTGGCCTGAAGTTAAACCGAATGTTGTAAATCAAGGAGACAGTGACATGAAAACAAAAGCACGCACCTCTAATATCGATAAAACGCTCAATCGCATTACTTCGATGGGGCCTGTTCACCTTAAGGTATTTACGAACCTGATGCAGATTTTGACTGCCCACTATCAAATTCAGATGTCTGACTTTGATGTGGAAAAGTCAATTTTCTTTTATGGTATTGATTCTTTAAAGGTGATCGAGATTCATAGTCTTCTAGAAGAGAAAATGTCTTGTGAAATTCCAACTGAGGCTTTCTTCTACTCAAATACCTTTTTAGGCATGGTGGACGATATTGTTCAAGCTATTTCCACTGAAGAGGGTGCCCCTGTCAGATTTACCCACAGTCAGCCTTTAGACAAAGAGATCAACGATGCTTCGGACTATCTGCTCAAAGATCGCGATCTATCCCTAGCCAGATTGACTGTGGGTGCGGACAAGCGTCACGAGAGTAACATGACCTTCTTAACGGGTGCCTCTGGTTTTGTCGGCACCTATTTTCTGGGAGAGCTGCTTAATACAACGAATCTAGACGTTGCCTGCATGGTGCGAGCTGAAGACTCAGAAGCCGGTTTGGTTCGGATTAGAACCACGGCGAAAAAATTCAATGTTGCGCTGCCTGCTGAGTGGGAGTCTCGGGTAGAAATTGTCATTGGCGACATGTCTAAGCGCAAGTTTGGGCTGTCTGATCAGGCGTATGAGGCGTATGCTCAAAAGCTCGATAGCGTGTATCACGTTGCAGCTGTTGACAACTTTTATTTGCCTTACGACATCATCAAAAAGACAAACGTTGTGGGTACGATTGAGGTCGCTGATTTTGCGCTATCTGGAAAGGTGAAGCCACTGTATAACGTTTCTAGCTGTGCGGCAGCGCTGCTAGAGGGAAACGAAAGTAGCCCTACCATCGCGGGGTTAGTGAACGGCTATGCGCAAACTAAGTACGTGACAGAACAAATTGTGGTTCGCTTGGCCGAGAAGGGCCTGCCTTGGGT
>JBARVU010000108.1:0-3253 GCA_049646425.1 Phormidesmis sp. | reverse complement strand
AGCCAGGGCAGTACATTGGCTGAAATCAGCAGCCCTTTCGTCCAGCGCGATCGCACTCGCCTAAACAAATAGGTGCTGGCAATTAGCACCAGTCCGGTTTCTAGCGCGCTGACAATCCCCCCGTAGTGATTGGGATCCCAATAGGAAACAGGGCTCTCAAAGCGAAAATTGCTCAGCGGCCAAAAGTGGCGATGAGGATCGTCGTGATGCACCGGTAGGTCTTCCAGGGCGTGCAGAATAATACTGGCAAATAGTAAGGCCACCCCCTGACGCTGGGCATACACCATGATGCTCAGGCCCAGTAAAGCCAGCGGAATCGAATTAAAAAAGTCAAAAAGCAACTGCCAGGAGGGCCGGAAATACTCCACATCCCAAATTTGGCGGGCAGGAATATCAGTCATCGTCGTCAGCCAGAAATAGAAGCCAAACATGGCCAAATCTGGAATTAGCGCCCCCCAAATAATCAGCGGATTCCACTGCGGACGATCCTTTTGACCCAACAGCGCCAGATTGAAAATCGCGTGAGCCGGTGTGTTCATACCTTGAATTTTTACAGGGTGATTTGCCCAAGCGCTACAGTAGATCTAGGCTTGAGATCTTAGTTTCTACTTTAATCTCAACGGATACGGGGGTTCCAGCGCATGAAACTTTTGTCTTCTCTAGCATTCTTGTCATTGATTGGCTTGGGTGGTGCGCTTGTCGTGACTAATCCGACTAAAGAAGACTATGCCGCCTATCTCTCCCAAACACTGTCAGAGGAAGCCCAGGTTTCGCTGTGCCAGCCGGAGGGATTTTCAGAATGGCTGGGGAAAGTCGGCGAGGTGCTGAGCGGTGCCTGTCAGGAAGTCATCGCTGGGGGCAAACGCCTCTCCGCCGCTGAAATTCAAGAGACACTCGTAGCCAACACCGAACGCAAAGAGCGGTTTTTCTTTAGCACCTACGAAACCAAAACGCCCTTCGGCAGCTATCAGGCGATTGGCGTTTTCGATAGGTTTATTCCGCAAGGAACTCGCCCTGAATGAGCCCTGATCGCCCTATATATTTGGATTGTAACGCCACCACTCCGGTCGATCCGCAGGTGCTGACCGCAATGCTGCCTTTTTTTACTGACTACTTTGGTAATCCCAGCAGCTTGAACCATTCCTACGGCTGGGCGGCGGAGGCAGGCGTTGAAAAAGCAAGAAAGATTGTGGCTACGGCTATTAACGCGGAGCCCGTAGAGGTTGTCTTCACCAGCGGCGCAACTGAGGCCAATAATCTGGCAATTAAAGGCGTAGCCGAAGCTTATATGCCCTACGGTAAGCACATCATCACCGTACAAACTGAACACAGCGCGGTACTGGCGCCCTGTCAGTATCTGGAAAGTCTGGGATTCACCGTTACCTATTTGCCCGTTGAGCCAGATGGGCTCGTTAATTTAACCGTTTTAGAAGCTTCCTTTCGACCTGAGACCATTCTAGTTTCGGTCATGGCGGCGAACAATGAGATCGGGGTGCTGCAACCGCTGGCCGAGATTGGGCAGATGTGCCGCGATCGCCAGGTCATCTTCCACACCGATGCTGCTCAAGCCCTCGGCAAAGTGCCGATAGACGTGCAGGCCATGAAAATCGATCTGCTGTCGATGACGGCTCACAAGCTCTACGGGCCAAAGGGAATCGGAGCGTTGTATGTCCGCAGGCGCGATCCCAGAGTGCAGGTGGCGCCGCAGATGCATGGGGGTGGACAGGAGCGAGGGCTGCGATCAGGCACTTTGAATACGCCTCAGATTGTGGGGTTTGGGGAGGCGGTGCGATTGGCTATGGCGGTACAAGGGGAAGAAGCCGATAGGTTAATGGGGTTGCGCGATCGCCTCTGGAACCATCTGCGCCAGCTCTCTGGCCTTCACCTCAACGGGCATCCCACCCAACGCCTCCCGAACAATCTCAACATCAGCATTGCTGGGGTCAAAGGCGCAGCGCTGCTCTCCCGCCTTCAGGCTAAGGTTGCCCTCTCTTCTGGATCTGCCTGTAGCACCACAAATCCTGCACCCTCCCATGTGATCAAGGCATTGGGCCGCAGCGAAGAGCTAGCGAGGGCAACGCTACGGTTTGGACTGGGCCGCAGTATAACCACAGAGGAGATTGACCAGGTAGGGAAGTTGGTAACGGGAGAGATCCAGTCGCTTCGTAAGAAAGAAATCTAAGATATTGAATAGGCCCCAAATCGTAGCGACAGGAGGCGACAGACGATGACAGCATCTTTAATTAATCTACCGGCAGGCTTGCCCCTTGACGAACAGCGGCTTCGGTTGGAAGGGGTCACCTGGCAGCAGTACGATGCGCTAGTAGCGCTGTTTATGAATCAGTTTCCAGCCTTGCGGATGACATATCTAAAGGGCGTCTTAGAACTCATGTCTACCTCTCCAGAGCACGAGCGGCTCAAAACGATCATTAGCCGGCTGATAGAAGCTTTCGCGGAAGAGGCAGATATTGATCTCAACGGCTATGGCTCAGCCACTTTTCGCCAGGCGGCGGTGGCCAGTGGACTAGAGCCAGACGAGTGTTATACCTTTGGTGTCCTCAAAGAAACGCCTGATATTGCCATCGAGATCGTGCTGACTAGCGGTGGCATTGATAAGCTTGCCGTTTACCAGGGGTTAGGTGTTCAGGAAGTCTGGTTCTGGGAAAACCGAACTTTTAGCCTCTATGGCCTAGTCGACCCAGAGTCTGGCTACGAAGCACTGACAAACAGCCGCTTGCTGCCTCAGCTTGACCTGTCGCTGTTGACTCAATTTATCGATCAGCCTAACCAAACTCAGGCTGTAAAAGCTTACCGCCGAGCTGTACAGGGCGATCTCTGAGGAGACAATCCCTGCCACAATAGAAGCCAGCTTCTTCAAACGAATTGCAACTTATGGCTCCAGAAACGCGGCGCAGCTTTTTAGGTGGACTCTTCGGCAGCTCACGGCCCCTAACGATCTCCGTGATGCTGATGTATATCGGCATCGCGATTACGCTGGTATTTGCCCTGGCTGCTCTATTTGCTCCGCTAATGCAGAGCTGGGGCTGGATCCAAGATCCCACCGCTGGCCTCACAAATCTGATTCATGAGCCACCTTCTGCGGCGCATTGGTTTGGCACCAGTCGTCAGGGCTACGATATTTTCGCGCGAACACTTTACGGGGCGCGAGCGGCTTGGCAGGTCGTACTGCTGGCGACGGCGATGAGCGTCGTCGTCGGGGTGCCCTTAGGTATGTTTAGCGGCTCTCGGGGCG
>JBARVU010000107.1:0-3763 GCA_049646425.1 Phormidesmis sp. | reverse complement strand
AGACCCGGACCTTTCCGTGGTGCGCGGCGATCAGGTAGGCGATGAGATCGCGGTGCCCTGGTTCCTGGTCGGCAGCGTGGGCGAGCCACGCCAGCGCCGAGGCGAGTTCGTGTCGGAACCCGGGGCGTCCCCCCGTGTGGCGCGACTGTGGAGCGGGAGACTTCGCCCAGAGGGCCTCATCGTCGGGAGGAGAGCCGGAGGCGCGCAGCCGCGCTTGGAAGACCTCGTGGGCCTTGCCGACGTCGTGCCAGCGGCCGGCGGTCGCGAGGACGTCGGTCCACTCGGGCTCGGGAAGGGCGTCTCCGAACCGGCGAGCCTCGGCCTCGACGTCGGCCAGGTGCTCGGCCAGCTCGACCCAGCGGCCGTTGGGCCCCACGGAGGTGTCGGGATCCCCATCGGGAGAGAGCGAGTTCATGGTCATGCCCGACTCGCTGGGGCGCGCGGGGGCGGGAACCGGAGCGTGGCTCGTCTGACCGGTGAAGCCCTGGAGAGGATCGTAGCCGCCTGCCGTGTCGGGGAGCAGGATGACCTCTCCTGGTCGAAGGTTGCGAGGATCGACTCGCTCGAAGCGCCGATCGACCCATGTCCAGCGCCACGCGCTGTTCGACGCGGAGGTGGAGGGCGAGCGCTTGGCGAGCGCCTCGAGCAGGTCTCGAGCGGCTCGGAGCGAGACGCGGCACAGCTCGTCTCGATGAGGAGCGCGGAGGGTCTCGTCGGCCGAGAGCAGCTCGTTGGGGCTACTCTCTAGGGGCCTCCAATAGAGCTGCACGTCCGTGTCCTCGGTATCACGCACGTACGGAGAGACATCGACATCGTGCCCCGAGAGATCGGGGGAGGTGTCGAAGAGCATGAGGAGATCGCGGCGCCGGAGGATCGGCCGGACCACGGGGGGAGGGGAGTACTCGATCGCCCGGAGGCGCTCGGGGCCCACGTCATCGAGCCCGGTCAGGCGAAGGCGCGCGTCGTCGAGCTCGGCCGCGGTGTACGGGAGCACCTGATCGTCGCGGTCGCTGGCCTCGATGTCGATCCAGAACGCTGCCGCCTCGGGCTGCCGCCCCGCACGATTGCAGCGTCCGAAACGCTGAACCATCGAAGGCCACGGGGCCAGCTCGGTGAACATCGTGCGTGCGGAGACGTCGAGGCCGGCCTCGATGGCCTGCGTTGCGACGACGACTCGGTCTTCGTCTCCGTGGAGGATGGATTCCTGCGCCTGGCGATCGCCGGGACGGAAGCGCGAGTGCACGAGGCCGACGGCGTCGAGCCCCTGGTCGCGGAGGGCCGCGTGGATCGCTTGTGCACGCGCGACCCGGTTGACGATCACCAGCGTGAGGCCCCCTCGTTCGCGATGGTGCTCGAGGACGTCGCTGGCGAGCTTCGTGGCGTAGTGCTTCTCCGACTTCCGGTCGAGCACCATGGAGTGCCGCGAGAGCGGCTTCTGGGCGCGGATGCGGTCGAGGACCCCCTGCTGCTCGAGATCATCGGGCTCGAGCGAGATGGTGGACCACCCTCCGTCCGGGCAGGGATGGTCGACGGTATCGAGTTGAGCGTTGCCGAGCGTGGCGCTCATCCAGAGGGTGTGGGTGGGCCCGAGCGTTCCCAGGGAGGCGCGCAGGCCCTGGAGTTGCGCGCTGGTCTCGACCCCCACGCCCATCAGCTGGGTCTCGTCGAGGACCCAGAACGCGTCGTTGTTGAGCAGCCCGAAGTGCATGGGCCACGCGTAGCGGGACATCGCGTAGCCTCGGTTGAGGGCGCGCGACAGCACCATGTCCTGGGTCCCGACCACGATGCACGGGGCGGTCGGGGTGCGCTCCCACCGGGCATCGACGTAGCCGCCGAGCATGGCGTGGACTTGGGGGGGCTCGAGCTTCTGCTCCTCGAACAGGGGGCGAGCCCGTTCGCAGAGCGCCTCGGCGACCTCGGTGGTCTGCTGAACGAGGCTGCGCATCGGCAGGCAGTACACGAGCCGCCGACCGGTGTTCGGATCGGACTGGGAGCGCCGCCATAGCCACGCGACGAGGATGGCCGCCGTCTTCCCCAGGCCGGTGGGGATGTCGAGGAGCGTAGGCCACGGGCCCTCGGCGAGCCGGCGTTGGTAGGGGTAGGGGCGGTTCCCCGTGATCCTCTTGAAGAAGTCGGTGTGGGGGGGCACGGTGGTAAGAGGGCCGAAGGCGGAAGTGTTGGGAAGGAAATTGCCTGTCCTCAGCCAGACAACGCTTCAACGGAGCCGCCATTCGGCCCTCGGGAGGGTCGCATGGGCTCTTCGACGACTAGAAGCCTATCCTCGGTGGGAGGGCTCGTTGAGGTCGCGTGTTTTCCGCTCTAGGGGTGGAGGTTGGGAGGTCACGAAACTCGAGATCGACCCGGAAGGTGATCGAAAGCTTCTTCGTTGTATGGATGAGGATTGGTAACCACGCACTTTGCGTCATGAGATGGATGATGAGGTGCGCTTTCTCCTCCGTCAAGGGCGCGATAAGTGCGCTCTTGTCGTTCTCGAGATTGAGGGCTCTGTGAGGTCGTTGTGGCTCAGTGACGCATCCAGGGCGAAACGATCATGACAGCTGACACTTTGGCTGCGCGGAAATCAACGGGTGCAGGGATTCTCGGCGATGCCATTGGTCTGAAGTCCATCCGACTCGGCGAGGCGCAGCAGCGCGAGCCCCTCGAGCCAGACGGGGAGCGCCCAGGCGGCAACGTCGGTCGGCAGGGCGTGATCATCGAGGCGGCGGCGAAGCTCGGCCTCTCGGGCGTCTCCCACGGCCTCGAAGGCAGCCCGGAACGCCGTCGTGTCGCGGTGCAGCAGCGCTTCGCAGAGATCGCGCCGAGGGTCGTGCTGACCCTCGAGGACGTCGTCCCAACGAGCAAGGAGATCTCGCTGCCGCTCCTCGGCGTCGAGGCTGCCATCGTCTCGCAGATACCGCGTCATCAGGAACCACACGTAGAGGAAGTCGTCCTCGTGCTCCCACGCGGGGTTGACAATCGACCGACTGTGTCGAGCGATCTCGACGGCAGCGTCCCAGCGGTCGCAGACGAGCGCATCCCACAGGACCCCGGCCCGGCTGGTGACCTTGTCGTCCTCGGCCATTCGAGGCAACCCGAGCAGGAAGGCCGAGACCCCCTTGCGCAGCGCCTCGAACAGCGGCTCGGCCGACCCAGTGGTCAACAGCTGGCACACGCCCAGGCGCCGGTAGAGCATCGCGATCGCATGCGGGTGGTGGGGCTCAGTAAGCGTGCCCGCCTCGTAGACGGGCAGCAGGCGCTCGAGCTGGTACCGCGAGTTATGGATCCCAGCGTAGAGCAGCGTGGTCGTGTCGGCGGTCATCGGAGCACTCAGGATGGGTGGAGGGCGTAGCTGACGATCGCGGCACCGACGTGGCCATACTCGTCGCTGGCGGTGAGCAGCAGGTGCGGCCCCCGCGCGTAGCCGCGGTGCAGCGACCGAGACGCGAGCACGACCTGGAGGGCGGCCATGCTCGCCCCGGGGTCACCGACGCTAGCGGCCGGAAGCTCGACGGCGTCGCTGTCCCACACCGCCCGTGGAACGCGAACCTGCGCATGGCCGTACTGCTGAGCCCGCCAGGCCTCGCCGTTGAGGTCGGTGACGGCCTCGCCCGTGTAGGGCAGCGCGATACCGCTGGTCGTGAGCACATTCCGCACCACACCCGCGAGCGCTTCGCCGACGCGCTCATCGTGCTCCTCGAGGGGCGCTGGCCCTCGCTCACTCGCGACGGCAGCGACGCGCCCGAGCGACGCCACGCCTCGCACC
>JBARVU010000106.1:0-4432 GCA_049646425.1 Phormidesmis sp. | reverse complement strand
TGTTGATTCGTTAGACGAAGCCCACAGAGAGGCGATCGCGCTGACAGTAAGGAAGTTTAAACTGCATCCTCTCTCAGGTCGATAACGAGTCATCGCATTTGGCTTAGTTTCTAAATCAGATAATATCCATTATCTGTATTACGCTAAAAGTTACACTAAAAGCTGTGAATAGGCTGACATCACGACGACGCGCGATCGCTCGGCGGATGCCATCTGAACTCTATCCAAATCGCTCGGGCTTCGACCAGCTGGTCATTGTTCAGCCGTAGCGCCACCACCGTCGCCCTTCCAACTGCTGTCTTGCCGATGATGTGGGTGCCGCCGTTACGCCAAGCAAAGTTATCAGTCCATCTTTGGTGCCGGGGATTGAATAGCGCGACAAATTGACCGCTTTCTGGATCTCTCGCATGGGTCTTCGCACCTTTGAACTCGTTGCATCGATAGCAGGCCGCTGCTAAATTGTTACGCTCGTCATTGCCACTTAGCGACTTCGGCAGGATATGCTCCATCACTAAGGGTGTACCAGTCAGTCTAGATGAAGTTTGGCAGTACTCACACCGAGCATTGGCAGCTGAAATCACTTGCTGACGCAGGTTGCTGGAAATGCTCATTGCGGAATCGGCAACTCTTCCAACGACGGTACTCTTTGGCCGCGCCAGCGCAGCATTGACCAGGCATACGCCCTACGCAGCATCAGCCGATCAGCGGCTTGTCTAAGCGCCGACAGTTCCTGGCGCTCTGGCTCTGTCAATTGACCGTCTTCATGTTTCTCCAAAAGCTCTACTTGTCGCATATGCTCGGCTGAGCCGACCTCGGATTGAGCGACGCTGAGCAGGTCTTCGGTTGCTAGCGTTTGCAGCTCAAGCAGCTCTGCTCTCAGTTCGGGTAGGGCATCCTCCACTGAGGGTGGAAGGTTGCTGATCACACTTTGAGCGGCAAGCATGGCAATCGGTTGCGCCGTTTCCTCAGCAATCCGGGCGAGCTGTCGATACACAGACTCAGGTAGCTCAATCTCTACGCGCTGCATAGCCATACGTGTCATTCAGCCGGTGATAGCTCTTCAATTTTAACGGTATTCCTAGTTCTTCCGAAACCTTGATGCATGTCAGATTTTGGCTGCGCAGAGCTATCGGCTGATGGATACGTCTCGCGGGGCGATCACCTACTGAATTCTAATTCCAATAATTGCACTGATTGCTCTTGGCATAAGAAGACGACTAAGCCTGCGACCACTGATATATCAGCCGCATAGGTACTCTTGATATATCACAGCCTATGACCACATTCCTTTGTACTTCAACACCAGGCAATAGCTACCTCGGCGCTTTTTGCCAACCATTCGCGATCGCTTCTGCTTCCGTACAAAACCACCGTTCTCCATGAACTGGTTCGATATTAGTCGATGCGTAATCTTCCATACCTGGCAAGTGATACAGCTTCTTTCCAGAACTAATCGAGATATTGCCTTTGATAGAACAGTCTGACTGCGCGGTGGATGCGAGTAGAGAGGAAAGATGAGGGTGGCCATACTCAATAGCCGCAAATCCCAACATGGCTAGCCCACCCAACCGTACTGCTACGTCAACTAGACTGCGGCCGCTAGACTGACGGCTTGAGGCGCGATGACGTGGAATAGCAGCACCCTGAATGGAGGCGGTTTCAGCCCGCAATTTTCCATCAGACGCGGTCCCCTGCTGATACAAGATCGTATCTCCAACTCTCGGACGACGGCTCGCTCGCTTCAGCGCACTGATGTGCAAGAAAACGGCTCGACTTCCTCTTTCTGGTTGGATGAAGCCAAACCCTCTATCATCATTCCAAGTGGTTAGCGTTCCTTGCTGAAAACGAGAATCCATAAAGCAGCTATTTGACCATGCGTATCCCAAGACTGCCCGAATAGCGTACCGTCATAGGTCTTTATACAAAGCAACATTGGCGAATTCTTTTAGTCCGTATAGACCACTCAAGAAACGACCTTTTCTCTAACGGTTAAAGCGTGACTGTGCGAACTCTCTACGGGAAATACTTCGACTTACATCGTCTAGGCGTAGAAACGTAGCCGACTAAATAACGACCTAGCGTTAACTGATCAGCGCTTTCTGTTCTTCTTTTCCTTCTTTGGCCGCTGTGAACCAAAACCAGACTTAGGTTGAGAAGCTTTTTGCCCCTTTGGAGATAGGCTTCCTTTCCCAAACTGACTCAGCTTTGAGCCGCTCGCAATGGACTTCCGAACAACCGATACATTTGAGTCTGACGGTGATCGAGAATCGGCGATTTCTCTGATAGAAGCCATCCATTCCGGCTCCTTATGCCGCAGTTCTTCGGGGGTAAATTCGGCTGCTGTTGCCAGTCCTAACTCTATTTGCACCCGCGCCCAGCTACCGCAGACCATTTCATCCATCGGCCCTTCTTTATAGGCCGCCTCGATCTCACTCACCGATTCGGAGGCTTGTAGATTTAACAGCCGGGCCACCAGACTCCCATTGAGTTCGGGCGGTTGTTGCTGATGGCGAGATAATGCTTCGGTGATCAGCTCCACGCATTCATCGCGATGCTCAGGATGATAGACCGCGATTTTTTCCATCCCGCCTGCTGCTGCGGCTTTACTCCAGGCCGAGGGCTCGGCACGATTTAGGTAATCAGTGAGAGCTGGGAGACAGGCCGGGCCGATCATACCGAAGACGATGGGTAGATCCTCCATGAACAAGTCGCTGTCGTCACTGTCTAAAAGACACACCAGGGGCTGAATCGCAGCCTCTGCACGCAGTTGACCCAGGGCACGGTAAGCATGAATAGGGGCATAACACTCGCCTTCGTCTTCCCAGTCAAGGTCTTCTTCAACGGCTAATTGAATCAGCGCAGGGATATGCTCATCCGTTAAGCCGTAGGCCTCGACATAATCAAACCATTCGGTGCGGCTAATATTCTTTGGCCTACCGCAGCTCAGCAACTGGGCTACAGGAGGATGGTAGTCATTGGCAGACATATAGGCTTTGGGGGTGGTTTGACAAATTGTAAGGGGGCACCGGGTAATAGTGTCTCAGCACGCGATAATTTTATACCTAGGCAAACGACTGCGGCATAAAACGCTGGTCAACGACCCCACCTCTGGCTATGTCATGAAGGCCTCGACGCTGCTTCAATCTCTGAAAAGTTGCTCGAAAGCAGAGCTCGTAGAAATGCTACGGGAGCTCGCACTGTATCACCCCGCTGCTGAAACCTTCTTGAGAGCAAGATTCGACCCCACAACACCCGTACCCAACTTTGACTCTTACAAAGGGGCGGTTTCTGAGGAATTCTTTCCAGACTGGGGCTGTGGCAATGGTAGTCCCTCCGTCGCTTATCGGATGCTACAAAGAGTCGAATCTGAGGCTACCAGTACTCAGCAGGTATTGGATTTTATTTTCTTCTGCGTCGAAACTGGCGTGCAATATACCAATGACTATGGCGACATCAACGAAGAGTTTTATATGGCCTTCGAAGACCTCTTCGAGCGGGCCGCGAAGCTGGCTTTGGTGAATGGACTCAGCGATGTCTACTCGCAGCAGGCCGAGAGCATCGTCACGAGTACGGCGGGGATAGGATGGGGCTTCAATGACGAACTCAATCACATTTTCATAAAGTACTTCGCTGGCGGGGATGAAGCCTAGCGAGCCGATTGGTCTGTGGATAAAAGTGCGTTCCCATTAAAATAACCGACAAGGTTGAGCCAAAAGCATTAGGTTACATGTCATGACTGCTGTCAAAAATCCTTATCCGTTATGCATTCGCGATGAATTTCCAATGGTAAAAATTGGAAACCGGCAACAATGTGTAGCGGAGTATCTAGACAAACATATCGGAAAAAAGAAGATCGTTGATGTGGTTCAACAAAAAACTATCATTTACTACATTTTTGAGAACGGATATGAACTACCTCTACTCTGCTTCTGCTGCGCCACACCCCTCGTAGAAAAGAATCTAGATAAACTACGCCGTCAGATGCGGGGGCGACGATTAGAATCAATGGCGGTTGAAACGGTTCCAGCCTCTGATGGGGGCAATTTTTTAGAGTTTCAACTGGAGTTTTCACAGAAAGGGATTGAATTACAAGGCGTCACTCAGGCAATAGCACCTGAAGCGGCGGCGAGGATGCGCCACCCCCAACCAAAACAGGCCAACCCACTCTTATCTAGAAACAAAGGAACTCAGCATCGAAAAAAGCGTGGCTTTGGTTAGCATGAAGAAAAAAACGAGCCTACAAACCATTCATCGAGATTGCTATATGACTGTCAGTAAAAAAGCTAAGAAGAAGAGAAAAAAGTTTGAAGGTTCTTGGCATATTCAAGAGATGGAAGCCTGGGATGAAGATTATTTCAATATGGACGCTCAAGCCTATTTTAAAATTGAATCAAACAATCTCGGAAATTTTCAATTTGGATTGGTATCAGGT
>JBARVU010000105.1:0-5477 GCA_049646425.1 Phormidesmis sp. | reverse complement strand
GGTGTCGGCAGGGTCGCAGGGGATGGTTTTGTTAGAGGTGGTGAATTCTACGGTGGGGGCGGTGGGGGATGGGAAGAGGGGGAGAGGAGGGGGAGTTTTGGATTTTGGGGAGGTGCCGAAGCTTTCTTCGGAGTAGTTTTCTAAGGGGAAGCCTGCGGTGGTGAGCAGGGTTTTGGTGCTGCTCATGAAGCCTGCTGGGCCGCAGACGAAGGCGCGGCGTTCGGTGAAGTCAGGGCAAATGGCGGTGAGTAGGGCGGGATTTAGACGGCCTTGGTAGCCTGACCAGGGAATGGTGGCGGCGGGTTGAGTGAGGGTGAAGGCGAGTTTGAAATGAGGGTGCTGGGCGGCAAGTAGCTCTAGCCGCTGGCGGAAGATGATGTCTTGAGGGGTGCGGGCGGCATGGATGAAGATGACGTCTGAGCAGACGGCTTTGTCGCTCAGCCATTGAGCCATGGACATCATGGGGGTGATGCCGCTGCCTGCAGAAATGAGTAGCAGCTTTTCAGCTGGATGGTCGGTGCAGGTGAATTGGCCAAACGGCCCTTGCATCTGGAGGGTTGCGCCAATTTCAAGCTGGTCGTGTAGCCAGTTAGAGACGACTCCCGGAGGGAGCACTGCATCGGCTGCACGGACTCTTTTGACAGTGATATCTAGCGTGTGGGGCCGCGATGGGCTCGACGAGATAGAGTAGGCGCGAGTGATAGGCTGGCCTTTGGCGTCGGTTATTGGCAGCTTGAGGGTCACAAACTGTCCTGGTTTGAAGTCAAACAGTTGCTCAGATTCAGCGATAAAACGAAATGTTTTGACATCGTGCGTCTCCTGAATGATTTGAACACAGTGAGCGGTGATTTCATCGCCCGACCAGCGGTGTCTGACCATATCGATTTGAGGCATTGGTTTCAGCACCTCTATAATCAGCGCAAACTCTCCGATGCGAATCACGTCGTCAGGCCCGATCCCATAGACCTGATTTATCTGAGTTTCTTCGTTGTTTAACCTGGAGCCGTCGGTACTGCCTAAGTCGGTAAAGAAGCACTGGCCTGACTCGAACAGTACTCGGCCATGCACCCGGCTGACAGCTGGCCCATCGAGCACCAGGTCGCAGTTGGGATGGCGCCCGATCAGGCATTCTGCTTGCTGGTGCGATCGCGGCATCAGTTCAGCCGCATAAACGTCGTTGGTAGTGTAGTTGATAACTTTAGCTTTTAGCATGGTAGGAACAACAAGATAGGTGAACGTCTACATCGATTGCCAGCAGGCGTCAGCGTGGCCGAATCTGAGTGGTTGACTGCGGTGCTGTCGGTGCGGGACTGCGTCTGAGAACGGTCTGGGGCAGCGATTGACTGGTGCGATCAACCGAGGGTGCTATCTGAGTCAATGTTCTCGCGAGGATGCTGAGCTCTTCGGCACTGAGCTGTTCTAAGGTGTGATCGCCCAGTAAATCATTCACACCTGGCAATCGCTTGAGCTGACGACGGAAACTGTCAGCCGACCTCTCCTTCTGGTACTGCTCTCGGCTGCGGCCCCAGGTACGACAGAGCCACAGGCTGCTGCTGATCGCCACCACGGACTGAAAGCCAAACTGCGCGGCCAAGGGCCACTGGTTGATCTCTGGGCGGCCGCCGTAGACAAAGAAACCATTGAAGGCCAAGAACGTACAGACTGAGAACAATCGGTGCAGACTTTGTTCCACCGGTACGGTTGGCTGTTTGCGCTTCAGGTGTCCCCGGTAATAGCGTTCTACGCGAGTACACAACCAGCAGCTAAAGGCCGCAAAGGCAGCGAGGGTGACCGGGGCCGCGATCAGTTTGGGAATGGCGATCGCCCTGCCTGCCACATAAAACCCAGGATTCAGCAGCGCTGCTATCGTCCCCGACTCGTGACTCCACACGCCCGAGAAGTAATAGTCGAAGCTACCGGCATATAGACCGTAGTAGCAAAAATAGCCCACCACTAATCCCAGGTAGCCATACTGCACCAGTTGCCGTCCCGGCTTGTGTAGCTGCTCCCAGTAAGCCTGCTCCGAGTCAATGTCCAGGCAGCTCGATTTGCAAGAAATGCAGGCACTTTGTTCCTGTCCTTGACTGTCCACCGTACGACAGGTCGACTGAGTCAGGCTATAGGGCGGTGCCTGATGAGCAGCGCTATCGAGCAGGCCGCGTGGCCCGGTGAAGACAGTTTGCACCATGCCAAAAGGGCATACGTAATGACACCAGCTTCTGCCGCCATAGAGGGCGACCACGCCTACCGCCGACAGCAATGTCAGGATGAAGAACAGGCCAAGCGCGGGTCTAACCGAATTGACCAGTAGAATTCGGCCAGTAATTCCTAAAAAAAATAAAACAAACTGAACGTAGAAATGATTGTTTTGTAGCCACTGATTGCGCTCAATATCCTGCAGGGGCTTCAGCCCTAACGCTCTAGGGATCTGGGAGAAAAAGTACAGTGGACAGATCCGCCGCCAAAATTCGTGACCAAACACCAGCACGATAAAGATGGCACCAGGTACAGCCATTCCCCAGAATACTCTGCTGCCAATGGCATAGGGTTCTAAAAAAAGGCAGCGACTCTGAACACGGATACACTCGGTGGGGTCAGCAGAGGCAGCAATGGTCGAATCTGCCAGCCAGCTCCAGGGATTGTCAGGATGCGTCAGCACCGCCGAAACAGGATCGTAAAACAAAGAGACAATGAGCAGACCCCACGCCAGGGAAACAACCCAGCGAACAAGGTGCATTCTTTTTTCGGATAGGGTAGATAGCATCGGTAGTCACTTGTGCTTGCATATCAACCTATCGGGAAAATGATGGGAGTTTCTGCGGAGAATACGCAGCAGGGAGAAGCGATGGAGGGGGATGCAAAAAGGCGAGGCTGCCCTTGTGTAGAGACTGCCTCGCCTTGCTTTTGTCTGTCAGGTTCTAGACTTTAGAGTAATCGCTAACCGAACGTCCCTAATCTCCGCTGACAATGCTAACCGACCAGATGAGCTTCTAAGAACCACAGCCGCTTGTCGATAGTTCGAGAGATCTCAACGTAGAGATCGTTAGTATCCTGGTCGCCGAGCTCATCGGCTCTGTCGATGTTCTCGCGTAAGTGCTTGGCATAGGCAGCATAGCGATCTGCAAGGGCAGCGACATGCGCCATTCCACCAACAGCGTCAAAATCATACTCGGGCAAGATAGACTCGCTGGCGGCAACCCGCACGGTACCCATTGCAGTCCCTGCCAGGGCAGTGACCCGCTCAGCCACTAAGTCACTGTACGCCTCTAGCTCACCCGCCATTTCGTCAAACAGCAGGTGTAGCTGATAGAAGTCTTTGCCCTTGACGTTCCAGTGAGCCTGCTTAGTCTGAGTCCGCAGGTCGGTTGTCGCAGCTAGGGTGCCGTTGAGCATGTTGGCTACTGACTGACGAGTCTCTAGCGGCAAATCAATTCGGGTAGGGTAGAAAGAAGTTTTAGAGGTGGTTGCAACCATAGGATTCTCCGAGGATAAAAGGTCGTGTAGTTGGTTCACGGCTGACTAAACTAGGCACAGATATCTACATCCAGATATCGAACTTCTATATTATACTCATAACGACTTCGCTTTAGCGTACTATAGCTATAAAAAGCATTGTCCAAAAGCAGCGATTCAGATTTTGGCTAAACGGGGGCATCCATGGTCGCCGTAAAGCAAGTTGATATACTGCACTGTATGCAAACCGTATCCCTTGAAACTGCTCATTCACTACCCGAAACCGCTATGACTGCCGCAGCGCCTGCCAAAACCACTCCTGCCGAAAACAAGTACGAAGCTGTTATTGGCCTGGAAACCCACTGTCAGCTGAGTACAGAGACCAAAATTTTCTCGACCAGCTCAGCCGCCTTCGGAGCTGAGCCCAATACCTATATTGACCCGGTGACAATGGGGCTACCTGGCGTGCTGCCCGTACTCAATCAAAAGGTGCTGGAGTATGCCGTCAAAGCAGGTCTGGCGCTGAACTGTCAGATTGCGCCCTACAGCAAGTTTGATCGCAAGCAGTACTTTTATCCTGACCTGCCTAAGAACTATCAGATCTCTCAGTTTGACCTGCCAATCGCTGAGCATGGCTGGCTCGAAATTGAGATTATTCAAGACGGCAAGCCCGTGCGCAAGCGCATTGGGGTCACTCGCCTACATATGGAAGAGGACGCCGGTAAGCTGGTACATGCTGGCAGCGACAGCCTGGCCGGGTCGGCCTATTCGCTGGTGGACTACAACCGAGCGGGGGTGCCCTTAGTTGAAATCGTCTCCGAGCCAGATATCCGCTCTGGGGAAGAAGCGGCTGCCTATGCCGAGGAAATTCGCCGGATTATTCGCTACCTGGGCGTCGGCGATGGCAACATGCAAGAAGGATCGCTGCGCTGCGATGTGAATATTTCCGTCCGTCCGGTGGGTCAGGCGGCGTTCGGCACCAAGGTCGAGATTAAAAATATGAATTCTTTTAGTGCGATCGCTAAAGCCATCGACTACGAAATTGAGCGCCAGATTGCTGCTGTCGAAGCGGGTGAGCCGATCTATCAGGAAACTCGGCTGTGGGAGGAAGGTCCGCAGCGCACCAAAAGTATGCGCTCAAAAGAAGGATCGAGCGACTACCGCTACTTTCCCGAGCCGGATCTACCGCCAATTGAAGTGTCTGTGGCCCAGCTCAATCAGTGGAAATCAGAACTGCCGGAGCTGCCTGCGGCGAAGCGAAAGCGCTATGAGGAAGACCTGGGACTATCGGCCTACGATACGGGCGTGATTGCCGATGATCGGACGGTAGCTGAGTATTTTGAGCAGGCGATCGCCACTGGCGCTTCTGCCAAGCTAGTTGCTAACTGGATCATGAGCGACATTGCCGGCTACCTCAATGCCGAAAAGCTGAGTATCGGCGAAATTAAGCTCACACCCGAAGCCCTGGCTGAAATGGTGAAGCTCATTGAAGACGGCACTATTAGCAACAAGATTGGCAAAGATATGCTGCCGGAACTGCTCAACAATGGCGGGTCCCCGCAGAAGATTGTGGAGAGTAAAGGGCTCAGTCAGATTTCAAATCCAGCTGAGATTGAAGCAATGATTGACGAAGTACTGACGGCTAACCCCGACGAACTCGCCAAGTTCCGAGCAGGTAAAACCAAGCTGAAGGGTTTCTTCGTCGGTCAGGTAATGAAGCGTACAGGCGGACGTGCCGACCCCAAGCTGACAAATCAGTTGCTGGGAAAGAAGCTCGCTGACTGAGGCTGCTGCAGTGAACGATCTCCTCATCTGAAGAAACGGTTACGCACGCAGGTGCTAAGAATTCCCTAGAATTCTAGAATAAGTACGAAAAGTTCCAGAATAAGTACAGCAAGGGGTTATACCCCTCACCCCTCTCATGTCATAATGCACCTATGTAGATGCACCCTGATGGTAGGGAGAGCCACAAGGCTCTCCTTTTTTCTTTTGAGCTTGGGTAAGAAATTCTATCAATTCATCTC
>JBARVU010000104.1:0-9770 GCA_049646425.1 Phormidesmis sp. | reverse complement strand
GCGCAGAGCGCGGTCACTTCAAAAGCTGATACTGAAATCAACCTCGGCAAGAATGCCAGCCATTCGACAAGTAACACAGCTGAATGCGGGAAAAAGGACGGCTGGTGTTGACGGCAAATCATCCCTGACTTTCAAGGAAAGATTAGAGCTGAGTGAAATTCTTAGAACCCATGTCAACGACTGGAAGCACCAGGGACTCCGCCAGATTCCAATTCTCAAAAAGAACGGGAAAACGCGCATTCTCAAAGTGCCGACCCTTGTAGACAGAGCTTGGCAATGCCTTGCGAAGTCTGCACTGGAGCCAGCCCACGAAGCAACCTTCCACGCCCGCAGCTACGGATTCAGACCAGGACGCTCGGCCCATGATGCCCAGAAGATTCTGTTCCTCAATCTCAACTCTCGGGTAAACGGAATAGATAAACGAGTCATCGAACTCGACATCGAAAAATGCTTCGATTAGGCATCTTGATACTCCTATCAAAAACGTAAGGTCTGGATATCACCGGCTTTGAGTTGCTCAAACTGTAGGAGCGTCTCAGGGTTGTCTGGAAATAAATAGAGTTTGGTGTCCTGATGGCGCTTTATCTGAATCGTTCCATTGTGGATGCGGTCGTGGATCCAGTGCTTGGGAAGATTCAGTTGGTCAGCAATCTGAGTGACAGTTAGATGACCCGGCACCCGTCGAGGATGAGACTGGTGTGCTTTTATCATAATGCCATGTTGCAGCCGGATTCGTTTGACCGTACTGGCCAATAATGTATCTGATGATGAGGGAGAGCGATAGCCTTCCTTTGTCAGTCGTTGTGCAATCAGCTGATCGTCAATGCCTTGCTGGCTGAGGGCAATGATTTTATTCTCTAATTCGTCTGCATTAGCGAGTTCCTTCCAGGACGTTACAGGAATGGGTAAATCAGCCGTTGAAGTTTCTGCACCTTTCCAAACAATGCGAGTTCGCACAGTATCGCGTCCGATTCGATGCACAACAACTTTATCAATCAAACACCGTAACAAGGCTTTTTTCTGAGCTTGCGTTAATACGTCTATTGGCCAAATCTCAGGCAGCTTCGCCCCAATCTCAGTGAAAGCAGCTTTAAGCTTTGGTGGCAAGGCGATAGTAGTGTGAGCAGAGGGTGTCTGTCTGTAGCTATTTTCAGCTTTTTGAAGCTCGCCTAGTGAGGCTTCCCAACGATGTTCTAGCTCAGCTGCCACCAACCGGTTGTCAGGGTCAACTTGATTAAATCGTCGTTCTGCTAAGGCTGCCTCATATCGCAATCTTTCCACCTGTTGCGCGTGAGCTTTTTCTATTTTATCATCTGCTTTCTGTTGTACTTTTATAGCTTGTTCATAGGCGTTCAACTCTACCGGAGAAAGCGCCTCGAAGAAGGCATTGACAACGTGGTTATCTACCATATCAGCAGGAATATACTGACAAACGGGAACACCGTATTGTTGTCGTAAGTAATTGCAGATATAGCGGGTTGAGTTTTTATATTGCACCACCATCTTGTGACCGCATTCTCCGCAGTAGACAATACCGTGCAGGAGGGCGGCCCCATTGCGTGGCACCCCTCGTGTCTTGTTCCGGTCATACTCCAGATAGTTGTCCATCAGCTGAGCTTGAACCTTTTCGTAAGTAGGCCAGTCGACATAAGCAGGATACTTATCATTGACCCGGATTTTCCATTCCTCTATCGGTAAGGTTTTTAGATGGATTTTGTGGGGCTCAGCTGGGTTGCGGACGGTACGGGTGCGACCATATACAAACGCACCAGCATAGGCAGGGTTTTTTAACATTGAAATGATAGCGGCGGTGGTCGGTTGACGCCAAATCGTATCTCCCCAACGGGTGCGGCGAGGCAGAGTCAATTTTTGCTCGTTGAAACGACGTAGAACTTGACTGGCTGACTTAACCTGTAAGAACGTTTCAAAAACCAGTTGAATCCGGTCTTGAACTTCTCGATTTGGGTCTTTGTGAACAACCTCCGCTTCGTCACGAATCAGTCCGATAGGCAGGGTTAGCGCAAGTTCACCGCGTTTTGCTTTACTGAGGATGCCGGCAGTCAAACGGGCTCGGATGGTATAAAGCTCAACTTCCGACATCTGGCCCTTCAATCCCAACAGCAGACGCCCGTTAGCGCTGCTAGGGTCATAAACGCTATCGTGATCTGCAATCAAACAATTTTTGTAGCCGCACAGGTCTAGTAAGGGATACCAGTCGGAACAGTTCCGTGAGAGACGAGTGACGTCATAGGAAAGAATGATGCCGACCTGATCTAGTGTTACCTGCGCAATTAAGTCCTTGAAGCCACTACGGTGCTCAGCTGTGGCGGCTGTTGTCCCCAAGTCACTATCGATGACTTCAATCCGCTCTGGTGGCCAGCCTAGGGCCTGTGCTCGCTGTTGGAGGGCGTACTGTAATCGTAGACTCTCTTGGTTGTTGATGGGTTGATGGGGACTGGACTGGCGCACATAGA
Organism: Phormidesmis sp.; assembly: GCA_049646425.1. Classification (GTDB taxonomy): domain Bacteria; phylum Cyanobacteriota; class Cyanobacteriia; order Phormidesmidales; family Phormidesmidaceae; genus Phormidesmis. Next base: position 7,296 of record JBARVU010000104.1, on the reverse strand, counting down.
TCAGCGCTTTCCGGGCTACATGAATCGGGGTGATCAGTTCTGACGTAAGCATGAATTACCTCCTGAAAGATAGCGATTAGGTCGGCTTGGATGTCGGTTTGCTCGGACGGGCTGAGTTGGTGCCAGAGCTGGCGGGGTGCGATAGGCATGGGGCCTCCCAACTTTCGATAAGGGTGATGAACTCACTCACACTTTCCAGCGTGAGCTTTGTGTTCAATCTGGGGCTTTTTGCATAACCCCCCGAAAAGGTAAATTCCAGATTAAGACAAGTGAGACTTACTGAATCGGTCTGTGCATCAGCTGCTGTAGGATCGCTTCCATATCAATGAACTCAGGCGCTGTATAAAACTCATAGCGACCATGAAGGATGAGGTGCTGCCAAGCCACAGGCGAAACCAATCTGAGCATGGCCATCCTATCGACATCCTGCTGACCCTCACTGTGAAGGAACAGGTTGGAGAGGATCACCATGTTGTAGTAGATGATGCAATTGGTAAGTAAACGAGCGCATTCGCCCCAGATCTGTTGCTCGTATTCAGTCCTAAAGCGCAGCTTGCCAAAATTGGCATAGGAAATCACCCGGCGGAGCTGGTGATAACTCTCCCCTCGATTGAGCACCTGATGGACGTTCTGCCTGAGCGGTAGCCGATCAACGTAATCGAGCAGATACAGGCTTTTGACGATGTTGTCGTACTCCCACAGTGCTTGCCGGGTTTTGTTCTTACGGGCGTAGGCACTGAGTTTGCTGACAATGATGCTCTGAGTCGTCGTCTTCAGGGCCAGAGACACCATGATTCTCTGGATATTATCCCACTCAGCCAGGATGAGTTTCGTATTGATTTTCCGGATCGGGTTGAGGATTGACTCGCCATATTTACTGGGATGCTGAAACCCATAGAGCGAGCGGCTAACCGTCCCGTAAATGTCTTTGTAGCGCGGTGCAAACTCATAGCCAAACAGATGCAAGAGCGCGAAGTTTACCTGATTTGTACCGTGTGTATCGGTAGAGTGAATCGTCGGCTGAATGTCGGTTGTGTTGTTAAACAACAGATCAAAAACATAGTGACTTTCGTGCTCGTTGGCCCCAATAATTCTGGCACTAATAGGAATGTGGTTGGCGACCAAGCTATAGGAAACAATGCCCTTCTTGAGACCGAAGTATTTGGGCGAGTGTCGTGAGTTGATGGTCTGAATCTGGCTCTCAAACTTTTGCCCATCACTGCTGGAATGGAGCGCCTCACCCACGTCATATTGATTGAAAATAGGCAGCTGATAAGTGGCATTGCAAACCAGGTCATTCGCCGCTTCAAGCGTTTCTGGCCGCAGGAAATTATCGGAAGCATCAGCCAGGGTGTGATAGTCAATATCGGAGGTTTCGGCCATCTGGCCAATGCCCATATTGGTGCCCCAGGCCATCAGCGCGGCAATCAATACCCGCTCATCTGCGGTGTGTTTGGTGTAGCGCCCTAGAATATGCACCAACTCATTGGTAAACGGACAGCGCTGATTGACGAAGTGCAAAACGCTGCTGAGGTTAACTTTCTTCAGGTCGCTGAACATCGGATGATTGGCCGAGTCTCGGATGCCGGGTGAGGTGAGTGACCAGTGTGGTGTTGCTCCTCGCCGCTTCAGCTCAAAGTGTTCATTCTCGCCCGCGCTCAGTCGCTGATTAACCCGAATAAGTCGGTCTTCTAACTGATGTTCGAGATCAGCTAAATGTTCTTGAATCGGCTGTTTGAGCCTCGCTAACCCGGTGGCGGCAATCAACTCAGCCTTTGCTTTCCACTGTTGCTCGCTGAGCAAGTCATCCTCGAAGCTGCGAAAGCGGACGCTATCTCGGCAGAAGACGTCACCGGAGTCTAACCCGTTGCGCAACAGGCGGTAGATCAAAAACTCGTAGCGATCTGACAAGAGCTGTTCCCCATCGTCACTGGTGGCATAGAGGTAGCGCTTAGTCGCCGCTGGAATGCACTGCATAGGAAAATCGTCTGAGCGGTATTGACTCAACGGTCGGCCCTTTTGAGCCGCTGCTTTCAGGAACTGAAGCGCTTTGATCAAGGGCGCGTGGCCGGGGGAACTTGCGAACTCAACCGCTTGCAGAATGGGTCGTAGGTTGCACTTGAACCGCCGTGCCAAGGTATCTACATGCGCCCATTGAAAAGCGGTTTCATCAAACGTCGCTTCAGTGGCAATGTGCTCTGCGACAAACGCTAGCTTCTGACGGTCTAGAATGTCAAAGGCGTTGGCTTGGACTTCTCGAAATGGAGTGGTTTCAGCAATATCGTCAGCCGTAAAAAACTTCAGAATTTGCCCCGCTTTTTGCAGGTTTTGATTTCCCTCTACGCGGTACTCGTAAACCTGTTCTTTCGCCGCAGCTTTGCTCTCTTCAACGTACTGTTTTACCTTGCGTATCAGGCTATTGAGCAGGTTGTCGTGGGCGCGTTGGTAGCGATGGTGAATAAAACACAGCAGATACACATGCACCACATCCTGAGACAGCTGCTTGAGTCGAAAGACGGAGTAGTAGGACACTAGCGACGCATAGTACTTGATGCTCTCCCTGGAGATCTCAAGATCAGGGAGCAGCGTTTTGGTCAGTTTGTAAAGTGCCTGAATCTGCTCACACCGGCTGATCTCAAGCTTAATCTCACTCAGGCTAAAGTCTCTTGGCTCTCGTTTTAGTTGAGTAATTTCGTACAGCCCTGGTGCGTTTTCAACCAGCCGGTTTAACGCATCTGTATCGGTTTGGGATAGCTGTCGTTTCACCTGGGTCACGAGGCGATCTTGTTCAGTGCCGATGGCTTGGCCAACGACATCTTGCAGAAAGCTGTATCCAGGGGCCACCAGCCGCTCGGACTCTAGATAACGAAGCAGTTCTCGAAAGATATAAATTGGTTTGCTACAGACCTTAGCTGCTTGCTGGGCTTTGGCCAGCAGGGTTTGACGCGCCGTGTCGTCACAGAGTTGGTAATTGCAAAGCTCTAGAATAATTTGCTGGTGCTTTAGCCGGGTGGGTTTTGTCGGCTTGTATTCGGTAATTTCAAAGGAGGGGAAGTGCTGTGCCTGAATGTATTGAACATCGGCACTCACCGCAGAGAGGGAGAAGATAAAAAAGCGATGGCGGGATCTGAAGTAGCCTAGCTGTAAGATGACGTAGATTTGAGACTTGAGGCCGTGCAGCTGTTCGAGGGGTTTGAGTAGTAACGGAACAGAAACCTACGCTAAGGCTGAAACCTTTGATGTGTGGTGCTCTTAGCCTTTAAATTTGGATGCATCCCGAGGAATCATCTTCAGACAGGGATTAATTTCATCGAACTCAGCATCTTCAGGGTCAAAGTAGCCCCCGACCCACTCAAGCATGGCCTGATGCTCGGGATGCTCAGCGTCCTGAATCACCTCCACAAACTCCTCATACCCCCAGGTGCCACCGCAGTCCTCCGGTGGGCAAGCCCGCTTTGCTTTGATGCACCTGGGGTAGTCAATATTCGCTTCAGCGCTCAGCACTTTTTCAACCAAGACCTCATGCTCCCAAGAATCGCCGAAGTCGTAGAGGTATGAGAATTTAAATTTCTCGCCTGGAATGAAGCTACTCAACTTAACCGAGCGCTCGTCCTCGGGTTCTAGTTCCGCAAAACCCAGATCTGGCATAGGAACACCATATTCCTGCCCCTGAATTGAAAACGAATGGAGATGAGAGTTCGTCCAGCCCATAGAGAGCTGAATGACCCAGTGCAGATGGCTCAGCGTGACATCACTCCGCACCTGTACCCGCCGCCAAATCGGTGGCCGAATATCTCTAAGCGTAATTTTGAGCTGGTAAACAGACTGAGGTTGCTTGCGAGGAGCCATTTCAGATCTCGGGGAATAAAAGTCAGGATGAGCTTGCCGGTGCCGTTTAACAATCTCGGTAACGGTCGTTTTGCTGAGCTTTAAGTCATGAGCAATGGTGCGATAAGAAACCTTATTTTCCACCATCTGTATCACCTGTGGCGCGAGCTGGTCAGACTTGAGGCGCTGCCCTGGTTGCCTGCCTAATACCTTGCCCTTAGCCTTAGCCGCCGCTAGCCCCGAGCGCACCCGCTCACTCACTAAATCTCGCTCAAACTCCGCCAGCGCTGCCATAAGCTGAGCAATCAGGCGACCTTGCGGCGTGGTCAAGTCGAACTGTAGGCCCGTTTGGGCAATCAGAGAGACATCCCAGGTTTGTAAGTCCTGTAGCGTCTGAATCAGATCTAGGGTGCTGCGTCCCCATCGGGTCAGCTCTGTGACCAAAATGGCATCAATCTTCCGTGCCTGAGCTAGTGCCATCACCTTCTGCCGTTCAGCTCGATTCTGTTTCGTGCCCGAAGCGGTCTCTTTCCAAATGCCAACAGCCTTGAAATCAGCTTTCTTGGCATAGGCCAGCAAGTCCTGCGCCTGCCTGTCGCAAGATTGGTCGGTTGTCGAGACGCGACAATAGATGGCGACCGTTTTTTGTACCACTTGAACCCCTCGGGAAATAGAGGGCTGAAACCCTTGCTGTGTCGTACCGTGTTACTGTACCAATCAGACTATACTCTGAATGGTACAAATTATTGCAGTAAGTTGTTGCTGTTGCTGATATGCCTGTTCGCTTTCTGACGGTAGAACAACAACAGCGCTATGGGCGCTATCAGGGCACACCCACTAATATCCAACTTGACCGCTATTTTCATTTAGATGACGCCGACCGACGTTTGGTGCAAGCTAGGCGCGGCGACCATAACCGTTTGGGATTTGCGGTGCAGCTCAGCACGGTTCGCTTCCTGGGCACTTTCCTGGCCAATCCGATTGAGGTGCCACCCAACGTCGTTGACTATTTGGCTCAGCAGTTAGAGATCTCTGGAACGAGCGATCTCCCGGCCTACCTGGAACGTGAGCCGACCCGATGGGAGCACACGGCCATCATTCAGCGTCGCTACGGCTATCAAGATTTCAGCACTCAGCCTAACCACTGGCGGTTTGTTCGGTGGCTTTACGCTCGGGCTTGGGTGGGCACAGAAGGCCCCAGTGTCCTTTTTGACATCGCCACCGCTCAGCTCTTGGAGCAAAAGGTGTTGCTGCCAGGAGTCAGCGTGTTAGAACGCCTAGTTGCGACCGTGCGAGAGCGGGTTGCACAGCGGGTCTGGAAGTTGCTCTCACGCCTACCGACCGATGAGCAGTGCCAGCGGCTAAACGGCATTCTCAAAGTGGATGAGGAGGCTAGGCAAACTGTCCTTGACCAGCTAAGGCGTTCGCCGACGCGCCATAGTGCCCCGGCGCTGGTGGCCGCGCTCCATCGGCTAAAGCGGATACGGGCACTTGGGGTTAGCCATTTGGTGCTGCCTAACGTTCCGCCCAGCCGTCTAAAGGTGTTGTCCAGGGCTGCGTTCACCTCCAGAGCACAGACTATTGAACGGATGCCGACAGCTCGGCGGATAGCAACCTTATTGGCCTTTGCCCATGATGTCGAAGCGACGGCTCAAGACGATGCATTGACCGTGCTGGAGCTGCTCACCAAAGAGTTGTTGTCCAAATCGGCTAGTCAAGGCAAGAAGGAGCGACTGCGGACGCTCAAAGATTTAGATGTCGCTGCGCTGACGTTGAGCGCGGCCTGTAGTATTTTCTTGTCACCAGATCAGGACGCGGCCCAACTGCGTGAGGCGATATTCGCCCAGGTTTCTGCTCTACAGTTGGCAGCGGCTGTAGAACAGGTGGAGTCTATTGCTCGCCCGCCCGATGACCAGTACTATCCTGAGATTTTGAGCCGTTGGCGCACGGTGCGGCTATTCTTGCCGACGCTGTTGAATACGATTGACTTTCAGGCAACCCAGGCAGGGCAACCGATTCTAGCAGCGCTCACTTTCCTCAAGTCGATTGAGGGTCAGCGCCAGCCCGTCATGACGCCTGCGCCCCTAGCCATCGTTAGTAAAGGCTGGTTGCGCTGGGTTTGTCCGACAGCCGGTGAGATTGACCGTCGCGCCTACACCTTTTGCGTACTGGAACAGTTGATGAATGGCCTGCGCTGTCGGGACTTGTATGTATCTCCAAGTGTGCAGTGGAGTAACCCACAGGACAAATTGCTCCAAGGTCGTGAGTGGGTTGCCCTACGCGCTCAAGTCTGTCGCACTTTGAACCTCGCCCAGACGCCTGATGACAAGCTGGCACAGCTAAAGCAGCAGCTTAATGATGCGTATTACCGGACGGCTCAGAACCTGCCAACGAATGACGCGGTGCAGATTGTCGAGTCGGAAAACGGACGGCCAACGCTGACTCTCAGCCCATTAGAGAAGCTAGAAGAGTCTGAAAATTTGCGATCGCTCAGGGCGCAGGTAGCGGCCTTGCTCCCTCGGGTTGATCTGCCAGAGGTGCTGTTGGAGATTCATGAAAAAACGGGATTTCTCAGTGCCTTCAATCACGCTCATGAGGAAGGCACTCGCGCCGATAATGTCACCACCAGCCTATGCGCCGTCTTGGTGGCGATGGCTTGCAATATCGGTCTCAGACCGTTACAGCGTAAGGATACGCCTGCACTCACAAAGCATCGTTTGGCTTGGGTTCAGCAGCACTACATTCGAGCTGAAACGCTGGTTGAGTCGAATGCCTGTTTGGTGAATGCCCAGAAAAACGTCCCCATTGTTCAAGCTTGGGGTGGCGGCGAGGTGGCGTCTGCCGATGGCCTGCGGTTTGTCGTGCCGGTGAAGACGCTAAATGCTGGCCCTAACAAAAAGTACTTCAGCAGTGGGCGCGGCATCACCTACTACAACTTCGTATCAGATTTATTTGCTGGCTTTCATGGCCTAGTGGTGACGGGGACGTTGAGAGATTCATTGGTGGTGCTCGTCGGCTTACTGGAGCAGCGGACGGGCCTCAGACCGCGAGAGCTGATGACCGACACTGCTGGCTACAGTGATATTGTCTTTGGTCTTTTCTGGCTGCTGGGCTATCAATTCAGCCCACGCTTAGCCGATACGGGCGAGGCCCGGTTTTGGCGACTCGACCCTAAGGCCGACTATGGCGTTCTCGATGGTATCGCCCGCCAGAAGGTTAAGGTGCATCTGATTGAAAACTTGTGGGACGACATGCTGCGAGTGGCTGGGTCGTTGAAGCTCGGCAAGGTCAGTGCCCTTGAAATTATGCGGGTGCTGCAAAAGGGGGGTAAGCCTTCTACCTGACCCCTGAGCGAGATACGTGTAATTCTCCCCACATCGGCCTGAAAGCACTGATATAAAAGGGTTATAGATCTAAGCTACTGAGTAGTACAGTCATCTGAGCCGCTGAACCCACGGTTTGCAGATG
>JBARVU010000103.1:0-13177 GCA_049646425.1 Phormidesmis sp. | reverse complement strand
CTAACGTTTGAATTTAGAGATGGCGATGTTTACGTTTTAGATTATGAGGACTATCACTAATGAGACAATATAATCCGCCCCATCCTGGCACGTTCATTCGTCGCACCTATCTGGATCCCTTTGACCTCAGCGCTAGGCAAGTCGCTGCTCATTTAGACGTCTCACCTTCAACCTTCTCTAGAGTGGTCGCAGGGCAAAATAAAGTATCGCCCGACATGGCAATTCGGCTCTCGAAAGTGTTGGGTCGCTCTCCTCAAAGCTGGCTACAAATGCAGCTAAACTACGATCTTTGGCAAGCTGAGCAAACTCAGCCTCATCAGGATTTAACGAAGCTAGAGCTGGTGTAGCTTGCTTTGGGTGGCATTTTGTGGCTCGGCTGAGTAGCTGTTCGGCAACCCTACTAAGCTGCTCAGCCTGGGGGGGATTTTTGGATGCTGTTACCAACATCGCCGGAGCAATGGCTGGACTCTTCGTACACGCTCGGCGAATTCCCATCTGCCGACTCTGGTAAGGAAGAGTACTGGGCGCAAAAGCAATGACGCGAAAACCAAGGTTGTTGTTCCGGTTGTCGCGCGTATTCCTGTTGCGATTGGCAGCGCGACAGTTCGCCGGGTTGTTGTTCCACGAACCGCCCCGCAGTTGGGTTAGCCTGCCCCGCTGTAGGTTTCCTGGTAGTAGGAAAAGGCTACTGTTCAATTATCTACTAAAAGGGGACATCGAAAGGTAAAGTGCCGAGTATGTCATTTCGTAAATGCCAGGTATCGCCATGCTGTAAATGAGCAAACCAACTCTGGAGGGATTGCTGCACTTGCTCTAGGGCTATCTCTTCGTGCTGGTAAGCGGCTTTCAGCGTGCGAATTCGGCGGCGGCCTCGGGTGAGATTGCTGGAGCAAACCCGAATGCGATCCGGCAAGACGCGAAAGCCCAAAAAGGTTACGCCAATCTTGGTTTCGAACAGTTGACTTTTGATAGGGTGAATTTTGAGACGCAGTTTGGACAAGTATTCTTCAGCTTGCTGACGGCTGCTTGCAGGAAGGCTCTGTCATCGCTGAGTAGAACAAAATCATCCACGTAGCGGATATAACACTTTACTCGCAACTGTTCTTTCACAAAGTGGTCAAACCCATTGAGATAAACGTTGGCAAAAAATTGGCTGGTCAGGTTGCCAATGGGCAAACCGCGACGGCGCATGGCCGGAGTGAGCATGATATCGCCAGGGAAATATTGCAAAACGGTTTCTTGTTCGTTGCTACCGTCAATAATTGTGTCGATTAGCCAAAGTGTGTCTTGACACTTGAGTTTCCGGCGGATGAGCGCCTTCAAAATCTCATGGTCAATGCTGGGAAAATATTTACGCACATCACATTGCAACACATATCGGTGCGAACGGGCGAGTTCGACGAATTTTGCTAGGGCTCGGTGGGTGCCGAAGCCAACACGATTGGCATAGGAGTCGGCGATAAAGCCGTTTTCAAAGAGCGGCGTAATGATGTTGCACAGGGCGTGGTGCACCACTCGGTCTCGATAGGGTGCGGCTGAGATGATGCGAGGTTTGGGGTCGATGATTTTGAAAGTCTTATAAGGGCCAGGTTGATACGTTTTGGCTATTAGCTCTGATTGGAGCTGAATTAGATTTTCTTCAAAGTTGAAATTAAAGTCTAAGACGTTTTCTCGATATCGCTTGCCTCGTTCCGCTTTGCGCGCTGCCCACCACAGGTTTTCAAAGTTAATGATTTGTGGCCACAGGTTTCCGTAGCGTTTCATGTTGTTTTCCCTGCTGTTGTTTGATCCATCCACCTAGTTCGGCACCGATTTCGTTGATCAGCTTGCTGACATATTCAAAGCGGCGCACTTCCATCTGCTGAAAGTCTAGAAGTAGCCGGGTTTGGTAGCGCAAGATGGCGAGCTGGCTGTTAAGATTTTCCAGGCGAGAGAGCTTATCTTTCTCAAAACGTGCTTTAATGAGTTGTTCTAAGAAGTTGTACAGTCCTGATACCATCCGGTCACCGAGTAGAAATCTGTGATTCTTGGGCAGCCGATTAAGGATAGGGACATACCACTTGATCAGGTCGTATGTTTTCTGAATGATTGGGATTTCTTCCATGCAAATACCTTCAAGAAATGCTTTAAGTATCTTGAAGGACAACGCTTCAGAAAAAGCTAAAAGTTCAAAAAAATTTTTATTGCGCTACGCGCAAGAGGGAAAGAAGAGTAGAGAGAAAGAGGGAAAAAGAGTAGAGGGTTAGATTAAGTCCTGGGCGCAAAAGCAATGACGCGAAAACCAAGGTTGCTGCTCCGGCCGTCGCGCGAACTCCTGCCGCGAGGGGCAGCGCGACAGTCCGCCGGGAAGTGGCTCCACGAACCGCCCCGCAGCACTTTTATCTCGTCAGAGGATTTCCATACGCTGCCATCGTTGGGTGCGCCCTCATAAGAATCATGCCAACCATCAAGGCACCATTCCCACACATTACCATGCATGTCATGTAGACCAAGGCCATTGGGCTGAAATTTATCTACTTCTGTAGTTTCTTTGCGATATTCTCCTTTTGGCCCTTCGCCATAGTTCCCTAAGTAAGTCGTTCCACTGGATGATGTATAATCTGTCCCGCGATAGTTTGCCAAGTCAGTCGTCATTGTTGACCCAAAGTGAAAAGGCGTCATTGTCTTAGCCCGACAGGCATACTCCCACTGCGCTTCGGTAGGTAGCCTGTACTCCCGTTTTGAGCGCTGCGATAGCCGTTTACAAAACTCTATCGCCTCTTCCCAAGAAACTTGCTCGACCGGACGCTTCTGGCCTTTGAAGTTTGCAGGGGCGCGCGCTAGGTCACGGTCTATTTTGCTCAGCGCTGCCACTGCTGCCCACTGCGCTTGAGTGACCGCATATTTTCCCATCCAAAACTCTGGCACCGCCACCTCATGCTGTGGATATTCATCTTCGCTGGCACCCACCTCTCCCGGCGCTGCCCCCATCAAAAACTTCCCGCCTGGAATCCGCACCATCTCCAGCATGACCCCATTGCCCAGGTCTTCTGTAAAGCACTCCGCCTCACCCGAAATGGTCTCAATGACTGCGCCCTGCTCGTTCACCCGCACCGTCTCAAAATTAAACGTTGGGTAGCGTGAGGATTCTCGCTGGGGGCTGCTAGCTGCTTTTTCTGTCGAGGGTTGAGGGGGAACCAGAGCCGAAAGCCGCCCGCCTAAAACCTGATTTTCTGCTGATAAAACGTCTTCATCTCGCAGATTCAAGCGGCGCTTCATCTCTTCTAATTCTTGAATCGCTTCTGCATCCAACGGATAGCCATATTCCTTTTCTTCTGCCAGGGTCTTTTTATACAGCTTCAAGTGCTTTTCTTTTTCCTGGTAAGGCTTCAGCTCTTCCGCTTGGATCGACACCGCCTGCTCCGCAGAGAGTCCTAAGGCAGTTTGCAGCAATTCTAAGTTTCTTTTCGCTGCTGGGCGAAGTCGGCCCTTCCCGGCCTGAACCTTTTTCTGAACCTGCTTACGATAGCGCTGCTCACTATCGACTTGGGCTTTGGCGATCGCAATCCCATCCCCTTCTCTCGCATTGTATATAGCCGGTTCCATCGCTGGCGCGGCTACCCTCACCTGCTCCAGCACATAATCATGCAAATGCTTGGCAGAGATAAACGCCTGACCGTCGAGCGCTGCGCCACCGGTTTGCAACCCCTGGGTCAAATACCGCGTATAGACAGACAGCGCTTCACCTTCTTGCTCCAGCGCATATCGCCGGGAGGTAGAGGCCGTCAGTACGCAGCAGCCTTTGCCACCCAGTTCCTTTGTCCCTAGCTGCGTTTCTATATCAACGCTGTCATCATCCATACTCAAGAAGCCATCGGCAAAGGCCGCAGCAAAGCAGCAGTCTAAAATGACGACTTTGCGCTCCGCGTAAGAGCTACGAATGACCCTTTTGACAAACTCAGCTTCTACAGCAGTCCCCAAATTAATCTGATTATTCTCCAGCCGATAAGATTCGGTGGTGGTGAGATAAAAGTTCCCGATCCTGTCCTTGATGCCATGACCGGTGAAATAAAATAGCAGCAGATCTTCCTTACCCAGCCGCGCGAAAACTTCGCCAATGCGCGATCGCATCTCCCCAACATTCGGATCGATCAGCGGTATCACCTCATCAAACTCACCAATCTCTGGATTGCTCAAAATCGACCGCATAGCCTCAACGCCATTAGCCGGACATTGAAGTGACTCTAGTCCTGTGCCATAGTTGCCAACCCCAACCAGCAGCGCGACTTTTCTACCAACCTTATCCGCCATCCAAACCGCGCCCTGTCAACACCTGCTGCCGCTCATATCGGTATTATCAACTCTATTCCAGCGATAGTCTATAAAATTCCGCTAAACTCTGGGGCATCTCGCCTGTTTTATTCACCCCATTGCGATAGCTCAACGTGCGTTCCGGCTCAGTTAGCTATCGGCATTCATTTCCTTAGCCGCTGCGACCAGCTTATCGACCACCCTGTCAAAATCGGCTGGACTCACGTCCTCAACCTCGATGCTCTTAGTTTGCTCATTCACCTTCAGCTTGAACTTGATGGGTTTACCTTCTAGCTGGTCTAACGCTTCGCGGCAAGCTACCCTAATCCCATCCCCCGGAATCTCGGCAGTGAGAATATTCCATAGCCACTGGGCACCCATGCCCCCATCAGGTGCATTCGGATCTAGGAGACGATCTACCGATTTGACTTCGCTGAGCGATCGCAATGACCGATACACAGACTGGGTAAAGGCTTCTTGCTGAGCTTCCGGAACATCCTTATCAGCATCTCGCCAGTCGATAGTTAAGTAGATAGAATCAGACATTGACTTTCTGCCATGAACGCTAGCCCAATTGTAGGCGGTTCGCGCCTCTCATTAGACTGGCGAAGGGTTAGGGCACCATCTCATACTTCGTGCTTGAGACGGTTCAGAATCTGCAAAATGTCCCAAAGCTGATTGCGCCTTCTGTTCAAAGAAAAGTCATCTGAGAAAGCATACTCTTTTTGATGTAGCTTGACGAATAGAGAGTATTCTCCATTACTGACCAGCGCAAACTTTGGACTCTCTTGAGGGCTAGCGGCTAAGTACGCTAGTGCCTGCGGCAAAGCTGTTGTCATATTGAACGAAGTCCGTTTTGACTCCACCAACACCACCCAAAGATTTTCCTGAATGACTAAGGCGTCAATGCGACCCTGGTAAATCTTTTGTTCATCGGCTAGCTCAAATCTAACAGGGACTTCTGACCTGAGCAAAAAAGGCGGATCGTAGAGTCCTGCTAACTCTAGCAGCGGTGAGATGACGAGAAAGTTGACAGCGTTTTCTAATAAGTGTCCGTATTGGCGATGATACAAATAGCGACGTTTAATGGTGTCCAATCGTGCCTGCTCAGCTTCAGCCAAATCAGCAAGCTGCGTTGTCCACTCCGTGAAAAAGTCAGGATCTGGGCTTGCCGTAATGCCATAAACCTTCTCCACCTCAGCGAGGCTGGTTAAGAAATCGGTAACGGCCAGCAGTTGAACCATTTGATGCGTACTTGTATGCCTTGTGACTACGTTATAGCGCCGATCAAGTCGCTGAGTCCAGCGCTAGAGCAACATGCCTGCGATACAGGCCGTCATAAAGCAAGCCAGCGTCCCGGCCACCATCGCCCGAATGCTAATCCGAGCTAGATCAGCACGACGGTTAGGTGCAATGCCGCCAATCCCACCAATTTGAATGCCGATAGAGCCAATGTTGGCGAAGCCGCAAAGCGCGTAAGTGGCAATGACAATCGAGCGCTCTGAGAGTGTGTTCTCTTCGATCAGGGCTTGCAAATCGAGGTAGGCGATGAACTCGTTGAGAATTGTTTTCTTGCCCAGGAGCGTGCCCACGGCGCTGCAATCAGCCCAGGGAACGCCCATTAACCAGGCAACAGGCGCTAGAAGAACAGAGAGAATGGCTTCCAGAGAGAATTCAGGATAGCCGAATAGTCCGCCCACAAAGCCTAATAGAGCATTGAAGGCGGCTAGGATAGCGAGGAAGGCGATGATCATCGCGGCGATGTTGAGCGCGAGCTTGAGGCCGTCTAAGGCACCGAGGGCGATCGCATCCACCCCATTTGCGGTCGTCTTCTCGACTTCAATACTCACTGACCCCTGCGTAGGCGACTTCTCCACTTCAGGAAACATAATCTTTGAAATCGCCAGGGCCGCCGGAGCCGACATCACCGAAGCTGCAATCAGGTGATTGGCCGGAACCCCGAATGAAACATACGCTGCTAACACACCGCCGGCGATCGTCGCAAAGCCGCCTGTCATCACTGCATGCAGTTCGGACATCGTCATCGTTTCTACGTAGGGCTTAATCAGCAGCGGTGCCTCGGTCTGCCCCACGAAGATATTCCCCGCCGCCGATAAAGTCTCTGAACCCGATGTTTTCATCGTGCGCATCATCCCCCAAGCGACGGCCTGCACTGCTTTCTGCAAAATGCCATAGTGATAGAGCAGGCTAATAAAGGCCGAAAAGAAGATAATGGTTGGCAGCACCTTGAAAGCAAAAAAGAAGTCTTCGAAGTTCTCCCCAAAGACAAAGGAAGCGCCTGCATCCGAAAAGTCCAAAAAGGCACTGACCACGCCGCCTAGCCACTGAAATATCGCCAGACCGACAGCCGTTCTCAAAATAAACAGCGCGAAGATGATCTGAAGGGCCAGACCCCACAGCACTGTTCGCCAGCGAATGGCTCTACGGTTCACTGAGGTGAGATAGGCAAAGCCGATAAAGACACCCAACCCCAAAAGCGCGGCGAGTCTTTCCATCCATCTCTTCCTTTTTGCTAAGCTACCGTCCTTTTATACCAGCAGATTGAGCTGTCCGCTGTCCGCTTCGAGCTGACGCCGGGCTCGATTGTGCTTGCGAGCGGTCTGGCGGTTGGGCTCTCTCACCCAGTTGCCGTGAACAACTAGCCAACTGCGCAGAATTGTCGCCTGCCGCCTGTCCAGGCTGTCTAGATCGAGGGCATAGGGAAAGAGGGCTTCAACCGGCTGCTGCGCCCAGCTCACGTCGCTCAGAAATAGGTCTGCGCCGAACGGGGTGACATCTTCCGGCAGGCGGGTAATCCAGGGGACGACGTTGGGCGCGTGAATCACCTCCTGCCGCTGCGATTGAATGCGTACGACCCGACGGGCTCTGGCTTCCGTGTAGTTTAAGATCGGCGTTGGATAGCCCTTGACGGCGGGCGGTGTACCTAGCTGCTCAGGCTTTAAGTGAGCCAGCTCTGGCACCCAGCGATGGACAAACTCACCTTTGGGATCGCAGCGGTCAATCGCTTCTTGCTCAGGGTTGTAAATTCTGGTCCAGGCTTTATCCAGGCATTGGGTAACACCCGCCTGCTGTGCCCACTGATAATGGTCGATGGGACAGTCGCCGTCTATTAAATGGCGCATAAAGTGTAGCGCCCCGTAGCGCCAGTCCATGCCAATCAGGTTGCTCAAAAAGCTGGCATAAAGCGCGCGCACCCGAAAATTGAGCGCTAGCCAGCCGCCGGTCGCTTGCAGACAGCGAGCCGCCGCATCGACAATGGGGAAGCCAGTATGGCCAGTTTTCCAAGCTTCGTAGTGTTCCAAATTGAAGTCCCACCGGTCTTCTGAACTGCCCAATTCAGACGGAGCGTCAAAAGGGGTATAGAGCGATCGCAGCTCCAGCTGCGGCAAATAGCGGAACCGCTGCGTAAAGCCACTGCCCCAGCGCAGCCGAGACATTAGCTGATGACTGCTGCGCTGCACCCGCTGATCGGCCTGCCACTGCGGGTCGGCCTGCCGCTGCCAAACGGTCTGAGCACATTCGCGAATCGAGATAGCGCCGTACTTGATATAGGGACTGAGGCCACTGGTCGCATTCGCACTGGGGTATGAAAGCTGCCAGTAGTAGCGCTTAGCCTTACGCTGGTCAAAAAATACCTGCAAAAGCCGTTTGGCTTCAGCAGCGCCGCCTCTGGGCATCAATTGGGGAATAAACTTTTCGTCGGCTGAATGTCCTAATGTTTCAAGCTCGGGCAGGGCGTCGGAAGGAATATCTGGCGGCACATCGACGCGTTGAGGGGCGGGAATGCAGGGCGATCGCATGTCCTGATACCAAAGCTGCCGGTACTGCGGATAGTCAATCAAGTCCGCCACCCCACCAGCAGGCTCGAACCAGCGAATCTTGAGGTTTTCTTGGGTAAGCGCCCGGTTGAGCCGCTCGTCACGCACCCGGCCATAAATGCGTTCGTAGTCGATATAGCTGTAAATACCGTCGGCCTGAGTTTCTTTGACCAGCTGGGGGAGCACCTCGACCGGATCACCAGCCCGCAAGATCAGTCTGCCCTGGCGTGAGCGCAAGTCTCGATCCAACGCTGCTAAGCAATCAAGCATGAAGCGCACTCGCCCCGCACCAGTTTCAGGGTGCAGCAGCAGCGACCTATCAAACACAAAAACTGGAATCACCAAACCACGCCTTGCTGCGCGATACAGCGGCGCGTGGTCACTCAGGCGCAGATCGCGGCGAAACCAAACGACGGTGCGATTCATAGAGCAAAAGATCGAAAGCAAAGGCCAGATGACCTGTTCCTACTGTAAAAACTTTTTCGCCATTCGGCATCGGCCACTAGATTTAGACCTTAATAAAATAGTTCACTTGTACTATACTCGTATTACTGACAGAATTTGGAGACAGCAGATGTCCTATTCCTCCCATTCGTCTGGCCGCTCAAGAGCCTCTACTCGCCTTCACCCCCCAGCCCCAGCTCAAAAGATGGCTATGCCGAGCGCTACTGTACAAAGAGTCAAGGTGCAAAAAAGCCGGACTCAAAAAAAACGGACTCAGCAAGTTCAGCCACAGCCAGTGGCTGTAAGCAAGCCTCCTGCTCGCAAGGCGCCCCCCTCAAAAGCGATCTGGGTAGGCGGATTGATCGCGACAATGGCACTGCTGGTTATTCTGCCAGATCGAGTCGGATCTCAGTCGGTTCCTCAGTCGGACTGCCTACAGGTTGTCCGTTCCGGTGCTGAGATTTCTCGCAGTCAGCTTTCGCAGCTGCTCGCCCTGCCAGCCGGTTCATCTCAGGAGGCCGTTCGCCAGGTAACAGACGTTCCCTACTGCGTGTTGCCTTCCGAAACAGCGGCAGCGGCTGATGATCGCGCTGACCCGGTGGTTAAGGCCGGAAGGCGAGAAGCCTATCCGCTCGCGTTCGATCCAGACACTTGGGTGGTTGTCGGCTATGAGGCGGATGAATATGTGGGGTATGACTTCGTTTTTAAGCGGTAGTGTGTTTAAGCCGTAATCGCACTCGCCCAGTAAGGTAATGGGTGGCTGAGCAGCGCGATCGCCTTTTCTGCGGGCACTGCCTTTTGAAAGAGATAGCCCTGTCCATATTCGCAGCCGAGCTGCTGTAGTTGCCTGAGCTGAGTGATGTTTTCGATACCCTCTGCCGTCACCTGCATATTCATGGTTTTAGCGATGTTAATAATCAAGGGCACAATACCAAGGCTCTCGGGCGCTGACGTCATGGGTCGCACAAAAGACCGATCAATTTTGAGGCAGTTAACCGGCAGGGTATGCAGGTAGCTCAAGGCAGAGTAGCCCGTGCCAAAGTCATCAATGCTCACCTGAATATCGTGGCGCTGAAAAGTTCTGAGCACTTCTACAACACAGGTGTGGTTGTTGATAATAGATCGTTCGGTCAGCTCTATTTGGAGGCGATGATTGGCAATACCCGCGCTGCGAGCAATGGTCTGAACCTGCTCAACAATATCTGGCTGCAAAAGCTGCTGCGCCGCCACGTTAACGCTGACCGTAATCTCTGGGCCGATCTTGCCCGCTCGCTCCCACTGGGCCAAGTCTTCACAGGCCATCTCAAGCACCTGCCGGCCTAGCTGAACAATGAAGCCAGTGTCTTCAGCAAAGCCGATAAAGTCGTCTGGGAAAACGAGTCCTCGCGCCGGATGATGCCATCGGATCAGCGCTTCAAAGCCGACGATCTTCAGCCGACAGAGGTCGACAATGGGCTGATAGTACAGCTCAAACTCTCTACGCTCTAGGGCAAAGCGGAGGTCGGTCTCTAACTGAAGCAGATGCACCGCGCGGTTGTGCATGGCAGGCTCAAACCAGAGATACTGGCTGCCGCTGGCGTCTTTAGCGCGGTACATGGCCATGTCGGCGTCTCGCAACAGGTGCTCAGCGGCTACATAGCCAGGATCTCCCCATACCAGGCCAATACTGGCATTGATAAAGATCTGGCGACCCGCGAGGCTGAAGGGCTGCGCTAGCACGCTCAAGACCTCATCGGCAATGACAGTCACCGTCTCTCTGTTCGGTACATGGGTCAGCAGAAGGGCAAATTCGTCGCCCCCAAACCGGGCCACAGTGTCTATCGTTGGATACTGATGCTTGATTTGATTCAGTCGGTGGGCGACTCCTTTTAGCAGCCGATCCCCCACTCGGTGCCCTAAGGAATCATTGATGCGCTTGAAGCGATCGCAATCTAAAAACACCACGGCGAAGTGATCATTGGGCGTGATTTGAGCAGCGGCCATTGCCTCGGCGATCTGCTTGACAAACATCAGTCGATTAGGCAAACGGGTGAGGCGATCTATCATCGCGATTTCCATCAGCTGGTTGTGAGCGACCTGTAGCAGGTGCGTTCGTTCCTGTACCCGGCTTTCTAGCTCTGCGTTGAGCTGCCGCTGGGCAGCTTGAACCAGCTGTAAGTTGATCTGGTGGCGAACTCTGGCGAGCACTTCTGCCGACTGAAAAGGTTTGGTAACGTAGTCAGCGGCCCCCTGCTGAAATGCCTTGACCTTGTCAAAAGGCGCATCCAAGGCACTGAGGAAAATAATCGGAATGGATGCCGTTTCAGTCTCAGCCTGCAGTCGAGTGCACACCTCATAGCCGTCCATCCCAGGCATCACAATGTCGAGCAGGACGATATTGGGGAGATGGGTATGCGCTAGGCGTAACGCGGTGGGGCCGTCTTCTGCCTGGTAGACTTCGTAGCCTGCTTTCTGAAGGAGTTTGGCAAGGATAAATCGATTGGTCAGCGTGTCATCTACGATCAAGACACGACCGGCTGCCTTTGCACTAGCAGGAGAGGTAGGGAAAGTATCTAACAACGGTCTGTCCAAAAATCAGAACCAAAAACTCGATGCAACATTCCTAGACGAGTGACTCATCGGCACAAAAATCGAGGCAAAAATTGCGGTAATAGAAATTCTTTTGCTCTAAATCGGGGCGTGAACGAAGTTTATAGCTAGCTGAGTAGGTGACCGTCAGTGTATTTATGTAAGGTAATTGTGTCGATAGGCATTTGGTAACTTTTGGTACGAGCCGCTTGCTGAAATTACCTACACTTCTGCATGGGAACTGCAAGGAAAAGGCGAATCTCTACTAAAGTCATTTCTTAACTCAATCATTGACAATATACTAACAACAGGCTACTACAGAAAGTCTGTCGTTTGCATCGCTGTGAAGGGCTATAGGGCTGTGCGATTTAATACCTACCCGGAGCCCCGCGTGCTGCACTACTTACAGTTAGCCAGCAGTGATCTCTGCTAGCAGTCCTTCACAGGCATCTAACAGCAGCTCGATCACGTAGTCGAAGCCTTTATCCCCACCGTAGTAGGGATCGGGAACTTCTTCATCGCTGTGAGCACTGCAAGACTCGCACATTAGCTTTACTTTGTATTCATGATTACCCGGATCTAGGGCCAGAATATCTTGGTAGTTGCTGCGATCCATCGCCAAAATCAGGTCAAATTTCTCAAAGTCTGCGATTGAAAACTGACGGGCACTGCCTGTTAGCGCTATCCCCTGGCGTTGAGCAGCAGCATTCATTCGCCGATCTGGTGCACTGCCAACGTGGTAGCTAGCGGTACCCGCTGAGTCACAGCTCAGGCGATCGCCGAGCTGCCGCTGCTCGATCAGATGATTCATAATATTTTCGGCTGAGGGCGACCGGCAGATATTGCCCAAGCAGACAAACAGAAGTCGGGTAGTCATCACGATAGAGTGCTTTTCAGGCAGAGAGTTTGAAGCGTCGCCGAGTCGCTGCCTGAATGGATTTTCTCAGCGCTACTTGTCAGCTTGTTCAGCTGAGAGCATTGGCCGGGGGCGTAAGGGAGAGTTATCTCTAAACCGGTGCTTACAATCCGGGCAGATTCAGCCCGCCGGTTAGCTCTTCCATTTGCTCGCGCATGGTGGCTGTCGACTTATTGTAAGCATCTAACATCGCGGCTTTGACCAGATCAGCAAGAACTTCAGCGCCTTCGCCCAAAGCTTCTTCAGAAATGACCACATCGCGGGGCTCCTGATTGCCACTCATCGTGACTGTGACCATACCACCGCCCGCTTGGCCTTCAATTTCCATCTGCTCCAGTTCTTCTTGCAGACGCTTGGCCCCTTCTTGTACCTGCTGCGCTTTTTTAAACGCCTCAGTCAGTTCTTTCATCTTGCCGAGGCCAAATCCGAATCCTTGCCCTTTAGTCATAATTTGCTGGGTGAACAATAATTCAACGGTTGCATAACTGTCAAACTATACGGCGCATTTTAGTTATTTGCAATTTTGGCGCTGAGGTTGACTGAGCGGAGTCGAAGTCGCCGTTGTCCTAATCAGGTGGCTGAGCGCAACCGAAGTCACCAATAATTTTAACTTCGGTTTCCAAAAGAATGCCGCTGCGCTGGTAAATCACGCCCTGAACATGACGAATCAGGGCGAGTACATCACTGGCTTTAGCGCCTCCTAAATTGACAATAAAGTTAGCGTGCAGCGTAGAGATTTGGGCTTGACCAATCTGATATCCCTTGAGGCCCGCCTGTTCGATCAGGTGGCCGGCGCTGTGCGGCTCAGGGTTGCGGAAGACGCTGCCGCAGTTGGGCAAATGATAGGGTTGGGTGTCACGGCGCTGCTTGAGATCGCAGGCAGTGGCGGCTTTAACAACCGCCGGATCATGGCCAGGACTGAGCTGAAAGGTGGCGGCGGTGACAATGTCATCACTGCCCTGAAGGCGAGAGGTCCGGTAGCGATAGCCTAGCGCTGCGGGTTTGAGTATGCGCTGGGTGCCGTTAGGACTGACCACGGCGGCTTCAGTCAAAATGTCGGCGGTTTCCCTGCCATGAGCCCCGGCATTCATCACCACTGCGCCCCCCACAGTCCCCGGAA
>JBARVU010000102.1:0-13072 GCA_049646425.1 Phormidesmis sp. | reverse complement strand
TGTCTGCCCACCTCACTTTCAGCGGGAAGATCCAGGTCTTCGGCAATCCAGCCAGACAGATTGTCGATTGCCCTCAGCGGCGCTTTGAGATCGTGAGAGACCGTATGGGTAAATTCATCGAGCTCTTGATTGCGCTTGGCCAAGGCAATGTTGAACTGACTGAGGGATTCGTTGGCAGTTTCCAGCTGCCGATTGCGGGTCATTACCTCTAGATCGGCCTGACGATAGAGATAGAAGGCCACTGCGTAGCTGAGCAGACTGAGCAGCACCGTCACTGCCAGCAGCCGATCCACAAAACGCTTAGTCATCATTAGCTCTTGACGTCTCAGACTGAGCAAATCCTGCTCTTCAGTCCTCAGCCTGTTCAGATCGTTCCTCAGCCTATCGAGATCGGTTTTACCCTGCTGAATCATCGTCAGTAGCTCAGGCGAGTTTGCCACTTGACTATTCTCAAGGTCGCCTAAAAGCAGGCAGGTTGCTCTTAGTAGGGCCAGATAATCGTCGATCTCTGTGCCTATGCGCTCTAATCTCACTTGCTGAGGAGAATCGTCAGGTGTGAGCCGATTGAGCTGCTCAAATCGCGCTGGAATAGATCGAGTTGCCACTTCATACGGCGCTAAAAACGCGGCATCTTGGGTTAGGCCATAGCCGCGCACACCTGTTTCTGCATCCACTAATAAAGTGAGTAGCTGGCTGCTTTCTTTCAAAACGTTCTCAGTATGGGTAACCCAGTCAGAAGCAACTCGTTCTTGCCGGCGAGACCAGGCCCAATTGATCAAGGAGCTGATAGTGAAGAAAGTCGGCAGCATCAAGATGAATGCACCTCGCCGCGTGATTGAGAGTCCCTGCCAAAAGCGCCGCATGGTGAGGCCAAATAGTGCCGATAACCAACCGTCAGATCATGCTAGCACGCCCCCCGGAACAGGGCTCGAGCAAACTGTTCAGCATTGCGAATAGGCCCTCTATCTACCAGAGCCACCGTTAGTTGCTAGCTAATCGAGAACTGAACCACCATGTCGTTGTAGTCTTGGTCACCGAGGTTGGGCAAGTCTTCGAAGCCGAAAGTATTATCGCCAAGCTGCTTGACATAGTCGTTGCCATCACTATTCGCTCCGGAATGGCTGAAGTATACTGGACCGGTCATCGGGTTGCTTCCATTCGCAATTAGAAACATCCCAAGAAAGCCGCCGCCTGCTAGCTGAGCTGTAAAGGTTCTGACCCTGTCGTTGGTACCCGACAAACGAATGTCTAGCTGTCTATCCAGAGCCGCCTGTTTGTAGCCCAGATCGTCCGGTCGCAAGGTATTGCCTGTTAGCGAGTCGATAATGCTACCCTCAGCATCGTCAGTCGTATACAGCCGGATAGCGTTAGAAAAGGAGGCTTCGCGGTAGACAACGAATTCCAGCGTGACTTCTTCGGGCTGACTCGTCAGGTCGAGGGTGGCAGCATCTCCTCGAAGTAAGTTGGTAGAGGTGATCGCCGTCGCCGGTTCTAGCGTGAAAGCAGTTCCGCTAGACTTCAGACTCACCTGGCCATTTGAGTCAACAGAAGGCTTAAGCCGAGTAGCGCCGTGGTCTCCTACAATTTCAAACTGCAAGAAAGTGCCCGCCTTTACGAGAGTCTTGTCCAAAGTGAAAATCGGGTCGTAGGGCGGCGGTAGCTGTCCGTCCTCTAGCAGCGTGAAGGCTTCAATCTGCGTGCGGTTACCCCCACTCGCATCGGTGCTAAAGATCCGAATTTCGCTAGCGTTCTTAACAGCAGACTTCTCTAACCGCAGTCGGACAGTATTGTCAGTCCCTAACTCTTTAACCCGTACAGTCTTAGCTACCGTCCGGGGGATTAGGGCTGGGCCAGCTGCTGTCGTACGAGTGACGGTTGACCCGAAGATGGCTACAGTATCGACATTGGTTCCTGGTGAGATGCTGGTAGGCGTTGTCACGGACGCGCTGTTAGCAGCGGTATTGCCAGAAAAGCTGACGTTGAGCAGGTTCACAGTCGGCAATTGGTTAGGCATCCCCTGATTGTTACCGTTGATATTTTCGGTGGACTTCATGGCGAAGATAGCCCCGCCAAGTCCTTTACCGGCGCTATCGTAGTTGTAGCTTCTAAAGAGGTAGTAGCCGTAGAAGTAGCCCCTTTCGCCGCCAATGCCACCAGCGGCTCTATTGTCAGTGAAGCTACTATCCGCAATCGTTAGTGAACCGCTGCGCGCGAAAATAGCACCGCCAAAGCCAGCACCGCCACCGCCAATAGGATAGCTGAAATACGTAGTGCCATTTTCCCCGCCGCCGAAGCCAGCATCACCGCCGGTATTATAATTTTGGAAGCTGGCCCCCGCACCACCACCATAGCCACCATTACCACCTTCTGTGCCGCCAGACCAAGCACTCCCCGGACTGGGTGCTGCGCCAAGGCCACCATTGCCGCCGCCACCGCCGAAGCCCCCATCGCCCGCATAGCCAGGTCGGCCAGCGTTGGCGCTGTAGCCGTAGTAATAGTAAAAGCCGTTACCGCCAACGCCGTCGCCCCCGTTGCCGCCACCGCCACCAACCCCCCCGTTGCCGCCGTTGCCACTGTTCCCGAAACCGCCCTCACCACCATCGGCGGCCGTACCGTAGCCGTAGTAGTAGTACCCATCTTCGTCGTAGCCCCTTATAGCGCCACCGCCGAAGCCGCCTTTGCCACCGCTGCCGCCATAGCCGCCGAAGACATCGCTCATATCGCTGCCGTCTCCGCCATCGACGCTGCTGCTGAGATATTTGCCGCGAAGATACTGCCGTCCCGGCGTTCCGTCTTCTCCAAAAATCGGCTCAACAAAGCCCGCGCCACCACCACCATCCCTATTAGACCAATTGCCGCCGATCGCCTGATTCCCTACAAAAGCGCTTCTAGTAACAGCAACGCTGCCATCATATACAAACAGCGCTCCCCCCATCCCGGCCCCGCCGCTAGTGCCGTCCCCCCCTTGAGCAGGCCCCTTAGCAAAGGTGAGTTCGTCGAAGGCAACCGTGCCGCTTTTGACAAAAAAGAGACGATGCTGATTGTTGCCGCTGATCGTAAAGTCGCCGCCGTTGATGGTCAGTTCGGTGTCTTCTTCGATTAGCGGCAGTAGGCCCGAGAGGGTGATGTCGCCAGTAATATAGATCTCGTCGGCCTGAGCGTTGCCTTTGGAAAGGGCGATCGCTTCTTTTAGCTCAGAAAAGGTATCAACATCATTAAAAGTAGCCATAGTATTGCCTATAAAAGGATGCGGAATTATGGCCCCGGTACCGGCTCTAATAGGCCGGGATAGAACGTTTTGTAAAACCAGGGAAACTGCTGCTGAATCTGCTGCTGAATGCGCTGAGGAACTTTGTGCCGTTGTGGGGACTGAATTTGTGATCGCGTCCGATGCGGATACTTAAAGCGGTAGTAGCTATCGCTCTCATGCGGCTTTACCGCCAGATTTTGCGGGGCAAACACGGCTGCTGGCAGGCCCAACCAGTCATAAATGCCGTCCATTACCTCCAAAGGATTCTCCATCAAATGTTCAAAGACAATATAGTAAAGCCGCTTTTGCAGCTTACTGTCCAAATCTTGCAGCGCCGCCATTGAATGCACTGGCCCGCCGATTACCCCCTGCGCACTAAACAACCTATCGGCCCGGTCGTAGCGAGATAGATTCGCCATATGATCGGGAAAATCGAGCAGCAGCGTTTTCTGGTGCTGCGCCTCAATAGAGCCATACACCTGCCCTAGCTCCCGCACGCAGACCAGCATTTGAAAGGCCGGATCGAGATGGGCAACCGTTTCTAGATGCTGAAGCCAACCCCGATTCTTATCGACGACCCAGGCTTTATCGGTCTCTGCAAACCAGCCGTTGATAAATCCTTGAAACGCATGGGTCAGACGCTGATAAGTGAGGTCAAAATCGACGTCTAGCTGCGCCCGAAAAAAAACGTCATCGCTTAAATGCTGACGCAGCCCGGTCAGGGTCGTGCAGAGGGGCGAACTATGCCCTGTGCAGTAAATCTCTGGATGGTGATCTAGAAGCTGGCACAGTAATGTAGACCCCGCGCGAGGCAACCCAGTCACATAGACAAGCCTTTGAGCCAGCAAGGGCAAACCCCCGATTACTCAACATCTTGTACCCGTTTCAGAGTAACGAATCAACTAAAACTAATATTTGTGTACGAATCTTCACTGTTCGTCTGCCTATCGACACGGCTCAAAGTTTTTACAGCCAATTAGTTCAGGTAGGGGAGTGGCTGCGCCAGTCGCTGTCCAGCCTTTCTCGTCGAGAGTACGATCCAGGCGACGAATGCGATCGCCTGTGAGTGGGTGGCTTTGCTGCCACTCGGTGACTTTGCTCAGTGCCCCCCAGTCAGGCTCTTCTGCCTGCACTCGCTGAAAAAATCCCAGGCTGTGGTCGGTGTGCTGATAGTGAGTTGCAATCAGTTCCAGGGCGTAGTCATCGGCGGCAGTTTCCTGGCCTCGGCTGTAGCTGAGGTCAGCTAAATTTGCTGCTCTGACAATCGTATCGCCGCCCTGCCCCAGGCCCAGCAAAGAGCTGAGCGTAACCCAGACGAGCGATCGCCCCAATGCCTTCAGCGGATCGCGGTGCTGCAAATGCCCTAGCTCATGCGCCAGGACAAAGGCCAGCTCATTTTCACTTTCTACTTTTTGTAGCAGTCCGTCGGTGACAAACAGATAGCTGCCTGCTGTGACCATCGCGTTCTCTACCTCCGTATCAAGGATGCTCACCTTCAAAGGCGGATACGTGGCCTCGGCCAGCGTTGTTTTGGGGACATTGGCCTCCAGGTCGGCGAGCAGATCTTCAAGGTAGGCGATTCGGCTATCGTCCGCAGCCGTTTGGAGAGAAATGGCGGCGGTCATTGCAGCCCCGATATTTTCCTCGGTTTTGGGGTCGATGCGGGTGGCAATGCGGGTGGCAATCAATCCCAAGCTGCCATACACCAGCGCGCCCACAAAGGCCACTGTCGCCATCAAATAGGCCAAATTGACCAACGGGTTAACCGGCGTAACATTGACCTCTTCGGTAATTTCTTTAGGAACGTAAGGACTCATTGAGATAAGCGAATTATTAGCCCGCGCTGCCAGTTTGATACTCTGTCATCTGCTGACGAATAGCCGCTTGAATTTTGTTGTCAAAGTCTGGGTCGCTGAGGGTGGTGATAACCGGCCGTGAACGTTCTCTACGTCTTGCTAAGTAAGCTTGAAAGGCAGCGTTATCGTCTCGATGAGTTAGAAAATAATGCCTCAATTCTCGATAGGACATCGCTGCATAATCGACGGGGCTCATCACAACACCTCCCCACTTGGAGTAACTTCAAACTCAATTTCTTCGTTTTGTCCTGCTAAAACATACAAATTTTGGGTGCGACCGTCGATACAAACTAGATGAATTGGCTGTAGCATCCGATATGTTAAATAGTAGCTAATTCGATACAAGCACCCCAGCTGACTCTCAGTAGGCATCTAGCCCAATTTATGCGAAGAAGACTACTTTAGTGTAACTTGCTTCAAGCACTCGTTTGATCGCCTCAATAGCCTGTTTATTAAAGATTTCAGGTAATTTTTAATTCATTATTCGCAAAAAACTGGGTGGTACTGCCACCACTGAGAACACAAAGCAAGCTGACTAGCGAATAGCCGTACCGTAGGCCATCACTTCTACGACGCCTCCTTTGCTTGATTGACCGGCAATATTAGAGGTTTCAAAGCGGATATTGACCACCTGAGAAGCGCCCCAGGCGATCGCTTCTTCCTTCATCCGCAAGACCGCTTCCCGGCGCGCCCGATCCAGCAGGCTTTCGTATACCACCATGCGCCCGCCAACCAGGTTGCGCAGCCCCGCTGAAAAGGTTTTGAAGTAGTCGTTGGCCACCACGATGCTGCCAACAAAGAGCTGAGTCTCGTGGGCATGGGGCAGCGGTTGCTTCGCGCCGAAATTCGTCATGGGAATGTGCAACGTCTGCTTTTCTCGGGCTCTGATAGATTTGTAGTGCTTTTGTTCAAAGTGCTGTCCTAAGAAAAAGCCTACCCCCATCAAAACTGCAAATATTATCAGGTTATCCATAGCGTTTCCCAGGCTTTGCCTAGCTCAGTGAATCGTACAGAGTGGTAGAGAGTGGGCGTTGGCGCAGCCTCTCCGGAGAATCGCCCAACCGATCAACCCCAATCACAGAACTAGGACACCGACGGCTGCCCGGGCTTTCTAACACTGTCTTGCTTTTGCGCTTGTACTTGGGTGGGGACTTTCGTCTCTATCGGGCGAACCTTCACTGCCGTGCCGTAGGCAAACAGCTCAGCGGCCCCAGGGGCAACTGAAGAGGTTGC
Source organism: Phormidesmis sp. (assembly GCA_049646425.1). GTDB lineage: Bacteria > Cyanobacteriota > Cyanobacteriia > Phormidesmidales > Phormidesmidaceae > Phormidesmis. The sequence goes on along the minus strand of JBARVU010000102.1, from coordinate 6,733 downwards.
AAACCGAACGTTGACCACCGCATTCGCGCCCATCTGCTTGGCCTGCTTCACCATCCGCTCGACCGACTCTTTGCGGGCTTCTTGCAGCAGTTCGGTATAGCCCTTGAGCTCTCCGCCCACAATATTTTTAAGCCCCGCCATAATATCTCGACCGACATGCTTGGCGCGAATGGTGCTGCCCTGAACCAGGCCGTAGTGCTCAACAATTCGATTGCCAGGAACGCCTTCTAAGGTCGTAAGCGTAATCCCAACTGTGCGAGAGAGTGCTGTCATAATCCAAATCGCTCCAATCTGTTTTTATCGCAAGGTCACACTGGCTGGCTCACATTGTTGTCTGCGTCATCTTGTTCAGTACGCCCATAGAAAGGTACTTCAACCCCAAAAGCTAATATATCGGACGGTAATATGCCCAATAATATGCCCGACTGCCTGTATTATCTATCGAATCATCCGGGCTTGTCCCGTCTTAGCTAGACTGGAGGTACTCAGCAAAAAACGCAGTGGTTTTTTGCCAGGCATCTTCGGCGGCCTCGGCGCTGTAGTTCTGCCCTGAAGGGTTGGCAAAGGCATGACCAACGTCGGGATAAAGATTGATTTCGGCAGTTTTGCCCAGGTTTGTCAAAGTAGATTCAAAATTTTCTACGTCTTCTACGGGAATAGAGGTATCGTCTGCCCCGAAGAAACCAATGATGGGCATGTCCAGGCCGTCGAGCGCTTCGGGTGCCAAAATGAGCTGGCCGTAGTAAATTGCCATAGCATCGAGATCGGATAGCAGCAGACCCGTGCGCAGTGACCAGTTGCCGCCAAAACACCAGCCGATGGATCCCAGCTTGGGCGCACTGTATTCGTCCTGTAAAAATTGAGCCGCTTGAGCAATGTTATCTTGCGCAGAACCGGGCGCATCCATCACGGAGCGCACTAGCTCACGGGCCTGAGTCGGCTCCGTGGCAACCTGCCCGCCATAGAGATCAATCGCCAGGGCAGTGTAGCCTTCTCCAGCCAGGCGGCGCGTCATCGCCTCTATATTTTCATTGAGCCCCCACCATTCATGAATGGTAATGATGGCAGGCAAAGCAGTCTCGGTGCCTTCTGGTTGGGCCAGGTAACCGGTCATCGGCTGACCGTCAACGGTGGCATAGGTTACCGCTTGACCGGTGACTGGGACGCTAGGCTCAGCCATTGCCGCAGGCGTGGGAGTCGGTTTATCGCCGCTGTGTTCCTGGTCAAGCGATGTCGCATCGCTTTGTTCAACCGTGGGAGCGGCTTCTGGGTCTGCGCTAGAAGGGTCGCCGCTGCCACAGGATTGAAATAGCAGTGTCAGTGACAGGGCCAGGACGAATAATAGACCCCACCAGACACTTGCTGTCCTGCTGCGGGTTCTCTTGAAGGGCCATTCCAACCATTGCATAAGCGACTGCTCCTATCTTTGACAACCTCTCAATCATGCGGGCTAGACTTTCTGAGTGAGCCAGTTCTTCAAGAAAGTTTCCAACCAGCGATCTACCTGAGCGCTGTATTGAGCGTGGTTTTGTAGCTGTTCAGCGCGGTTTTGGGTCTTGGGTGCACCGATCAGATGAGCGCCATTTGTACTCCAAAAGTCGACCATTTCAGGCGTCATTTCCGGGTGGAACTGGACGCCGTAGGTACGATCACCCCATCGAAAAGCCTGATTGGGAAAGTCATCGCCTTTAGCCAGCAAAATGGCCCCATCCGGCAGCTCGAACCCTTCCTTGTGCCACTGATACACGTTCAGTGTCGACGGGAAAAGGCCATAGCCCGCCGCCGTCGCCTGCACTGAATAGTAGCCAATCTCTTCTAGCTCATCGGCATGAGGGCTGACCTGAGCCCCTAACACCTTGGCAAGCAGTTGCGCTCCCAAACAAATGCCCAAGTAAGGCAGGTTCGCGGCCAATACCTGAGTGATCCAGTCCATTTCCTTTTGCAGATAAGGCTCATCATCGTTGACGCTCATCGGCCCGCCAAACATCAGCGCCGCTCCATACGCTTCCAAATTGTCAGGCAGCGGCTCCCCAAAAATAGGCGCCCGAATATCCAGCTCGTAGCCCAGGGCCATTAGCTTGCTGCCGACCAGGCCAGGAACGGTTGTTTCCTTATGAATAACCGTTAAGATTTTATTTGAGCTTTTCTTCGGTGAGAGATGAGTATCGGAGGTCATGACAGATGAGAAAAAGAGAGGAATTAGGCCGCTGCTCGTCGAATACGCACTCAGTAGCGATTATCTACTAATAAATAGCGTATGTTCACGGTGATTAATCATTGCTTGCATGATTAATACCCTATACGAGGAATACAGAGCTGCTGCGTCAGATGAAGTAGAAATCGCTGAGAATTTACGCTGATAAAGCTTTGCGATCGCAAGAGAAAAGCTTCACCAGCGCTAATACCAGTGAAGCTAAAAGGATACTTTTATCGGATCTTTTACCGGCTACCAAGTGTTCTCCCGCACAGCCACCTAACTGTCTTCGCGAGCATCTTCGCTGCTGCTAGACGAATCGTCATAGAGCGCGTCCAACCGGTCTCTAGCATCTTTAATCGAGATAGAACGCATCACCAGCAGCGGTTCATTGATCACATCGCCGCTGTCGTCTAGTAGCTCGGGGTGGGGCACCGGGCGCGATCGCTCGGGGGAAACAGGTCTAGTCGACTGAGTGCCCAACCTCACCAGGTTGCGCAGCATATTGGAAACAGCGATAACTGCCAAAACGGTGAATGCAAGGATGTAGAGCAGGTGCAGCATGGGTTACTCGGGGCTAAATCGGTGTGTGGAAAGGCAATCTTTAGTTTCTGGAAGATTTTTGAAGATTTCGACGGTTCTGGGAGGGATGTTGGAGCGATGCTTTTTTGAATGATGCTTTTTGACTTTAGCTTGCGGACGCATCTTCTACGAGTCTGGCTGAGCGTCCTGGCGTTCTTTGCGCAATCTTAAGGCCACTCCCCAGCATTCATGCACTAGCTTGTGCCACGCCATCACCACTGGCATATCAATGCCCGCCTGACTGTCGGTCGCCGCCGATAGCGCCTGTGAAACACTGACCTGTCGCTGGGCTGAGCGTACGCGCATGAGCAGATCCTGCTGCTGTTCTGGAGTCAAAAAATCAACACTCTGAGCCTCTAACATCTCGATAGTGCGGCCAAACCAGTGCTGAAAGTCTTTCAGCAAAGGCGGCAAGACAGCCTTGAGCAGATTGGCACCGTCCGGCAGATTTTCGGGTGGGGTTGAAGAAAAGGGCATTAGAGGGTGTCTACCGTTCTCTCTTATTCTAGTACGAACTTTCGGCGGGCGAGATATGAACTGAGTGAAGTTTCTACTGCTCGCGGCTAATTTCGCTAAGGGTTTGCCAACCTGCTGCCCAGAGCTGACGATTTTTGAGCGCTTTTGCATTTAGCCAGAAGCGAGCGGTTGGATCGCAGGCGGCAACCAACTCAGCAAATACCCACGGGTGTTGGTTTTTACGATTGACCACGCGGAAATGTCGCCAGCCCAAAGTCTGTTGCTGGGCTGTCCACTTTGAGCCGACAAGGTGAGGGAATTTTTGTTTAGCCAAGGAATAAAAAGCAGGAAAAGTAGGAACCATCGACCTTTAGAAAACGTACAACAAGCCACAGGCCACGATAGTCGCTGTCTGAGCAAGCCACTTTTCAGATTGGCCAATCAATGCAATTTGAATCCAGCCTATAAATGCTAAGATCCCATGCCTGCCCATTTTAGGGCAAATCACATTTTCACCTACGCTTATTCACTCGGGCAGCTGCCATGATTGAAGTCGACCAGCTCAGCAAAATCTACGGATCGACCGCCGCGATCAAGGATGTGTCTTTTACGGTGGAGCCTGGTGAGATCCTGGGTTTCTTAGGGCCAAATGGGGCGGGTAAGACGACAACAATGCGGATTTTGACGGGGTATTTGCCAGCCAGTCGTGGCACCGCTCGAATTGCCGGTAAAGATGTGCACACCGAGTCAATGGCAGTGCGGCAAAGCATCGGCTATTTACCTGAGACACCGCCCTTGTACCCAGAGATGACGGTGGAAGGATTTTTGAATTTCGTGGCCCGCATCAAGGGGGTGCCGGCGGGCGATCGCCCCACTCGCGTCACCTCTGCCATCGAGCGCTGCAATCTCACAGAAAAGCGCAAAGTCATTATTCGCAAGCTGTCTAAAGGCTTTCGTCAGCGGGTCGGCATTGCCCAGGCGATCGTGCACAACCCGCCGGTAATTGTGCTCGATGAGCCAACTGTCGGCCTCGACCCGGTGCAGATTATTGAGGTGCGCAACCTGATCAAAAGCCTGGCAGGGGAGCATACGATTATTTTGTCGACGCATATTTTGCCGGAGGTGAGTATGACGTGCGATCGCATCGCGATCATCAACCAGGGCGAAATTGTCGCGACCGACAGCCCCGAGCATTTGGTAGAGCGTCTGACCGGCAAGGGTGGCTATTGGGTGGAACTGCGCGGTGAAGTAGCTAGCAGCCTATCTGCATTGCAGTCGGTGCCGGGCGTAGTAGAGGCCGAGCCAGTCGTGACAGAAGGTCTCGCAGAGGGTCACTGTCGCTATCGGGTGACGACGGGCGCGGAGGATGCGGGGAGTGCGATCGCGGCTGCCGTGGTCTCGCGGGGGCTAGAACTCTTCGAACTCAGCCGCAGCCGCGCCAGCCTAGAAGATGTCTTTATCAACCTGACGATGCAAGAACCGGCCGCCGGTCCCCCCGCCGAATCCGCTGCTGCCTCAGCGGATATCATTCCGCCAGATGTCACTGCTGCTGATAGGGATTGGCTATCCGACCAATCCCATGAGGAGACCCGCGCATGAAAATCCTGCTGAGCAACCTGCTGGCGATCTACCGGCGAGAACTCCAGAGCTATTTCACCTCGCCTTTGGCCTACATTATTGCGGTGGTCTTCTGGCTGATTGGCGGCTTATTTTTGGTGGCGCTGCTGCTTTCGCCTGACGGACTGATCGCCCAGGCGAGCGCTGCGGATCAGACGGGTTTGGGCGCTCAGTCCATTGATTTACCCTACGAATTCTTGCAGCTCTATCTAAACCTGCTGGGCTCGCTTTCGATGTTTATCCTGCCGATGCTCTCGATGGGGCTATATGCAGAGGAACGCAAGCAGGGGACGCTAGAGCTGTTGGCGACGTCTCCGCTGACGAACTGGGTGGTGGCACTCGGTAAGCTGCTGGGGGTGGTGACCTTTTACAGTGCGATGCTGCTGCCGCTGATGATTGTGGAGGCGATCGCCGTCGGCTCTAGCGAACCGGCTTTTCCGCTCTCGATTTTGCTGCTGGGCCATGCTGGTCTACTACTGCTGGCGGCGAGTGTCCTTTCTCTAGGCATGTTTATCTCTTCGCTGTCGTCAAGCACAGTGCTGGCAGCGGTGATGACCTTTGGCCTGGTGCTGCTGCTGTGGGTGATCGATGCGGTTTCCAATCTGCCTGGCGTCTTTGGCGATGCGTTGGGCCACCTGTCGCTGCTCACTCACTACAGCGATTTTGTCCAGGGCATTTTTGACACCAGCGGCCTGATCTTATTTTTGAGCTACATCGTGTTGGGTCTCTTTCTCACGGCTCAGTCGATTGATACTCTGCGCTTCCAGCGATCCTAGCGCTGCTTTTATAGTCCTTATGCTCCCGATGCTCTCCAGGTGCAGCCGATGAAAAACTTACCCAAAGCTTTGAAGTATCTGATCTGGCCAGGGCTAATGCTGGTGACCGCTGGCGTCGTCGTCGGCCTGCTCAATGGCTGGACGCTGGTGGCGGTAGCGCTGCTGGTGGCAGGGCTCCTACTGCTGATTGCTGGCGTGGCAGCGAGCGACTATCGAGGGTTTTGGCAGCGTCGCTCTACGCGGGCCGGGACAAATGCGGCGGTTTCAGTCCTGTCGGTGCTGGTGATTTTAGGGCTGGTGAACTTTTTGGGTGCTCGCTACGACAGCCGCACCGATCTAACTGAAGGGCAGCTACTGAGTCTCTCGCCTGCTTCTCAAGAAGTCGTGCAAAATCTGGAGCAGCCCACCGAAGCACTTGTGTTTAGCCAGGTACCCAACCCGACCGACCAGCAGCTACTGGAGAACTATCAGAGAATAAACCCCGACTTTACCTATCGGTATGTCGATCCGTTTACAGAGCCGCAGCTTGCCCAGCAGCTGGGGGTGGAAACGGGAGGAGAGGTGTTTTTACGAGTTGGGGAAGGAGAAGCCGAACGCACTCTGCTCGTTCAGCGTATTGACCAGCAAGAACCCCTCACCGAACGTCAGCTCACGAACAAGCTGGCTCAGCTCAGCCAGGAAAGCACAGCGGTCGCCTACTTTTTGCAGGGTCACGGCGAGTATGCCATCGACGGCTCCAAAGCAGGCTTTTTCGAGGCCGCTAACCGTCTGCGAGACGAGAACTACACGGTAGAGCCGCTCAACTTAGCGAACACTGGCACAGTCCCTGCCGATGCCAACGTACTGATTATCGCGGGGCCGCAGCAAGCGCTGTTTGCCAAAGAAGTGGCCGCTGTCAAAGCCTATCTAGAGGCGGACGGCAGCGTTTTTATCATGATTGATCCGCAGATAAAATCCGGCCTAGAAGACCTGATGAGTCAGTGGGGCGTTGTCCCAGAAGATACTTTGGTGATCGACACCTCTGGCGGCGGTCAGCTAGTCGGGCTGGGGCCTGCGGCTCCCCTGGTGACTGACTACGGCGATCACCCGATTACGGCAGCGTTTGAAG
>JBARVU010000101.1:0-5634 GCA_049646425.1 Phormidesmis sp. | reverse complement strand
CTCATACATCAGCGCCGAAAATTCATCGGTAATACTCTTCAAATTGAGTTCGGCCACGCTGGCACCGAGAGCATTGTTAAATACCCCTGCCAAGGCCGGGATAATCGGGCTTAAATCCGTCTCCGGCGTCAAAAATTCTAGATTCACATAGTCCTGTGCCAGAGCCTCAAAGTCGCGATTGACCATATGGACGATCGCCTCGATCAGGCCGTAGCGCTGATAGGGTTCAACCTCGCACATCATGCCAAAGTCTAAATACGCCAGTTTGCCCTCTCGGGTCACCAGCAGGTTCCCAGGATGCGGATCCGCGTGGAAAAACCCATGCTCTAATAGCTGACGGAGCGAGCACTGAACGCCGACCTCGATCACATGCGTGGGGTCAATGCCTCTCGCCTTGAGTTCCTCTAGCTCAGTGAGTTTAACGCCCTCAATCCACTCCATAGTCAGCACGCGTCGCCCGGTGTACTGAGGATAGATGCCTGGTACCACAACCTCCGGCAGGTATCCATACAGCTTGGCAAAGCGCTCAGCGTTGGCACCCTCGTGGGTGTAGTCCATTTCCTCAAAAATGCGCGTGCCAAACTCATCGACAATGCTGACCAGGTCGCTGCGAATTCGGCTGACATTATTGGTCGCCCACTTAGCGAGTATGCGGATAATGTAAATGTCTTTGGTGATCTGCTCAGCTAAGCCGGGTCGCTGTACCTTTACCGCAACATCCTCACCTGTTTTAAGCTTGCCCTTATACACTTGACCTAGAGAAGCAGCGGCGATTGGCGACTCTGAGAGAGATGCATAAACGGTCTCCGGGGGCTGGCCGATTTCTTCGGCAATGAAGCGCATGGCGATTTCGTTAGGAAACGCCGGCAGCTGATCTTGCAGCTTGACCATTTCGGCCATAGTGGCCGGTGAGACCAGGTCGGGACGAGTGGAGAGCGCCTGTCCCACCTTGATGTAGGCAGGCCCCAAGCGAGTGAGCATGTCCCGTAGACCCACCGCCCGCTTTTCTTCGTTGATCTTTTGACGGCCCGTGAGCCTGTCCAATAATAGGCCCAGCACGTAGCTCCTTGCCGTCCAGAAAATAGAGAGCAGACGGAAAAGGATCTGTAGGGGGCGTCTGCGGTAATAGGCAGCGATCGCCGCCGGGTCGTACACCAAAATATCTTCTAAAGACTCGGGCGGCATGGATATCGCCGCTGGCGCCGCTGCAACCGTCACAGTCTGCTGATCGGGTGGTATCACCGGCTGACCTAGTGCGTCAAACGGCACTATCGGCTCCGAAGACTCAGATAAACGGCCAGACAGGTTAGGAGAAGCTGCACTCATAAGAAATCTTCAGAAAAAAGTATGGGTCCGGCAAAAGTCTTTAGTCGGCAACGGTAGAATAAGCCTAGCGTTGGTAAAGCATCCGACGATGGAAAATTAGAAGACAATAGAAAAACGCAATATGTAAACTATTGTATCAAGTTATTGAAAGTCATCTCCTGTGCCGGGCGGTAGAAGTTCATAAAGTCAGTTCGAAGGCAATGACTGAGCGATCCGCTTAGAAACAGTACAATTCATAGTACAAACGCCTGCGCCCACCAAAATATCCGTCTTGAGTTTTTGATCTTTTGAGTTTTTTATCCCAGGCTTCATTGCCGATGTCCATCGACACCGCATTTGTTCATAGTCTGCCAATTGATTCGGTGGTGAGGTAGGGCTATGCTGTCTTCTTTAAAGATTGAGAACTTTGCCCTCATAGACCAGCTAGATCTAGAGCTGAAGCCCGGTCTGAACGTCTTAACGGGTGAGACTGGGGCTGGTAAATCTATTATTCTTGATGCGATTGACGCAGTGCTAGGGGGGAAAGCCACCGGTCGATGGGTGAGAACCGGCACGGACAAAGCCTGGGTCGAAGCTGCTTTCGCAATTGATCCCACGGGCGACGACCGGATCGCCAGCTTGCTAAGCGCCTATGACATTCCTGCTACTGGTCGAGTACTAACCTGCCGCCGCGAACTCACTGCTGGCAAAAGCGCCGTACGCAGCCGTTCGAGATTGAACGGGGTGGTGGTCAATAAACCTCAAATGGAGGAACTCCGCCGCCTGCTGATTGAAATTACGGCTCAGGGGCAAACCCTCCAGCTTGGCTCTCCCGACATCCAGCGCGACTGGCTCGATGGCTTCGGCGACAAGTCCCTGATTCAGCAACGTCAGCAAGTCGCCACCGACTATGTCGCTGCCACCGCCGCCAAAAAGACGCTGGATACTCGTCGCCGAGCAGAACAGCAGCGTACCGATCAGCTGGATATGTTTCAGTTCCAAAGCAAAGAGTTGGGAGAAGCCGGGCTCGAAGATCCCAATGAGCTGGAAGCTTTACAGCAAGAGCACCACCGTCTCAGCCACAGCGTAGAGCTACAGCAGCAGAGCTATCAGGTGTATCAGATGCTCTACGAGAACGATGATGGCAACGAGGCTTGCGCTGACTTACTGGGGCAGGCAGAGGGTATCCTCAGTGACATGCTGCGCTTTGATCCTGAGGTGGAGTCCATATTGGACATGGTCGGCGATGCGCTGGCCCAGGTTCAAGAAGCGGGCCGTCAGATCAATACCTACGGCGAAAATATCGAAACCGATCCCGAGCGTCTCGAAGAAATCGATCAGCGGATTGCTCAGCTCAAGCAGCTCTGTCGTAAATACAATCGTCCGCTGCCCGACCTGATTGACTATTACCAGGGCATTCAGGCTTCGCTCGCGGCGCTGGAGGGAGATGGCAAGTCGATTGCTGACTTGGAAGCGGCCTACCAACGCCACCAGCAGGTGCTGATGGAAAGCTGTCACCGGCTGACTCAGCTCCGTCAGAAGGCGGCAAAAACGCTGGAGCAAGATCTGGTCGCTCAGCTCAAGCCTTTGGCAATGGAGCGAGTAAAGTTCAAAGTCGATATTCAGTCTCAAATGCCGTCGGCAGAGGGCGCAGATCTGATTTCTTTTTTGTTCAGCCCCAATCCGGGTGAGCCACTTCAGCCGCTAGTCGAGATTGCGTCTGGCGGTGAAATGAGTCGGTTTTTGCTGGCGCTCAAGGCTTGCTTTTCCCAGGTTGATCCGATTGGGACGATGGTGTTTGATGAGATTGATGTAGGGGTATCGGGGCGGGTAGCTCAGGCGATCGCCGAAAAACTCTACTACCTGGGCCGAGAACATCAGGTGCTCTGCGTCACCCATCAGCCCCTGGTCGCCGCCATGGCCGATGCCCACTTTCACGTGGGTAAGCATGTCGTTCGCCTGCCTTCGGCAACGCCTCCTAAAAAGGGCAAGCGCAAATCTCAGGGTAGTACGACTGAAGCAGCCCCGCCTGCTCAAACAGCAGAGGAAACCGCCCGTCACGAAATCGCTGCCCAAGCTGCTCGCAAAGCCGACGAGGCTATCGATCCCGTCGGTGAGGAGCGCACGATTGTCAAAGTAACGCGGCTAGACGCGGATTCTCGGCGCGATGAGTTGGCTCAGCTAGCGGGGGGTAAGTCTCATAGTGAAGCGATCGCCTTCGCCGATGCTCTTCTTCAGCAGGCCGAGACGATTCGCAAGGCAGGATAGCGCGTGAGCCGTCAGGCTTTACTATTGAAACGTCCCTGAACTAGCTCAATGCGCAAACCTGACGGTGGGCTCGCGCTAGGGCGTCGGTATCTAATTTCCTAATTGCAGTAACCACTTTGAGTAGCCTCTTCCTAATCCCCTTGAGCCTCCCGATTAGCCTGGCAGACAACATATCCTGGCTAGCAGCCATCAAAGAACCTGCCCTAGAAAATGTAGCCATCGAGCAAAACCTGCGACAGTTTTTGCTCGTACTATCTGTTTCTTTGGGGGTTGCGACCCTCTCGCGAGTATTTAGCGTCTTGCGGAATATTCCCTATACCCTGCTGCTACTACTGGTGGGATTGGGACTGGCTGTGGTCGATGTTCGCCTGGTGAACCTCTCGCCGGAGCTAATTTTATTTATTTTTCTGCCGCCGCTGCTGTTCGAAGCGGCCTGGAATGTCCAGTGGAGCAGACTCAAAAGCGATGTGGTACCCATCCTGCTTTATGCAGTGCTGGGCGTAGTTATCTGCGTGCTGGGGTTAGTTTTTGGCCTACAGCAGATAGCTGGAGCGTCTCTGGCAACTGCTCTGCTGGTTGGTGCTAGCCTATCGGCCACTGATCCGGTCTCTGTGACGGCCCTTTTTCGCGAACTCGGTGTCGATAAGCGACTGACGACCCTGATGGAGGGCGAAAGCCTTTTTAATGATGGCGTTGCCGTCGTTGCCTTTAATCTACTTTTGGGGATCGCGCTCGGCGTGGAGCAGTTCGACGCTTCTTTGACCGTGGCTCGCTTCGGCATTTTTGTGGGCTTGGGCATTAGCTTAGGCGGTCTGATTGGCTTCGGCATTTCATTTCTGACGCAAAGATTCGATATCCCGCTGGTGGAGCAGTCCCTGACGCTGGTATCGGCCTACGGCACCTATATTGTGGCTGAGGAGCTAGGCGGCTCTGGGGTAATCGCCGTGGTCACAGCCGGCATGATCTTGGGCAACTTTGGCTCTCGCATCGGCATGAACCCCCGGACCCGGCTAGTGGTCTCTGAGTTTTGGGAGTTTTTAGCCTTTTTTGTCAACTCTATTGTATTTTTGCTGATTGGCGATCAGGTTCGCTTTCAGGCGCTGATTGATAATTCTGAGACGATTTTTGTGGCGATCGCCATCATCATCGCCGCCCGCGCTGTTAGCGTCTTCGGCCTGGGTAGCTTTAGTAACGCGATCACAAAAGGAGAAAACATCTCCCTATCGGGTCAAACCGTGCTGTGGTGGGGCGGTCTCAGAGGGTCTGTTTCTGTAGCTCTGGCCTTGAGCGTTCCCGAATCCTTGGCTCAGCGCGAAGAAATTATCGCTGTGGTCTTCGGGGTGATGCTCTTTACCCTGCTGGTTCAGGGGCTCACCACGCAGCCACTGCTCTCCTGGCTAGACTTACTCGGCGACCAGCCCACTCGCCAACGGTATACTCAGCTTGTCGCCCATCGAGTCGCCCTCAACCGCGTGCTCGACCGGCTCAAAGAACTGATCGAACGGCAAGAAGTAGAAGAAGAATTTGCCCGCTACCAAATGGCCCTTGTGGAAGGTCAGCTAGAAGAGCTTCAGGAAGACCTCGTCAAGCTACAGCGCTCCAACCCCGAAGTGCTTGCATACGCAGCCGAGCAGGTTCGCGATGAATTGCTGGCAATAGAATCTGACACCTACGCCGAATTTATTCGAGCCGGTCAGCTCAAAGATGAATTAGCCCCTCTCCTTCAAGACGTACTGCCTCAGGAAAAACCAGCTTAGTTAATCCGTCAGCTGGACTGCTCTTTGCTTCCTGGTGACTCTCTCTCTAGCTTCAAGCGCTTTTCCAGGTTTTGAATCTCATCCCGACGGGCCGCCGTCTCCAAAGCCCTGCGCCGAACTTCCTGACTCTGTAACGTCAGCGACTGTCGCCACTGCTCGGCCCGCTCTAGTTCTTCCTCAAGCGCTTTAGGCGTCAGTCCAAGCGTCAAATATTCAGAGATAAAGTCGAGCACCCACTGTGTAGCGTCCTCAACCGCCACAACTTTGTCATCCGCATCTAGCTCTAGGAGCACCAGTACTTGCT
>JBARVU010000100.1:0-3260 GCA_049646425.1 Phormidesmis sp. | reverse complement strand
TGGTTGAGCGCCGTGCCGGGGACGTCGCTATTAAGGGTCGACTCGTGAAGCGCAAAGTCATGAAACCTGCCTGTCAAATGTTTCGTTAAACGAACAAGCGTTTAAGGAGTTCTAGCATAAGCGATTATCGGTGCTAGGAAGAATCCGCTTAGCGAATCTTTCCCATGTCGCTGATCAGGGCCTGCTGCATCCGATCCAGCTCAGCTTCTACCGTCGTCAGCGACTCTTCTAGCTCGCGTCGGAGGCTGCTCGCGAGCGGCCCGGTAGCGGTGCCTTCGTCATCATCCCGTAAGAGTTTCTTGAAGGCTAGGAGCTGAGCTGCTTTGAGGGCTAGCTCTGCGGGAATCTTAAAATCTGGCAGAACGCCGCAGCCTTCCCAGTTTTCGCCCGTTGCTTGGCTAATCGCCTGCCCGGTGGGAATAAACATCCAAAAGTGGTCGTGCAGGCGAAATCCTGACCCTGGGTTAGCGCCGCCTGCTGTGGTTTCGCCGACGATCACCGCTCGCTGGAGATGCTTTAAGTTGTAGGCAAACTCTTCAGCCGCTGAGAAAGTCTCTGCGCTAATCAACACGTACACCGGCTGGTCGAGATAGCGCGACCCAGAAACGTAGGGCAGCGTCCAGGACTGCTGGGTACGATTTGCTTTGGGCCAGTACAAGTCGGTCAAATGTACGGCGGGGTAGGCGGGCAGCAGATAGCTGGTCAGCAGCGCTACCATGCTGGCAGAGCCACCGCGATTGTGACGCAGATCAATAATCAACGCGCTGCTATGCGCTAAAAACTGCATGGCCGCTGCGACCACATCACCGGCAAACTCAGGCGGCTCAAAACTAAAGAGCTCTAAGTAGCCAATGTTCCCCCGTAGGCGCTCTACTCGGTTGAAGTCAAAGTTACGCAGTTCGCTGAGCTGTCGCTGCTGCGCCAGTTCTGCTGGCGGGAGTTCCGCTTGGGGGGTAAGGTGAGGCAGCACCGCCGGGCTGAAATAGACTTTGAGATGCGGGTCGTCGCTGAGGCTTTGAAGCTGTGCGGTGAGGGTTTGAGCGAGCTGAGTGCCGCTTTTGACATCCTGATAGTCTTTTGCGGCGAGGCGAGCGTGAAGGTCGCTTTGAATTTTGCAGGCAATGTCTGGAAAGGCGTATTCACTGAGATGTTCGGCGATCGCCTCAAGCACCGCCGTCCGGATTGCCGCATCCAGAGTCAAATCACCATCCGAATTAAAAGCGCTCATACCGGTTATTCAGCCACCTGGCAAAACTTTTCGACCACCCGGACAAAGGTTTCTACGCCGACGCCTAGCACCGTTTCATCAAAGTCAAAACGAGGGTGGTGGTGCGGATAGTCTAACCCTTTTGCGGCATTGGCTGAGCCCAAAAAGAAATAGCAGCCAGGCACAGACTGTAAAAAGAAAGAAACATCTTCCCCCCCCATGGTCTGACACTCGGGCTCCACCCCGACCGGGGTCTCTACGACGGATAGGGCGACTGAGCGAACCAGATCGGCGATCGCCTGATCGTTGACCACTGGCGGATACAGCCTTTGATAGTCCAGCTCGTAGGTCGCCCCATGAGCCGCACATACCCCGGCAATCACCTGCTCAATTCGCCTGGGCAGCAGCTCACCATAGTCCGGCTCGAAATAGCGCACGGTGCCACTCAAGTAAGCACTATCGGCAATCACGTTAACGGCTGTTCCCGCCCGAAATTCACCAATGGTGACGACTGCCGACTTCAGCGGATCGATATTGCGAGCCACGATGGTTTGTAAGGCGTTCACAACCTGAGCACCGACTACCACAGCGTCCACTGTCTGCTGAGGAATAGCACCGTGTCCGCCCCGGCCCTGAAGGGTACAGCGAAAAAATTCAGTCGCAGCCATCATCGGCCCGCTGCGCACCCCCAAGGTACCTAGGGGCAAGTTGTTCCAGAGGTGTAGGCCGACCATTGCATCCACATCTGGATTGGTGAGGACGCCCGCGTCGATCATTGGCAGCGCACCCCCCGGGCCTTCTTCAGCGGGCTGAAAAATAATTTTGACCGTCCCGGCAAAGCGATCTCGATGCTCGCTTAAGTACTTCGCGGTTCCCAGGGCGATCGCCACATGCCCGTCGTGACCACAGGCGTGCATTTTACCCGGGTGAACAGAGCAATAAGGCACCTCGTTCAGCTCCTGCACGGGCAGGCCGTCCATATCCGCGCGAATGGCAAGCACTGGCTGCTTTGAACCGGTACCGGTGCCTTCGATAACGGCGACCAAGCCGGTCGTCGCAATTTCAGCCCGGTGGTCAATGCCCCAGGCTTGGAGGCGATCGCCAATAAACTGAGCCGTAATTTTCTCCTGAAAGCCGAGCTCTGGCCGCTGATGGAGCGATCGCCGCCAGCTCACCAGCTCACTTTGCAGCGCCTGAATGTCAGGCCGCAAGGGCGAGCCAGGGTTCGAGTCAGGGGTTAAAGGGGGGTCTGACGGGCGAGACAGTGTCTGCATAAGTCCTCTTCAGCAGTGTTTCTATCTTGCCAGATTTCATCAGAACTGAGCAAGACAGCGCTAATCACCTGCCCTCATCTAGCCCTTCACGCTATGCCCAAAAAGGCTTTGGCATCAGCCGCTCCAGATCTAGCTGGGCAGCGGCAGCGGCCAAAGCATCGAGATCTTTAACCTGCTTGAGATAAGGCAGCGTCCCGAGCACTGGTATCCGCGTCAGCGATTCGATCATCTCAATCGGCGCCCAGCTATCTATCTGGCCCTGAGTATGAGGATGTGTGCAGTTCACCACAATCCCCAGCAGCTTCACTTTTTTTTGCTCAGCGAGGGCTACGTTGGCGACCGCAGCGGCGATCGCGCCTAGCTTCACAGGCACCACCAGCACCGCTGGCAGCCGCCACTGACTGGCCATATCTGCCACCGTCATCGCTTCTGCCACAGGTGACCCCAACCCGCCGGCCCCTTCTACCAGCACCCAGTCTCGCTCGGCTTCGAGCTGAGAAAATACCCGCCATGCCTTGGCCACATCTACCCGTTTCCCTTCTAACGCTGCTGCCAACGGCGGGGCTACGGGCGTTTGGTACCACAGCGGATTGAGCTGCTCAGGGGTTTGATCTAAATCGAACAGGCGGCTGTAAAATTCGCGATCGCCCAGTCCCGACTGCACCGGCTTACAGACTCCCAACCGATGAGCCCAACAATAGCGCTGCCAGTAAGCGATCAGCGCCGCTGTTAGCACCGTTTTACCACTGTCTGTATCTGTGCCGGTTACCAACAACGCT
>JBARVU010000099.1:0-2397 GCA_049646425.1 Phormidesmis sp. | reverse complement strand
GAAGCGATAGCCCTCGCTGATCTCTGCTGGGAATAGCTCTGGGTGTGCCGCTATCTGCTGGTCTAGATACTGCCGATACGCTGCTCTATCCTCTACCAGCGTGGTGTAGTCGATATCATCCGCTATTGGTAGGCAGATTGTCTTATCGCCGGCAATGCCTCGCTGCTTTTTCCTGGCCATAGCTCTGGCCTCCACTCGCTTGCTATGCCTCTATTTTACGCCACACAAACTTGCTTGGAACCAGGATTAATTAATCGATAATATGTAACTTCCTTGCAACATTTGCATACGCTTTTCGACGTATTGCGGCGTTTTTAAGAAATCGATAACTTGGGTATGACGTTGCTGATAGGTTCTGTTGAGGGAAGCTCGCCAACAGTGTCCGGTTCTTTTTGGGACGACTATATGTTTGGTTGGAAGGGTTGGAATTTGAGCGTTTTGAGTTTGGCCTATTGAGGGTCTCGCAAGATGAGATTTCTCAGTGGAGTCTTTATGTAAGTTGCCGTCCGATAACTTAGCCATAAGTTCGCCTTTTCCTAGCCCTTAACGTAGCCTTTCGGCTTGTGTAATTCGAATACAGAGCAGAGAGCAAACGCAGCAACCAGGCTTCGTACTGTTGCTCTGCTGTAAAAACAAAGATCAAGTCAAGGAGAACAATACGATGTCAATCAAAAATCTCATTGAAGGAACTCGTAGAAATGATTTTTTGAAGGGGAACGGCACGCCTACCTAGACAATCAACACAGATGGTTTACTTGAGTTATCACCAGCCGATGACATTATCTATGGCTATTGTGGTCATGATGAAATACGTGGAAGGTGGGGTAATGAAGACCTATATGGTGGTTCAGGTGTAGATTCTCTAGAAGGCGGTGATGGCGACGACATTTTGTATGTTAGCCCAGGCAATGACGCTAGAAAATCTGTCCGGCAGCCAAATAGGTTTCTTCACCTCGCTACAGCAAAATATTTAGCTTTTGAATGTAAAAAGACTCTTGTCGTACTACGGTCCTGCGATTTAAAATCATGACAGATTTATCAGTTTGTATGCTGTATGGATTCGACTTGTTTGGCACAGTTGTCTTTGCCATGGGTGGGGCCTTAGTCGCCACAAAAGAACGGGATAACTGGTTTGTAGCGATTGCATACGCAGTTTTGACGGCGCTTGGCGGTGGTACAATTCGCGATCTCTTGCTGGGTCAACAACCTGTCTTTTGGATGCGATCACCTTTTTATTTAGTGTTAGCGATCACAGTCGGACTAGCCACATTTTATACCAGTAAAATCGTTCAATTACGGCAAGAACATTGTTGGCTAGCCGATATCATCAGCTTAGCGATTTTTACCGTCGTGGGTGCTCAGGCAACCATTAGCGCGGCTAACTTATTACTCACGTCTCCCATGCATTGGGCCATGCCACCACTGATGGGTCTTCTCACAGGCACTGGCGGTGGCATTATCCGTGACCTGCTAGGCTCACGATCACCCCATTTCATGAAAGACCCCTACCAAGCGCTGAATTCTTTGATAGGCGGCAGTCTTTATAGCATTTTGACCAAGACACGAATATTCTCGCCTGTTACTATTGGATTATCCATTTCGGCCACCATCGGCTTAGAGTTGTACTGCCAGCACAAACGTCACAATCCATACAAACTAGCAGAAGTGCGGCATCGGTATCCGGTGTCTATTGGCCGATCCAAAGAGCGATAGAGAGACTTTGTTCTGTCGTTGCCTCTATATAGGTCACTGTTGGCTGTGCGATGTAGATAAGTCGAGTGTGACAAGGAGGCAACAGTGTCCTATACACGGGCCAGCAACGAATTTATGCTCGTTGAAAAATCGTGTTTAGACTTAGCAATGCCTGCAACCCCTGCCGGGGTGACACCACAACGTTCAGGGCATAGCTCTGACGGGTAATTGAGCAGCCATAGGTCAATGGCACTGACTTAAGACAAGGAAAGGAAAGGTAGAAAAAGGCTGCAAGCTGGACAGTCCAAAGCTTTCCTCGCAGTGGGATGAGGAAACTGTTCCGACAGGCGATCACTAAAAGTAACAAACATTCCAATACACAAAGGACAAGGAATGTTCGAGACTGGTTGAATCATCACACTCAACTAGTTCAATTATGGAACTCTACGCCCGCATAGAGCAAATTAGGACTCGCTACCGCTGCTGACTTTGCTGAGGCAGAGCTGCGACATAAAGAACCAGAATGGATGGCTTCTATCAGAGCGATCGCCGATTCCCAAGCGCAGATAGATCTAAAAGTGGTGCCTAATTTTTTTCAGGTGGCAGCAGTTTGTCTAAAGCGGCTACGGTAGAGAGATTAAGCGCTTCCAGCCAGGGCAACCCCTGCAATTGAGCGCCGAAGAATTGGGCTAACGATTGGCCTGC
>JBARVU010000098.1:0-6155 GCA_049646425.1 Phormidesmis sp. | reverse complement strand
GCCGAGCGGACGCATGATGTAGGGCAACTTCTGCCAGCGGCAAACCGTCGCCGCTGACGTGCTCGCCGGAGAGAACAAAGCGTGAATGTGGGCAATGTCGTAGCGATGGGCGTTCTGCCATAGCCAGGTGAGCAGGCTTGGAGAAAACTTGTACCGGCGAAACGGCGAGCAGCGGAAGTAAATCACCTCATATCCGTCTTCTACAACCGGCTGGTTGAGCGGTACCGCTAGCGGCGCTTCATCGACATCGCCATTGGAGTCAGTGGTGATGACGGTAACCTGGCTGACCCGGTCGGTCGGTTGCTCAGCCAGGGCAGCGCTAAGCCCTCGTACCATTTGACTGGGGCCACCGTACACGAGCGAAATAGAAGGGACGATTTGGAGAATTTTTAACGGCTTCATGGTGGCCCAGGTAGGGAAGAGATCGGCGCAGCGCTAGAGACTGCCAACACTATAAATCGGCGCGGCGGTTCAGCTCTCCTGTGAGCAGGTCAACTTCTAAAGTCGTACCGCCGGTTTGAATCAGCGCCCGCTGACCCGGTATTGCCGGAGAATCAGCTGCTGCACTCAGCGTGGGCGGCGCTGAAATCCACCAGCCGCTCGTCGCCTGCCGCGTCAGATCTGCTGAGGAGACGCCGAGCGTACGCTTGAGGTCGTCGAAACTGTGCTGGGCAATAACGGTTCCCTTTGGGTCTAGCAGGGTGAGCGCGTAGGGACTGGCCACGTTGATAAATTCATCGATCAGAAGCACCTGACCAGTGGAACTCACCAGGGCGAATCTGGGGCCATACTCATGCGGCAGATTGCTTTGCCAAAGGCGGCTTTCTGCTTTGTAGAGGGTGCCCGTAGCAGTCGGGGTCTGCCACTGATTGGCAGGGGTGACGACAAACTGATAGGGGCCTGTGGTGAACGTCTGACGGTCGGGCGGATGGGACAGTCTATCGGTGCTAGCGGCCTCAATCACGGCAGGGGAAGCTGGTTGCGCTCGGGGTGAGGGCTGCGCAGAAAACCGCTGCCAGAGAAAGAGACTGGCGATCGCTACCGCTATCAGCAAAGGCAGAAAAAATCTAGGCATAATACGGCCTCTCAGGGCGGGTCGAACAGGCCCTAGCTAGGATTGACAGGATGCGGTTGACGATTGAGGCTAAGTAGGAAGAAACCAGCTGCCAGTAAGCTAATCCAGCGCATCGTCGGTTCCGGGACGCTAGTGGGTGCCCGGGAATCGGAGGAGGGCGATAGGTGAGATGCCTCCAGTATAAAAGGGGTTATCGGGCCAGCGTCAGATGAGCTCAACGCTAAGGTAACCGGATCGGCGATCGCCCCTGCTTGGTCAGGCGAAACCGTACAGTTGGCTGCCGAGGAGGCGGTTCGATTGAGAAAGGAGCTGGTTTGAATCTTTTTTTTCTGAGCGTCGGTGAGCAGGCTGAGACCGGCACCATCGACGCCTACGTCATCAGCCGATCTGGGAATCAGGCGGCGATCGCCCTCCGTCATCAGATTGCTGGCTCCCCCAGCGCCCAACGTGGCATGACGCAGCCCTAAGTTATGGCCGATTTCATGGGCAACGGTATCTGTGCGGCCATTGCCTCCGTTGAAGTCGAGCGTTGCGCCGCTGATCACCACACCATTGGCCTCAACCCAGGCCAGACCAAACTCAACGAACCCACTAGCCGCTACAATTTCGTCAACAAACCAAAGATTGATCGGGCCGCTGCTGTCCGTAGAACTCGGATGCCGACCAAAAGCACAGGCCCCGCCCCGTCTCGTCATCTCGTAAAATTCCGATCCAGTTGAGATCGCGTTCTGCCCATCAATAGAGAGAAATCGGCTGTTGTTAAGCTGGTTAATTGGCAAGAAGGAAATCTTCAGCTGAGCCTGGGCCAGAATCTTAGCGGTAATGTCTGCAAATAAGTTGACCCGAGCGCAGGCATTACCAAAGTCGTCACATACCCGGATTGGCTGAATATATAGTTCATCGGCCTCCCCCACGATCATCGGCTGAACTGATGAGCCACCGCCTTCAGAGCAGCCACCCAAGGCCAACGCAGCGCCAAGAAAAATCGGCAGGGGGGGAAGCGGAAGACGGCCCAATCGAGGTAGACGCGCTAAAACAGTTTTGAAGTAATGATTAAAAGCTGACACAGGTTAAAAATGCTGTTGAGTGGGCAGGGAAACGGCCTAAAACAAGGATTTGTAAAAGTCCAGCAGTCGTTTGGCCAGCGCTCGATTGGTGTATTCGGCCATGGCCCGGTCGTAGCCTTTGGCTGCGAAGGCTTTTCGCTGGTCAGGATGATCGATCAGCGCCGCTATCTTTTCGGCAAAGGCTTCGGCATCGCCTTCAGGGAAGACCAGACCGTCGGTTTTGATCACATGGGGAATTTCTCCTGAGTCAGAGCCAATCACCGGCACCTTGCAAGCCATCGCCTCAATCAGCACATGGCCAAACTGCTCTTTCCAACCCGCTGAGGTCAAGGTCTTAAACTGATAGGTAGTTTCAGAAGGGAGAACCAGGGTATCCATCAGGTTGATATAGCGGGGAACATCGGCATGGGGAACGCTCTCTATCCAGAGAATGCGATCGCTGATATTGAGGTCATCGGCTAGCTGATAGAGGGTTTCTTTGAGCGGGCCGCGACCGAGCAACAGCAGCTTCCAGCGGCGCGGCTGGTCAGCCTGTAGCTTACCCAATGCCTGGAATAGCGTTAGCAGTCCCTTTTCTTCAACAAAGCGCCCCACAAACCCAATCACAAAGTCCTCAGGGGTAATGCCGTGATCAGCAGCCAGATCAGCTTGAACAGCCGGGCGAAAGAGCCGTTCGTCCACCCCGAGCTGGGGCATGACGCAGGTGGGGCCGCTGTAGCCGCGATCGCGCAAGATATCGGCCCCATCCTGATTGCCCACCACCAGACCGTTGGTATGGCGAAGGTTATAGCTTTCTAGCAAAGACAGCGGGAACTTGACTTCGTAGGGCAAGTTCCACCAGGTGAAAAAGACATTCTTGGCATTCAGCCGCAGCAGGCGATTAAGGCTGATCAGCTCGGCGTAGCCCAGGGATTTGGCCCCTTGCTCGACCTGAATAATATCGGGCTGAAATGCTCTCAGCAGCGGAACGATATCTGCCCCAAAGCTGAGCAGGCCCTGGTTGTTCTGGCTAAAGTTGGAGATCGGGACAATCCGAAAGCGACCTTCCTGACGCGGTTGAGTTTCAATTTTGCGGCTTTGTACGCCGCCCGGATTCCAGCGTTTGGGCACGACGACGGTGACTTCCACCTCAGGGTTGATGTGGGTAAGCGATCGCAGCTTTTCGCAGTTGAGATCGACGATATAGGTATGGCTGGCAACCAGGATTTTCATAGAGGCTCGTCATCGAGATAGCTAGAGCACGCACAGAGGAGAAAGCGAGGCTAACCAGCGGGCGGCTGGCTAAAGAGTCGTCCGTCGCGCCCGGTTGGGCTCAGCAGGGTCAGGCAAGCTTTGAGAAACCCCAAACTGTAAAACCCAAAGCGAGTAACGATTTTGACCGGAGAACCGCTCTTATTACAGGGCGGGTTGCCCAGCACATGACAGTCGAACAGCCGCCCCGATAGTCGCAGCACCTGTAGGGGCGTCAGGTTTTTCAGCGCCATCAAAAAGTGATTGTGATAGAAAGTGGTCTGGTATTTGAGTGATCGCGTACTGATATCGTGACAGCCGCCCGTCTCTTCACCCAGATGCACCAGATGAGCCGACGGCTCGTACCAAATCATCAGCCCTGTCTGGCGCACCCGCAGACAAAAGTCAGACTCTTCGCGCACCGCACTGCCGGCAAAGCGCTCATCAAATCGCAGTCCGTACTGGTGAAAGAGCGATCGCCGAAAAGACATATTGCAGCCTCTGGCCGTCAGCACCCGCTGCGGCTTCACCGTATGGACCAAATCGATGTGGTACCAGGCAATCCCCGGATCCATCGCTTCTGGCGGCAGCATCTCTATCTCGGGCACCGTCGACTCTGAGAGCTTCATCCGATCAAACACTCGGCCTGCGACCGCACCCACCTCCGCTCTCCCCTCATAAGCCTTAGCATGAGCGGCCAAAAAGCCCTCAGGCAGCTCTACATCGTCATCTAAAAAGAGAAAAATGCTGCCGCTAGCTCGTTCAGCCGCATAGTTGCGAGCCGCCGGTAAGCTGGCCCAAGAGACCTTGTACAGTCGAATCTTTCCCTCAGCGACCAGCGAATCCAATAGAGTTTGGGTGGCCGCCTCATGCTGCTCTGTTTGATCGACGACAATCACCTCGTAAGCAGGGTAGGTTTGAGCCAGCACACTTTTAAGGGTGTCGCACAGCACAGCCTCACGGCCATAAGTAGGAACTACCACCGAAATCAAAGGCCAATCAGAATCTGGGGAAGAAGTCATAATTCTATGAAGAAGTCTGAATGGAGTAAGAAGCAGAAAAAACCAATAGAGACACTACCCGCTATCCAAAAGTGGGCGTGGCTTTTTTACGGCGACGTTGCCCTGATTTACCTGTGGTCTCCGCCGCTGCTGGATCAAGTGCGGCAGCGGCCTTTTCCTGCTCCTGACGCTCCAGCTCCGGAATTTTGAGCACAATGCCAGCAGCTAACCAGTAGTAAACTGCCACCGGATCGACATCCAGCGGATAGTAGTACGGGCAATAGCTGATAAACAAAACAAATACCCACATAGAAGCTGCGTAGCTGCGAAGGTTTTTATCCTTTGTTTTGCGATAAACCCTGAAGGTGACCACAGTAAGCACGGTATAGACTGCCAGGGCAGCAATCAGGCCAAGCGGGCCAATTTCATAGATCAGCTTAGGATGATACGTCTCTATCAGGCTCGTGTCACCGAACGACCGAGCGGAGTTAGTCGCTCGGCCTACCCCATGACCAAAAATGCCTTCCTGCTTCTTCCATACCTGAGAGAACTGCTCTACCATAAATTGCTGCGGCGGAGAAGCGCTCCATCGAGACTCTAAGCTATCAATGCGAGCTTCTAACACAGCTGGGTTATTGACAACTAAGTAAGTCAAGATCAGGCCCAAAACCACGCCAATCGGAACAAACCGCTTGAGGTTGGCAACCTGTCCGGTAATCACCGTGAGCAAAGCCACAGCGGCGGGCACTGTCACCAAGGCAACCCGCTGTCCCGAGACCGTTGCCATAATCATGACCGCCACCAGTGACACTAGCCCCACTAATCGCCAGAAAGCAGACTTATCGCTAAACGTCGTCCCAAAGCTAAAAAAGGCCGCAGAAATCAGGAACCAACCCCACTGCCAGGGCGCCACAAAAGTACCCGGCAGCCGAATCTGACCTTGGTCGGGTGAGTAGAGCAGAGATCCGCCGACAAAACAGCGGGCATCGAGAGAGGCGCGAAATAGCTCTGAACCTGTTCCGGTGGTGCCTGCACACATGCCTGTTTTGAGCATAAAATACTGCATCGCGCCCAGGCTACAGGCCACAAGAACTAGCACTGTCTGCAATCGGAGCAGTCCGACCAGATCTGACTTGTCCCGAATCAGATAGTAAATGCAGGCAACGACCGGAACATAGCCAAAGAGTAGCTTGATCCCTAAAAGCGCCATCGCCGCTGGATATTGACCGCCGACCCCGCCGATTTGATCGGGCACATTGGTAATCAGGGCTGTGATCAACACGATAATCAGCAGCACGATCAGGGGTGGCTTGATTGCCTTCGGTAAAATAAGCGGCAGACGATTTTTGCGGCAGAACTGATAGACCCCAATCAGAACAGGGATATAGAAAATATCTTTGGCGAGCTGTAGGAGCGCACTGCCCCCTAGCTCGTAGGTAATGGTTCCGCCGAAAGGGATGTATATGATGAAAGCGTACAGCGCTAATCGCTGATACTTGAACGACAGGATTAGGCATAAAAGTCCTCCCCCTAGCGCAGCGCCTATCTTAGGAGCGACCAGTAGACCGACTAGCCCGCCTAGGAAAGCACAGCCTAGGAACACAGCGGTCACAAACGTAATGTTTTTCTGGCGAATGGCAGCCGCAGCCCGATCCTGAATCAGCTGCTGCTTGGGGCTGAGTGATTGCGTGTCGTCAGAGGGGGAAGCTGATTTTGCTGTGCCCTTATCTGGGTGTTTAGATGAGCGCTTCAATGAGCGCTTGGAAGAACGCTTTTCAGGGC
>JBARVU010000097.1:0-8969 GCA_049646425.1 Phormidesmis sp. | reverse complement strand
TTCATAGATAAAAAGCTATGAAATGAATCTTTCCTTGGTCGAGTAGCCCTGCCCCCTGGTACAGTCGCTCAGCTTTTATACAATTTCTCTTCAAATAGGTTTAGCCATGCAGCTAACGAATCAAATTCACTTTCGAAATATACGAGATGACCGCTTTGGTTTAAGCACTGTTATATCTGCGATTGATTAAAGGCGCCTAAGCTTTAGTCAACCGCTTTGTTCCTTATGTATCTTGACGAGCCATGTCTCTTTTAGAAGCCTGCATTTTCGCCACCGTCCTGATTGGCTTTTTTGGCATCTTGCTGAAGAAGAATCTCATGATGAAAATCATTGCGATGGATGTAATGAGCACTGGGGTGATTGGCTACTACGTTTTGGTCGCAGCGCGGGGGGGTCTAGCGACTCCAATTGCGACCGACAGAGTACCTGCCAATTACGCCGATCCGGTACCTCAGGCAGTGATTCTGACGGCGATCGTCATTGGCTTTTCGATTCAGGCACTGATGCTGGTAGGCGCAATGAAGCTGTCGCGAGACTACCCGACCCTAGAGTGCAGCGACATTGAGGAGAATATGTCATGAATACGCTGACCCTGATTTGGGTTGTTCTGCCGCTGTTTATCGGCTTTAGTAGCTACCTTTTTCCCAGGCTAGATCGCCTGCTTGCCTTGGGGATCTCACTGGGCTCACTGGGCTACGGGCTCTGGCAGATACTCAATCCGGCACCGGTAAACTTGCAGCTATTAGACAGCTTTGGCGTCAGCTTGAGCGTCGATGCGCTCAGCGGCTACTTCATCTTGACCAATGCGGTTGTGACCGCTGCCGTGATTCTCTACTGCTGGCACAGTGGCAGAAGTGCGTTCTTTTATACGCAGACCATTATTTTACATGGCAGCGTTAATGCGGTCTTTATCTGCGCGGATTTGATCAGTCTGTATGTCGCGCTAGAGGTGATTGGAATTGCGGCATTTTTGCTGATTGCCTATCCCCGGACTGACCGCTCGATTTGGGTGGGGCTGCGCTACTTGTTTGTCAGCAATACGGCCATGCTGTTTTACCTGATCGGGGCAGTGCTGGTGTATCAGTCGACTCATTCTTTTGCCTTTACTGGACTATCGGCAGCGCCGAACGAGGCGATCGCCCTCATTCTCCTTGGCCTTTTAACCAAAGGTGGCATCTTCGTTTCGGGCCTATGGCTTCCTCTTACCCACGCCGAATCTGAGGCGCCCGTATCGGCGCTGCTCTCAGGCGTTGTGGTGAAAACGGGCGTTTTTCCGCTGGTGCGGTTCGCATTAGCCGTACCGGAACTCGACCCGGTCATTCGCGCTTTGGGCGTCGCCACTGCCCTGCTAGGCGTCGGCTACGCGGTCTTTGCCCTGGATACCAAGCGCATCCTGGCGTTCCATACCGTTTCTCAGCTCGGCTTTATTTTGGCAGCGCCCGCTGTCGGTGGCTTTTATGCGCTCACGCATGGCCTGGTCAAATCGGCGCTTTTTCTGATCGTCGGCAGCCTGCCCAGCCGCAGCATCAAAATACTGAAACAGAATCCTCTGCCGACCTCGGTTTGGCTGGCATTGGCGATCGCCA
This sequence comes from Phormidesmis sp., assembly GCA_049646425.1. Lineage (GTDB taxonomy): Bacteria > Cyanobacteriota > Cyanobacteriia > Phormidesmidales > Phormidesmidaceae > Phormidesmis. The sequence continues at coordinate 7,383 of JBARVU010000097.1, read as the reverse complement.
GCTTTTCTATCTCCGGCTTTCCCTTACTCTCTGGCTTCGGCGCGAAGGTTCTCACCACCAAAAACCTGTTGCCCTGGCAGGTAATCGGCATGAACGTAGCCGCCCTGGGAACCGCTATCTCGTTTGCCAAATTTATTTTTCTCCCTCATGCCCAGTCTAAAGAAGCCGCCGAAAGTATTGTCAAACCTGGATTCTGGCCGGCGATGGTGGTGTTGCTAGGCGGCCTTGTGCTAGCAAACGGTATCTACTATGAAGCCTACAGTCTGGCCAATATTGTCAAACCGTTAGCGACCATCGCGGCGGGCTGGCTGGCCTATTTCCTGATCTTTCAAAAGCTTTCGATCAAGCTGCCTCGGGTGGCAGAACAGTTCGACCATCTGATCGGGACGATGAGCCTGATGTTAACCCTACTCTTTTGGGCGGTATTCGTATGATTGGCTACCGGGACTTATTGCTGCGGCTAACAATCTGGTTTTTGCTGACTGCCGATCTGAGCTGGGCAAACATTGTAATGGGCGTTGTGATCGCGCTGGCACTACCCAAGTTTGGCCCGCGCTCCTACATTGCACCTGCCGTCATCAAAGACTGGCTGCAAATACTGTGGGAGATTATCGTCGCCATTCCCAAGGCGTATTTTGAAGCTTTTGAGATGATCCTGCATCCGCACTCTCAGGAGGAGATTACCCTGGAGCCAGGTAAACCTAGAAGGACACCGGGTCTGATCTTTTTAGATATTTTCTTGATCACCTTTACGCCTAAAACAATTGTGGTCAAGCACCACGATGAAGGCTGGCATGAAGTCCACTGGGTAAGAAGGAGGCGACGACCGTGAGCTGGCTATTGATAGCGATGATTGGCGTGCTCCTGATTCCGCTTTACGAAGCCTGTCAGGATGAAGATATTTGGCAGAAAATGTTGGCTTTTGCCAGCATATCGACCAAAACATCCATGATGATCCTGGTGATTTCGGTCTTGCGGGACGATTGGATGATCGGGCTGGTCGGGGTTTTGATTTTGAGTGTGGGCAATGCCTCCTTGATGTTGCTTGCTCATATTTTGAGACGGATGAGCTTAGAGGGAGAAACTTATGATCGATCTTCTTAGTACACTCTGTTTTGGGGTCGGTATTGTTTTTTGGATTTGGGGGACCTGGCCGCTGGTCGGCGATCGCTCTGTCTTATTCAAGCTGCACAGCTTATCGGTAGCCGATACGCTCGGTTCCATGGCGATCACGGTTGGCCTGCTGCTGCAAATTCCCCAAGAATGGCCGCTGCTGCTGCTGGCGCTGATCTCACTGGCGATTTGGAATACCGTGCTTGGATACGTACTGGCCTATTGTTCTAGCGGTAGAGGACAGCATGACTGAAGATTTTTATGTGATTGTGATTACGGCGCTGCTGCCTTTAACAGCTGGGCTGCTGGTGCTTCAGAAGAATCCTTACCATGCGCTGGTGATTCGAGGAATTTTGGGGGCGATCGCTGCGATGGTCTATGCGCTCTTTGGAGCCGCCGATGTCGCCTTGACCGAAGCGCTCGTCGGTACCATGCTGTCTATCACCTTGTATGCAGTTGCCGTGCGTTCCTCCATGAGTATGCGACTAGGCGTCCTTAAACCGGCTCTAGGCGAGCCAGAGTTAGCGCTCCAGTCAGTGCCTTCGGAGCAACTGCTCTCAGACTTAACCCAAGCCTTGAACAAATACCACATGCGACTCGAACTATCGACTTACCCAACCTTTTCAGCCTTGAATTCAGCGATCGCAGCGAAGGAAATTCACGCTGCTTATGGTCTTTCAAACGAGTCAGCTAATACCTTAACCATTCGTGTTCAGCGTCTATACCAAATTCTGCAAGCCGAGCTGCCCGCTACAGTCTGTCTTCGCTCACTCAGCAGTCCCTCCACTGCTACCTCAACATCCAAGCCGCTTACCCCTATAAAAGATCAGTCATGAAATGGATTTATATTGCAGCAGGCATTGCGCTATACGTTAAGATGCTGGTTTTCCCCAATCCGGGTATCGATGCAGCCGAACTAGCAGTTGTGGAAACGGTGGTACGAGATAGCGGCGTACCCAATGCGGTCTCAGGCATCATCTTCAGAAATCGGCTCTACGATACCATCTTTGAAGTGGTTGTTTTCTCGATTGCCATTATGGGCGTGCGGTTTCTCATGGCCGATGAACAACCGGTCAACACCGTCTACCAGTTTACCGATCACCCCTCAGTTGTACTGGCTCGGCTCGGCGCGACCATTGCTGCTTTGGTCAGTATTGAGCTGGCAATACGGGGCCATTTGAGTCCGGGCGGTGGGTTTGCAGCTGGCGTGGCCGGGGGTACGGCCATCGGCCTAGTGGCGATTACCTCATCCTCAACTTGGATGGAGCAGGTTTACCGTCGCTGGCATGCGGCGACTTGGGAAAAAGTTTCGGTGCTCGTTTTTATCGTGCTAGCAGTGCTGAGTCTAGCTGGCTTAGCGCTGCCATACGGAGAGCTCGGCACCTTGCTCAGCGGTGGCTGGATTCCCCTGCTGAACATATTAGTGGCGATTAAGGTGGCGCTGGGGTCGTGGGCTGCGATTCTGATATTTATTCGCTATCGCGGTTTGCTGTAAGGATGGTGGATGACTGCCGCCCGGAGCAGTGACTTTCATACATAATAATAGACGTATCCTTTTACCTACTTCGCCATGAAGTTTTTTGAAAAACCCAGTGCCGACCTTGCTGACCGCGTTCCGCCTGGGCAGCATTTAGCCAAAGGCTTTCCTGTTCTCACCTACGGCGAAACCCCTCAAGTAAATACGGATGATTGGCAGTTTACCGTCTCTGGCCTAGCGCAGGCCAAACAGTTCTCCTGGCAAGACTTTATGAACTTGCCGCAGAGCGAATTTACAGCTGACTTTCACTGTGTGACCACTTGGAGCAAGCTAGATGTCACGTGGCGCGGGGTCAGGGTGACAGATTTCTTAAAGGAGATCGAAGTAGACGCTGATGCCCTGCACGTCATGGAACACTGCTATGGCGGCTACACCACGAATATCTCCTTGGAAGATTTCGTTCGAGAGGAGAACTTTTTTGCTCATACGTTGTTGGGTGAGCCTTTGCCGGCGGAGCATGGTGGGCCAATGCGGCTAGTCGTACCCCATTTATATGCCTGGAAAAGTGCCAAATGGATCAACGGCCTGGAGTTTCTGCCGAAAATGGAGCTCGGCTTTTGGGAGCGTAACGGCTATCATCAGCGTGGCGAGCCTTTTGCGGAAGAAAGGTACAGCATGAGGTAGCTAGCGCCGGGTTAGACTATCAGCGTCCTCACCTGTTTGGGTGGATCCTCAGCCATACTGCTGACTTACCGATGCTCAGTCACTCAGCTCAAGCACCTCAGCCCAGTCCTTTACACGTAGAGCTTTTTCCGGCTTAAGCTGGTCACCCCGACTACATGCACAGAAGAGTATTTTTGAGCAGTATGGCACCTTTGCTAGCGATGCCAGCCTATCTCTGGCAAAGTGGTAAGGCTAAAGTGGCTGGGGATAAAACGGTGTTAGAGGCGTTCAAGGATCGGCAGTCGAATGTCATCGTCGAGAATGTGTCAGGGACGGTGGAGGCGGTGCTGCCGGATGATAACGAGGGATCGCGGCATCAGCGGTTTATCATTCGTATCGTCAGTAGCCACACTGTATTAGTAGTGCACAATATCGATCTGGCACCCAGGGTGAATGGATTGCAAAAGGGCGATCGCGTCACCGTCAAAGGCGAATACGAATGGAATGACCTCGGCGGACTCATTCACTGGACACATCGCGATCCCCATAGCGCTCATGAAGACGGCTGGATTGAACATGCCAACGTGCGATACGAGTAGGCTGCTGTCTTAGCCACACTTTCCAGTAAGATTTGTCTTCTATAGCTGTGGGGAGATTTAAGCCAACCATCGAACTGCTAGGTTGCTGGGATAGAGATGAATTAACAATTTTGAACAAAAGGACGATAGATTCACTGGAACTTAGAGATGATTGAGATTATCTCCAGACTCATTGGGATTTTGCTGGCTACAGCTGCCTTCATTGATATCTATCTAACGGTACTCTACCCTCGAAACGGTAAAAGCATTTTAAGCTTACCCCTGAGTAAAGGCATCTGGGCGCTCTTTAGAAGGGCTGCTAACATTTTGCCGGTTCAGAACAAGCGCTTACTGTCTTTTTGTGGCCCAACGATTGTTGTTGCGATTGTTGTGGTCTGGGTAACGCTGTATGTCTTAGGGTTTGCGCTTTTTCTATGGCCAGCGCTAGGCAGCGGTATTCAAGCCAGCAGCGGCACTACGCCCACTGACTTTTTTACCGCTTTTTACTACAGCGGGTTTGTCTTCACAACTTTAGGAGTTGGCGACCTGATTCCTAAAAGCTCGTTCTATCAGGTGCTTACGGTTGTAGAAGCCGCTGTTGGATTTGCGGTTTTTACCCTGGCGCTGACCTACCTACTGTCGGTATACAGCGCGCTGACCCGGCGTAACGCCTTTGCGCTGTCGCTGCATCACCGAATGGCAGGCAGCCCTAACGTCGTGGAGATGATTACTCGACTTCAGGCGTACGGTAAGTTTGAGGGTGCGTCCCAAGAAATTTCTAATATTTCGCATGAACTAATGTTCTTATTGGAAGCCCATCATGCCTACCCTATCTTGCACTATTTCAGGTTTCAAGAAAACTATTACTCTTTGGCTCGCATGATGCTGGTTGCGTTAGACCTCTCAACGCTGGTTAAGAGTGCACTGGATTCGAAAGCGTATGCTGCGTTCATTAATTCAACGGCGATCGCAGAATTAGAAAGCGGTAGCCTGTTTATGCTGACGCAAATTCGGACATCGTTAGTAGAGAGTGACAAAAGGCACTATGAAACAAGCTCAGAAGCCGACTGGCGTAGGTTTTACTATGGCGCTGTCCATGAGTTTAGAAAAAGCGGTTTGCAGACTGTCACTGACATTGAAGCAGGCGCAGACCGCTACGTGAGTTTGCGCTATCGCTGGCAAAAGGATGTGGCTGATTTGGCAAAATACATGGATTACAGCTGGCACACAATATCCCCCACAGACCGCTAGATAGCTAGTCGTCCCTGCTACACGCAAGCTTATATATCGGTTAGGCTGCTAGCTGTTGATAGCTAACGTATGCCGCCGCCGCAGTATCAACGCTCCACTGGCGACGCCCATCAATGCCAGTGCCGCATTAGTGCCGGGCTCTGGTACGGAGGCAGCATCGTTGTCGGCAACGATCTCTCCTGCGGCTACAGGCAATACCGCAAGGTAGCCACCGTCACCGTTCACTTCGCCAGGGGTGCCGCTACCAATACCAGCAGCAACCGTTCTGCCGTGAATGACAATCTCGCGGAAAGTAAGCGGCATCAGATCTGCTGCCGTAAAGGGCTGATTGGTTGCTCGATTAGTTCCAAAGACACTCGGATCGCTAAGGTCATAGGTAGTCGTAACGCTGGCACTGCCATCAGGGGTATTGATAGTCGCCAGCGGCAGGATGATCGGGCCATAGACCGGAGCGCCTTCCCCTAGCTCAACAAACCCATCGCCGTCGCTGTCATTTGCAATAGTCGGCGTCATGGAGTCAGCAATTTCACCTGAGGAGCTGAATAGCCCATGAATGTGCTGTACGTGATCCTGGTTAGGCTCTAGCCCGGTGGCGTTCGTCGTAACGGTCAGCGTTCCTGAGTCTTCAGAAAGGTCGAGCAGAACTGTTCCAGAAACGCCTGAGCCGCTAAGCGAACCGACGTCTGCTCTGAAAATAGCGGCTTTTGCTGCCGCTGATGAGAAGCCTAAGATGGAGATGCTGAGTAAGAGGATTTTGGAAAGATGTTTCATGGGAAATGTTTTTAAGGAATGGGTGCTTGACTGGAAATGAATAAGCCGAAAAGACGCACCGCCTCTCAACACATGAGGCATGACCAGGAGATGAGCCTTTTTGTAATCCCAAAAGGCCCCTACTTAAATTGTTAGGCTCGAAGTATCAGGCCGAAAAGACGACAGATAGAGAACGTTCTCATAACAACTCCGGTTGTTGCTAACTTTACGCAGCAGCCCAACAGGTGAACAGCCCAAAACCTGCTCACTTTTTGCTCACTTTTTGGAGATCTGTCGAAAGGTATAGACTATTCTTTTCGATAGGGAGAGGATCCAAGACCTTACTTACCAATGCAGAATCGGCTGAAAATTTCGTCGAGCATCGATTCTGTCATTTCCTCACCGGTGACCTCGCCAAGGGCATGAATGGCTAAGCGTAGGTCTATTGTCCAAAAGTCTAAGGGGAGTTCGTCGTGGATAGTGGTTTGTACCTGGGTGATCGCCCTTTCTGCCCGCACTAGCGCCGCCGCCTGCCGCTGATTGATTGCAATGTCAGTATCTGCTGCCGCCAGGTTGCCGCTGTGAACGGCGCTGAGAATGGCCTGCTCTAAAGCCTCTATCCCTTTAGACTGGGCGGCGGCAGTATAGACGATGAGAGTCGCTGGTAGGTCGTTGACGGCTTCCATAAGGGTCTCTTTCTCTAGCAGATCTGTTTTGTTCACCACTAAAATATGCGGCTTGCTATAGATTTGCCCGTACAGCGTTTGTTCAGCGCGGCCCCATCCAAGGGTGGCATCGACGGTCAGCAGTACCAAGTCAGCGGCTTGAGCAGCAGACTGAGAACGGGCGATGCCGATTTTTTCGACTTCATCTGCCGATTCGCGAATGCCTGCGGTGTCGAGCACCTGTACGGGAATGCCGCCGACGATCAGCTGCGATTCAACGACATCGCGAGTCGTGCCCGGAAGACTGGTGACAATGGCGCGATCGCTTCTACTCCAGGCATTCAGCAAGCTGGACTTACCCACGTTCGGCTGGCCGATAATCGCAACTTTGATGCCAGAGCGCAGCAGTTCACCCTGGCGAGCAGTCGCCAGAATATCGGTGATTTGGTGTTGAATGGTCTGCAGCTGTGATCGCACCTCAGCTTCATCCAGCGGCGGCAAATCATCGGCAAAGTCAACCCGCGCCTCTATATCGGCGAGCACCTCCAAACACTGAGCCCGCAGCTGCCGAATCGCCTTAGCTAACTGACCGCGAATGCCCATCAGGGCCGTTTGAGCAGCCTGCGGCGACTGAGCCCCGACCAAATCAGCAACGCCTTCGGCCTGGGTCAAATCCAGCCGACCGTTCAAGAACGCCCTGAGCGTAAATTCTCCTGGCTGAGCCAAGCGGGCGCCCTGCCGTACGCAGAGCTGCAATACCTGCTGCACAGCCATAATGCCGCCATGACAGTGGAACTCCACCACATCTTCACGGGTATAGGAGCGCGGTGAATACATCAGCAGCAGCAGAGCTTCATCGACGATCTGATGAGTCTCTGGCGTGCGG
>JBARVU010000096.1:0-2681 GCA_049646425.1 Phormidesmis sp. | reverse complement strand
GGTGCGCAACAAAAGAGAGCGCTACGGGGTGTATCGTGATCGCGCCTTTGCAGATATACAGTCCTGGGCCACCGAAAACAATCTCACTTTAAAGCAAACCGCTGCTAGTGAAGCCATTCAGACGAAGGAAGTGGTCTTAACGCCGTGATCCAAAGTTCTACCCGAATCGAATACAAGATTTACCGGCGCAGTATCGCCCAGGTAAAACCGGTTCCGAGACCTTGGAAGGCCATTTTGATCCAAAGCAGGGCCATATGTTCCAGATGCAAGCTCATGGAGAGCGGGCCTGTGTCTACCGCTTCCCAGCCGAGTTGGGTACAAAGTTCACTGACGGTGGCCTTAGCTGCTGCGTCATCTCCGGCGATTAGCATGGCGGGTTTTAAGTCGGCACCGTCCGCCTGGTATCCTGGGTACTCGGTATCAGCGAAGTTATCGAATCCATAGATAGTAAAGGCTTTGACGACTTTAGCGGTAGGAACTGTCTGCTGTACCGTTTCGGCTCCAGAAATGGTGCTATTGAGGCCGTGGCTGAGATTCGCGCCTACCGGATTGGTGCAGTCAACAACAACTTTACCGCTCAGATCCCCTGCCGATTTCAAGGCGGACTCATTGGCTGCAAAGGGGGTTGCCAAGAATACCACGTCTGCTTCGCTAACTGCTTCTGCAACTGGCTGGGGGATGAGGGCCGGGTTTCTCTCCTGGGCGGCTTTGACGGTGTCTGAATTGAGATCGCGGGCGGCAATGGTGACCTGATGTCCCTGCTGAGCCAGATGGTCTGCCAGCGCGCTGCCGACGTTGCCGATGCCGATAAAGGTGATGTTCATAAGTGTCTTCTAGTTTTGCTGAACGAATTCGTGATAGGAATGAAAACGCGCCAGCGCAGCGTTGGCTGAGAGCGGTTGTGTCAGAGGTCGGGGTAACCGCCTAATCGACCGCCTGCTCAATGTTAGCGCGCAGGTGAAACGGGTTAAAGTTTGTACGGCGGTCGTAGTAGTCTTCTTGTTCTTGCTGTTTTAACCAGCTGGTCAGCCAGTAGGTAATAGGCGTAAAGAGAATTTCTACACCGCACTTGAAAACATAGTTAGAGACAACTAACGTGACTATCAGCGACGCTGGGAAGAGTCCCCAAAAAGCGATCACAATAAACAAAGCCGTATCCAGCACCTGCCCAACCAGCGTAGAGGAAATCGTTCGCAGCCATAGCTGCCGCCCTTGAGTCGCGACTTTGAGCTTGGCCAAAATAAAGGCGTTAGAAAATTCGCCCACTGAATAGGCGATCAGGCTAGCCACGACAATGCGCGGCGTCAGTCCTAAAATTTGGTCGTAGGCTGTCTGATACGTCCAGTCGGCGGCGGCGGGCAAAGCGCCGACGATGATAAAGGTGGCAGACATGACCAAGGCGGCGACAAACCCTGTCCAAATGACCTTTCGCGATCGCGCATAGCCATACACTTCGGTTAAAATATCGCCGAAAATGTAGCTCAGCGGAAAGAGTAACGTGCCGCCATCGAACGTAAAAAAGCCGAAGTCGACAATTTTAGTAGAGACGATATTGGAAACCAACAGAACCGTGACAAACAAGGCCGTGATGGTATCTAGATGTTTGAATCCGCGCATGGCTAACCTTCGCATTTTTGCAGGCTCTCAATTATAAGCCTTGACCAGAATATGCAAAAGGCTGTAGGAATTGAGGCAGTATTATGACAAAGAGAAGGGTGCATGACCGCCAGTTCGCTCAAACAGTCAGGTTCTCCAAATTGCGAATGCTTCAGTCAGTTCTGTTTATTTACATCGCCTTTGCGCTCTATATTTTATTCTTTGCCGACGGGATGATCTTTCTGCCGCCAGCGATGAGCTATGACCATCAGCCCGCAAAAGATCTGGGCGCGATCAATATCCTGACAGGCGATGGCAATGTGATCGCGGCGCGCTACCTGCCCCATCCTGAGAGCCGCTATACGATTCTGTATAGCCACGGCAATGCCTCTAACCTGGGCAGTATTTTACCGGTATTACAGTCGCTGCAAAGCCGAGGATTTTCTGTATTCGCCTACGACTATCCCGGCTATGGCTACAGCACGGGGCGACCAACCGAATCTAATGCCTACAATGCGATTGAGGTGGCCTACAGCTATCTGACCGAGGCGCTAAATGTTCCGCCTGAGCAAATTATTTTGCACGGGCAGTCTTTAGGCGGCGGGCCGAGTACGTATTTGGCAACAAAAGCGCCAGTGGCAGGGCTGATTCTCGAAAGCACGTTTGCCACGATTTTTCAGGTGGTGGTGCCGGTGCGGATTCTGCCGTTTGAAAAGTTTCCCAATATTCGTCGTATCGGCAAAATCGACTGTCCGCTGCTGCTCATTCACGGCACAGGCGATCAGACCATTCCCTTTAGCCACAGTGAGGAACTATTTGCAGCAGCGCCGGAGCCGAAGCAGCTAGTGGCGATCGCTCAAGCCGACCACAGCGATATTCTCTCAGTCGATGCGGTGACTTACCTCGACGCCATCCAAAAATTTTCTGAAAGTCTCTTGTGAAAGCTATTGCTCGTATCTGGGCAATCAACATTTTGCCAGTGAAACCGTAGCAGCCTACCGCGATCTACGACCTGTTGGATCGTTTCTTGCGGCTGTGATAAATCAGCCAAACAATCAGAAGAACAACCAGTGAAACTGTGACAA
>JBARVU010000095.1:0-40219 GCA_049646425.1 Phormidesmis sp. | reverse complement strand
GGTCGCTGTGGCTGGAGGCTTACTCGGCCTGATTTGTTTAAAGAAGCGGGTAGGTTATAGAAATAAACGCCTGCTCCCTCTCACTCAATGCCTCTCCAGCTAATGTTCAAAAATGATCGAGGAGACTGCTATGCCGAACACCTGTAAAATAGCGACCAAACCAGCCATCACTATTGGCGCTGCAAGCTGTCTGGCACTCACGGCTGCGCCGACGTTCTAGGATTGGGAAGTGGGAGATAGCGCAGCAACTGGTTGCCCTATCTCCCAACCCCTTACCTCCCTACTCCTCATACCCTCGAACTTTTAGGCTTGACACTACAACAGATCAGAAGCAGGATAATACGTTATGAACCGAAATATAGGGCATGTCTCGTCCATACTGGCGCCTATAGAGTTCGTCTCCGACAAGAAAGCCTTCTATAGCGTTCCGTGAACAGATAGGTAAGAATTGAGCAAACCCAGTGTAGTTCAATTCGTATGGGATCGCGGCTAGCCTAGCGCAGGCTCTCACACATTTTGGCCGCCCGGTGAGACCTTTTTGGTTGGAGATGAGTACAGGAGAATCAATATCGTAAAATTCTTCTACCGCAGCGTTTCCATGCGCCAGTCTGACAATAGGTGACACGTCGAAGGGCAATAAATAGGCATTTTTATCCGGTGATTTCACCAGCAGTCCTTGTCCCCGGAGTTTTTTGACATCTTTGCTGAGCTTTTCAGAGAGCTTATTCTCGCCGATTACAATGACCTTAAAGTCAGCCTCTAGCTCCGCTTTCATTTTTGCGATCTCAACTTCGTAAATTGAGGGGAGTTGAAAGCGTTCGTAGTAGGACTGTCTCTGATTTTTACTGAAGGTTGGCAAATCTTCCTGCTGTTCGTCAAGGTTGTTTACAGTGACGTCATTGATCGTTATCAGTAAGTCTGCGTGGAGATTTCTATCGTGCAGTTTTTTCACCAGGTTGAGTCCTGATTGAAGCGATCTGAACGAGTTCGGATTCACCTGGCAAAAGTTCTCTTTTAGCGGCATGAAATGACCTGCCGAAACCAGAATCCGATTGCCAAGAGCGGGAATCAGTGCGTCAATCAGGCCGTCTAGTTCGTCAGCGTCTGCAAAAGCATGTTCGACTCCGCCAGAAAGCACACGTTTTGTTCCTTTAGAAGCATGCTTGTTACCGCAAACCGGACGTATCTGCCCAGTTTGGTGCATGTCGAACAGCGTATTGTTCAACAGATTATCTAACAGCAGGTTTGGCTCTACAGGTTCTCGAAAAAAAGTATCAACAACCCGCATGCTAGGAGCGGTCTGGCCTTTGTCGTTCGTCCATTTGTCGATCAAATTGATCACGGTAGGTAAATCCTTGTGGTTATCTAAACGGCTACTCAACGCAAAGTAATGAAGCGAACCCTTTATAGTAAGACTCCGATCAGCGAAAAGAAGAGACAAAACAGACGTAACAAGCGCTTTTGACCATCTATACTGATATCTAAGATCGAGCTATCGAACAGATAGGAATCAACATTCTATTTAATTAAACAATTTGTTCAAACAGAATGTTGCCCTGGGCTTGGAATAGACCGCCTCAATAACCACAGGCGCATGGACGAGTTACTTCGGACGGTCGCGGGGTGTGCCTGAGTGAAGCCAGGGGACACCCCGCAACGTCCCTAAGAGGGCGTCTTCATACACTGGTTAATAAAGTCTGTGCATCCCAAGCTACGGGTGCTCCTTCGTCAATGGGGAGAGGGGCTTGACCGATTGAATCTCACGAACTCGTATCGAAGATGTACGCTCAGCTTTGAATGGGCTGGCTCACACTATCTGCCTATCATCTTTGTACTAAATATGCTTCCAGTTGCTTACCTGGGTCGGATGTACCTGATGATTGCTGGCAATTTCGCCGGCTGTTTATTTCCTTTCGGCTGCTTCCAAATTGACTCGAAACCGCATCCGAGCTTTGGACTGCTGCCACTCCTCAGTGACCTCCACAGATATGGAGATTTTATAGTATTTCAAATGGCAGCTTTTTTTGGTAGGCGTTGATACATATTAGCAATGTGTATGGGCTTTGCTGCGCCGAGAGGCTAGACCCCCTTACACAAACGCATCTCGCTTGAGCAGCACGCTGCTGACCAATCGAGGGTTGGGCTTGAGTAAGTTTTTCTCGTCAACGCTAGCCTCTGCCAGCGGAATATTGCGGCCAAAGCGGGTGCCCGCCATCCCCATTTCTGGCTGGGTCAGATCGTTGAGGCTGCCGTCAGCAGTGCGGGCGACCAAATGACGACCTTCAATTATCTTGGTTGTTCTGCCTGCAAGGTCTGCTGAGGGTCGCGCATAAAGTTCAAGAAAAAATCTTTGAAAACGCAGGCACGTTCGGGTTCGCCGGTGCCAAACGTGAACCAGATATCTCTGGTTTTGGCGGCTGCTTCGGCAATCTTGAAAATAATCACCGTTTTCCCAGGCGCAGTCGGGGCAGGGAGCAGCCCGTCGAAGGTAGACGCCCTCACGGCGATCCTTGGGACTTGAGCAGTAGGTGCATGCTCTGTGAAAATCTCTTCAACCGGCCTGTCGACATTGCGCTTTAGTGTCTTTAACGAGTCTACCGTGGCCTGCACGACTTCACCGATGTTATGACCCACATCTAAAATATGAACATCTGCATGGTATCTATCTCACGATGTAGACAGCAGCCGTTCAAGAGAACAACAGCCTAAAAGCACCGATCTAGAAAACTAGAACGCAAAAAGAAGAGACTCATAAGAGGGGCGCGAAAGGCCATCGGCTGGTGCATCAAAATCATCTTTTGCCTGACCTGAGCCAATATTACAAAAACTATTCTGTTTAGGCCACAAATCGACTGAATTGATTAAGCAAGCTAGCAGGGAAAGATAGGCACTGACCCTGACTGGAGCGACATTTGAGGCTTTGAACTCGCTTGGGTCACTCGTTTACCTAACTTTGTACTTTGTTTACAGAAGGCACCCGGTAGAATAGAGCGAAGATAGTTAAGTTCTCAGCAGCACCCTATGGGCAAACGCATTCTCATTCTCACGGCTGGGTCGCGAGGCGACGTGCAGCCATATGTTGCGCTGGGTATGGGCTTACAGCGAGCAGGCTTTGCAGTTACCCTGAGTACCGATCCGGGCTTCCAAGCGTTGGTGACTCGCCACGGGGTCAAGTTTGCGCCGATTCGGGCACCGTTCGCTGAGCTGGTGCAAACCGAGGCTGGGAAAGCGGCCCTCGCTGGCAAAAAGTCATTCAGCTTAAAGCAAATCAAGCCGATGCTGCGGCAAATGATGGACGACGCATGGGCGGTGGCTCAGCAAGGAGATCCCGACCTCGTGATCTACCATCCTAAGGTGCTAGCAGGCTACCACATTGCAGACAAGCTGGGAGTGCCTGGGATTTTGGCGATCGCTCTCCCTGTATACTCGCCGACCCAGGCTTTCGTCAATCCTGTCTTTGGCGGCGGCAATTTCGGCAGTCTGTTGAATAAGCTGAGCTACAGGCTGTTTCTCAAAGCAGCTTTGTTGCCCTATCGGGGATTCATTAACCGCTGGCGAAAAGAAAAACTTAGCTTGCCGCCTTTCAAAAATGACCTGACGCTGAGAGGCCAAGCTATTCTCAAGCTATACGCCTACAGTCCTCACGTTGTTCCAATTCCTGGCGACTGGGACAGCACATCCATAGTCACTGGATACTGGTTTCTCGATGCGGCTGAAGATTGGCAGCCGCCTTTAGACCTGGCAACATTCTTAGCGCAAGGGCCTGCGCCTGTATATATTGGCTTCGGCAGCATGGCCTCGGCAGAGGCGAGTCAAACGACAGCCATCGTGCTTGAAGCAGTTCGCCAAGCGGGGACGCGAGCGATCTTGGCAACGGGAGCAGGGGGTCTCTCTTCTGCGGATATTCCAGACAGCGTTTACGTGCTAAAAAGCGCTCCTCATAACTGGCTCTTTCCCCAGTGTGCAGCGGTTGTTCATCACGGCGGGGCAGGGACGACTGGCGCAGGCTTAAGAGCCGGAAAACCAACAGTCGTCTGTCCCTTTTTTGGTGACCAGCCCTTTTGGGGCAGACAGGTTTATCAGCTCGGGGCAGGGCCTCGTCCGATTCCGCAGAAGCAGTTGACTGCCGAGAGCTTGGGGCGGGCGATTGGGGTGGCGATCGCAGCTGACATGCGTCACAACGCCGCATCACTCGGCCAGAAGATCAGAGCCGAAGACGGTGTGAGTCGGGCGATTGAAATTATAGAGCGCTCCTTGCAGTCAACCAGCTAGGACAGCAAGGAGGCTTGGATATTACCTGAAATCTGCTATCACCCGCAAATCAATTGCGGATAATAGCTTGATCGCCTTGCTGTACCGCTTGGAATCAAAACTTCCCTCTGCCGCTACATGTTCCCACTAAATGTTCATTGGTCAAGCGGGTTTAGGACACTGATATGAAGTGGCTGACACAGATCATAGGAAAATTACTCGGTACAATAATACTGAAATACATAGCCTATTTGACAGTCATTGCGAACGGACGGCGATGGCCCATGAAAATAGCGTCACTCGATGAAAAAGAAACAGTATCTTTTCTCTGGCTTGATCGCACTGTTGCTGTTCCCCTTCGGGCTGAGTGGAGCGATCGCTCAATCGATGTCTCCGGTGGATGAAAAACCGACAGGCTGGTACGGTTCGATTTCACCGGGCGCGGTGTTCGGCTATGACGTCAATATTGATTCAGAAGCTTTTACGGTTGAAGTTGCCCCTGTTTTTGGGGTGCCGGTGCCGCCGATAGAGGTAGCCCCCATTGAAATTTCAGTAGATACCAACACCGGCTTTGGCATCAATGGCGCTATCGGCTATCAGTTTGAAGATGCGCGAGTGGAGCTAGACGCTGGCTACAGCCAGAATACGGTCGATGGCGTGACAATTAACGGAGGAGATGCCGTGCCGCTCGACGGTCGATTTGAGGTTTGGTCACTCTCTGCCAATGGCTACTACGATATCCCTACGAACAGCCCTTGGCGGCCTTACGTAGGGGTCGGTGCGGGTATCGCCAACCTATCGGCACAAAATGTAGAGGTGAATATCCCAGTGGTGGGTCAAGCTGGCTTAAATGACTCTGGTATCAGCCCTATTTTTCAAGCGCAAGCTGGCGTTGCCTATGATTTTTCAGAGACAGCCAGTGCGTTTGTAGGCTATCGACTGCAGGGCGTTCCGGGTACCCGGTTTACGGTTGAAAACGTAGACTTTGATGCCGATACCGTCTTCGTACACACAGTTCAGGCAGGCGCACGGGTGCGGTTTTAGCCGTGCGCTTTGTCAGGAAAAAGCAGCATCCGTCTACTCACCTGTCCTTAAAACTTGCTTTGCGGTGAGCTTTAGATCCCGAAAGGTTGGAGAAACGATCTGTTGATCGCCACGTAGGAGGGTTGTTTGATACCGTCCGTCTTCCCCGAGAACACAAACCGTCAGGGTAGGTTGCTTAGGCCGGCCAATGAAGACCTCACCACCGAGCCCTGCGTGATCAGCGATCCAGTATTCCGGGATACCCATAATTGCGTAGTCTTCGAACTTACGGGCGTAGTCGTTCTGCCAATTGCTGCTGACAACTTCGGCGACGAATCTGATTGATTGGCCCAGCGTCAAGATCGACTCGTTTTCCCAGAGCGGTTCTTGCGCCAGGGTTTGACTATCAACCACCATGATGTCCGGGCGAAAGGCTGTAAAGTTACCCAAGGGCTTGAGAATACCGAGTTGCAAAACGAAATAGGGCAAGTTGGCTCTGTCGATCTCGACATCGAGCTTGCGGTCAATAAAAGCGGCGACTTGCTCATGAGGCCCGGTTGGTTCCAAGTCAAATACCTCACCATCAATTAGCTCATAGCGATTGTCATCGCCGTATTGGGCAATAAATTGCTCAACCGTAATGGGCTTTGACTGTACAGCTGTCACCATGGATATCTTGCCCCGTATAGTTGAGACTTACTTAAACTCAGGATAACCCGTTTAACTCATCTCGGCTTTCCGGCCATCCAATCTGGCGATCAATCAGTGCCCTTCATGTGCAGGCTATGTTCGCTGTATAAACTTTTGGGGAGTTGTTCCTTTCAGCTGCTTGAAGACGCGGGTAAAATGAGACTGGTCAGCGAAGCAAAAGTCGTGGGCTGTTTGAGCGATCATCCGAGGATTCTCTTTTAAATCAGCTTTTTTCAGCGCTAAGGTGGCTCGCTCTACTCGGCGCTTCATAAGATACCGATGCGGAGTGATGCCCATTGCTTGTTTGAACAGTCTCGAAAAGTGAAACTTGCTGAACCCTGATACCCCAGCCAAATCGCTCAGGCTCAAGTCTTCAGTCAAGTACGCTTCTATGTAGTCAATGACCTGAGCAAGCCGCTGACGTTCTAGGGTTCTTCCAACAGGCAGATCGAGAGAAATCTCCTCACCGTAATGATTCACAAAGTGAACAGCTAGCGCAGTTGCAAGCATGTCGGCATAGAGCCTGCCGTTGGGGCCACCGCTTTCTGCTTCAACCAGCAGGGCCTGCATCAGCGTTTGCAGGTGTTTGTCTTGAGCCTTATGCTGCCGTCGAAATACCTGCTGTTCGATCAGAGGCTGATTCGGAAATAGATCGGCTAGCTTAGCGGGGTCGAGAGTAAGCAGCACAAACTGATTGTAGGTATTGATGCGGTGCGAGAAGGGAACGCCTGCCGGGTTTACCCATAGTTCGCCGGATTCGTAGCAGTGGGTTCTAAAGGTGCTGCCGTCTTTCCACGACCACTCAAAAGGCTGGCCGACGTTCATCGCAAAGTAGTGCTGGGCAACGGTGACATCGTCTGGGTTGAACGATTCGTTTTCGCCTTTTTCTAGATAAAGCCCGTCCCAGGGCAACTCTTGGCTCGATACCAAAATGCGACCCGGGTCTACAGCCGGTTCGGGCTGTAGAGTTTGGCTATCGACAAAGTTAATCTGACTTTTAATGAGCTTTGGGGTAGCGTCCATGCGACTGAGTCTTTGCGGCTGAGCAATTTTGTCCTAAAACTGAGCAAGGAGATCCAATCGCTACTGTGTAATTCTACCGATAATGTCTATTGTCGGCACAAGGATATCCCTACTGTAGGAGAGCTATGGACTATTACACGCTTGGAAACACCGGGCTCAGGGTGAGTCGGTTAGCGCTAGGCACCATGACCTTTTGGGCGCGTTGGAATTCGAGATTCCGCCTGAGCTACAGCAGCGCTTAGACGAAGTGAGCAAGCCAGAAGTGCGTTTTCCCTACACCTTTTTTGATCCTGCGATGCAAGGAATGGTTACTGGCGGAGCGACCGTCGGGGACAAACCCACAGGCTACTATCAGCCGGTACGGTTCGAAGGTAGTGGCGCCGGGACAAGCGCGAGCGAATCGTAAGTTTTTCTGTATAAAAGAATTTAACAAGAAGAGAGGCTATTGATGACTAACTTTACTCGGCGCCGGATGTTTACAACGGGTGCGATCGCTGCCGCTGGCGTTGTAACCGCTGCTTCCGTGGACAGGGCTGCTGCTGAGACGACAACTGCCCCCGCTACCAGCGCGACCAGCCCAGAAGGCAACTTTGTGGGGAAAGCGGTGCTGATCACGGGCGCAACTTCAGGGATTGGCAAGGCCACAGCAAAAGCCTTTGCGCAAGAGGGGGCCAGCGTATTCTTTTGCGGTCGGCGCGAAGAACTCGGTCGGCAGGTTGAAGCAGAGATTAGAGAGGCGGGCGGTGAGGCCACCTACATGAAAGCGGACGTGCGCAGTGCCGCAGCGGTCGAAGTGTTTGTAGCGAGCTGCCTCAGCAAGTATGGCCGCTTAGACGTTGCGTTCAACAATGCGGGCACTGACTATCCGCCTGCGACCATAGCTGAAACAGACATTGACGCATTTGATGATCTGATGAGTACCAATGCCAGAGGCGTATTTCTCGGGATGAAGTACGAAATTCCGCATCTGCTAGAAACCGGCGGCGCGATTGTCAACAATGCGAGTATCGGCGGTCATCGGGCCTTTCCAAACATTGTCGGCTACGGCGCCAGTAAAGCGGCAGTCATTCACATGACGAAAATGGCCGCGCAGGAATATGGCACGGTGCGGATCAATGCGATCGCCCCTGGCTTTGTCGATACGCCAATGGGCGATCGCGTCCAAAGGGACTGGGATGTCACCGAAGAACAGCTCGTTGCGCCTTACCCCATGCAGCGGGCCGCTCAGCCAGAAGAAATTGCAGAGGCAGTCATGTGGCTCACCTCAGGTGCGTCCTCCTATGTCTCAGGGATGCGGCTGGATATTGATGGGGGTGGGCTAGGTTGAGCCTAGCAATTTTTGCTGGGAGCGTATTGGCTCAGCGTTATAATAAGGCGAAGACTCACCTTTCTCCTTAGTGCTATGTCAGTCAACACTGAAGCCATCCAGCAAGACCTTACACAGCTAGACGACGAACAGCTTGAACAAGTCGCCAACTTCATTGCCTTCTTGAAGTTTCAAGGAAAGTACCGTCGGGTTGAGCTGAATATGGAGCAGATGAGGCTACTCTCCGCTGATGCGGGAGAAGATCGGGCACTTGCCGAAGCGGGCCTCGATGATTATGCAGCCGCATTAGCTCAAGAAGATTACCTGTGAGCGGACGACTCAAGAGAGGAGAGATTTGGTTAGCAAACCTAGATCCTAGCCGAGGTTCTGAACAAGCTGGAACTCGTCCTATCATCATCTTTCAGAATGACATTATCTCTCAATTTTCCACAACGACAATTGTGATTCCGCTGACAGCTAATCAGCGTCGTGCGTCCTTACCCGTTTGTGTGCCCATTCCACAGGGAGAAGGTGGTTTATCAAAAGATTCTGTTGCCCTGTGTTTTCAGATGCGAGCGCTTGATAAGACCCGTTTGGTGAAAAGGCTCGGTCAACTCAACGACCAAATAATACGCGAGATAGAAAACGTGGTTCTGCTGACGCTCGGTTACGAACTGTAAGCAAGGAGAAATACGATGGCGAACAAGCTTGCGCTGATTACCGGAGCCAATCGTGGGTTGGGGCTGGAGACGGCTCGGCAGCTCGGGCAGCAGGGGTTTACTGTTGTTCTGGGCTGCCGGACAGAGAAGAAAGGGGCGATCGCTGCTGACACCCTGCGCGACGAAGGGCTTGAAGCCATCCCATTAGAGCTAGACGTGGCCTCTGCTGATTCTCTTGAGGCAGCAGCTCAGTCGCTAGCAGATAAGATTGATTGTTTAGATGTGTTGGTGAACAATGCGGCAATTCACGACGGGCCAACTGGTGGCTTTTTTAGAGATGGCAAACCGCTGCCCTGGTAGCGTTCCTATCACAGCCCTGGTTGAGCTATCCGTCAGATCTTCTGATTGAGAGGGAGCTGAATAACAAACTCGGTACCTTCGCCTTCTGTAGAATGGCAGTCTAGTTTCCCATCATGTTGACCAACCACGATTTGATAGCTGATCGAGAGGCCCATGCCAGTGCCACAACCAATCGGCTTCGTCGTAAAGAAAGGGTCAAAGATCTTCCCTTGAGTCTGTGCTGGAATGCCCGCACCGTTGTCTTTGATCACAATCTTTATCCACTGAGTATCTACAGCTGCTGTACGAATTGTGATACGGCCATAGAGCCTCTTCTGCTGAGCGTACTGTCGTCTCTCACTCGCTAATTCAATCGCGTCGACTGCATTAGTCAATATGTTTAGAAAGACCTGATTGAGCTGTCTCGGAAAACACTCTATTTGGGGCAGCTGACCGTAATCTTTGAAAAGTTCGATTTCTGAGCGTACTGGCGTAGCTATCAAGCGATGCTGCAAAAGTAACAAAGTACTCTCTAGTCCGCTATGGACATCTGCTGTTTTAAGATCAGATTCGTCGAGGCGGGAGAAATCGCGTAGGGCTGAAACGATCTGACTGACTCGTTCTGTTCCGCTCCGAATAGAGGTCAACATACTAGATAGGTCTTTCTGCAAGAAGTTTAAGTCAACAGACTTTGTTACCTTTTTGATTTCTGCACTAGGGTTAGAACAATGTTCTTGATAGAGTTTGACAATATCCAGCAAATCCTGCATATATTCCTCTACATGGACAAGGTTGCCATAAATAAAGGTTGCCGGATTATTGATTTCGTGGGCAATGCCTGCCACCAAACCTTCCAATGAGGACATTTTTTCAGCCTGAATTAGCTGAGGCATTTGCTGGAGCTTAGCAACGGTTTCTTCTAATTCAGCAGCTTTTTTCTGAAGGGTTTCCTGAGACTTCCTTAGTTCTATATCGATCTGAGCACGTTGAAAGATTTCTTCGTAGAGTGGTTTATAAACAAACAAGTACAGCGCTGGCGCAATCAATACTGACAGTATGGTCGCGTCGGCAAATACCTCGACCAGATCCGGTATTGGGGGCAAGCCCATGAGCAGCACCATCACAACGGCTTCTGCAACAAACACCGCTAGTGCCATTTTTAGCATGACGCCAAAAGCATTTTTTCGTCGAGGGCTTTGAAAAGATCCAGACAAATAGGTAGAAGCCATTGTCACGTTCAGATTGCTATTTTCACAGCCGATCAATAAGTCAGTATAAGGCTAGAATTCCCAATGTAAGAAAGCTATATATTAAGAAACGTATATATTATGGCTGGTCGTGAACCAACGAAGCGAATTTGTTGTTGCACCGAACTATATTTCCGGCAGGAAAGTTAAGGATAGGTGGAGTGAGCAACAGATCACTCATCAAGATTACAGAGACGGAAAGACAGGGGAAGCATTGCCACCTTGCCCAGAAGATTCCCCCCCAATGCTACGTGCTATGGACAACCACTATGGACAACCTTTGTGGTCAGAAGACAACATGATAGAAGCAGCGGCAAAAACTGAGACAAAGGTAGAAACTGTAGAAAACGAGGACGGAACCCACTACGACAGTAAGCCACATGCGTGAGTTGCTCTAGCGCCTTGAAAACATTGAGAATTTGAGAGTCCTACAATACAATAAGAGCTGACCCGCTCGTAGTCCGATTGGAGTAATGGCAACGGCTACTTATCCATCCAGACCGCGATAAAGTTCAGCAATAGAAATCTCCAGGTCAATGCTTTTCAAAACAACATCGCCCGCTTCATAAACGACCGTTTTGGCTCTATTTTAGCGATCGCCCTCATCGCGGTTTGACAATCTGCCAAATGACAAACAGCGTCAGTGACAGGTAGAGCGCGGTAAACGTCCAGTTTTGCCAGCTATCCGAAAATTCCATCAGTATATTAGCTGCTTGCTAAAGGTCTGCTGTCGAAGGGTGGGGTGAAGATTCATCAGCTTACAAAGTTCCACAGTGCTGGAAGCGATGTTCTGACCGGAGGGTGATCGCCCTGCCCTCTCCGAACCGCACCCCTCAAAAGCCTACCAAACGCGCCAAGCCTCCCAATCCAGGTTGAAGATAGACGTATCCGGAAACGCGGTGGGGTTGCCATTGTCATTCAGCCGTCGCTGAAGCTGCTCTAGCAAAGGCTCCTGATTGGGCAAATCATCCACCAGTTCGTAGGGCAGCACCTCGTTTTCAAAGGCGAAGTCAATCGTCGTTCCTGCCGCCGCGCCGACCGACCATTCAAAGGAGTGCACCCGGTAAGCCGCCGCCGCAATATTACTGGTGGCAATGGTTTTACCGGCAATCAGCAGATTGTCGATGTTTCTAGGAATCATCGCCCGCAGCGGAATCTGCCCCGGATACGCTTGACCGTGGGCCTTGCGGATATTTTCGCGCTCGGTGTTCCCCGGCGTTTCGGGCGGTGAGAGGGTCAGGCAAGGGTGAAAGTCGATGGCGTATTGAGCGATGCCCACCGCATCCGGGTAAATAGTGGAGCGCGTGCGTCGCATGATGTCAGCAGCAGGTACTCTATCATTCAAGACTTGGGCAGTGTTAAGCCCCGCGAGCGCCTGCCACAGGGCTAAATAGCGATTTGGGCCGAGTGCCTCTTGATAGTATTCGTCGCGATAGTCGGCTCGCGAGATGTCAATTTCGTTGACCATGAAGCCGTCAGGATGAGCGTAGGAAGGGCGACCGACAATGCGACGGGCTTCTCGGATGTAAGGATATTTGGAAAGGCCGTGGGCGGTTCCCATCGGCGCATCTAGGCCAGCGATGAAGCGATGATTTGGGTTGGGCGATTTCACGCCGGAGCCAAGCTGAGAGTCAGTGTCGCCAGCGACTAGCCAGTGGTAATAGCTATAGGCATTTTCCTCGGCTCGGCGCAGTGCCTCTACCCGCAGCCCGCCTAGCCAGCTACCGGGTTCGAGCTGACCGGTGGCCGCTAGCTGCTCCGCGCTGAAAATTAAATTGTCCTGCGCGGTACCGGGGCGGTAGTCATTTCCCCATGTCCAGTTTTGCATGGAGATATCACCAGGTGCCACCGGAGACACGCCGAACTGCCTGCCTTCTGGTCGGGGCTCCGGCGCAGCGATGCGGCGATAGGTAAACACATAGTCAAAATAGTCGTTGTTATCGCGAGGGCGCTCGTAGCTGAAGTAGGGTGCGTACTGGGCGTAGTAAACCGGCTCTGGCTGCGGCTGCGGCTCAGCGGTGCGCTCCATGCCAAAGGTGTAGGTAAAGCCCTGAACGCAATAGGGGTCGCCGGTTTCAGTGGGGGAGGAGGGGTTGAGGGGCGATCGCGCATCCAGTCCCAGTCGATAAGGCACCCCAGAAAGCGCAATCATTTCACCGGTTTCAGTCGCTTCGACCACATACCAGTCGGCCGGGCCAGTGCGCTCATCGTCCTGGAGCGGCACAAACTGAATGATTTCTTTGGTGAAACGCTCTGAATCTTCGTACTGGTAGCTGTCGATCAGCGTTTCAGAAAGCAGCTCGCTGTTGAGCGGTGGGGTGCCGGGAGCAGGGGTGTGTTGGATGGCGATCGCGCTGTCAATCATCCGCCCGTCCGCACTCAAAGTCAGGTCTTTCACTACCGTAGAAGGAAACCATTTGAGCTCGCCCTTCCCCTTGCGAGCTGCCTTTTCCAGTTCCTCAGTCAGAATCGTATGCGCGTCCCTTGGCAGAAAGCAAGATACACTCACCCAACAGCTGCCTGGATTCAGCTCGTCGTAAAAGTCTTCAATCCGGCTGCGCAGTTCCTTATAGCCCTTCGCGTAAAACAACAGTTCCCGCTGGCGCTTGGCTTCATCTAGAGCCGAGGTGCCCTGAGAAGAAATCTGACCGCCCACCCAGTCGGTCAGCTCAGTCATACAAACAGTGCGCCCCGCCAGCAAACTCTCATAAGCCGTAGCCGTCCCCGCCAGCCCGCCACCAACAATTAGTAGCTCACACTCAACGGTCTCATCCGGCACAGCCGCTTGAGCCACTGCCCGCTCAGCGCGACCTAATGGTAAAGACAAAGCCGCTAGCAGCGCGGCAAATGCACCCGCAGAACAGCGACGAATCAAAGAGGTATTCATGGAAGTTTCATTCAGAGTTTGCCCCTAAAATTACTCACTGACTGACTCTCTTGGCAAGTGCCTATGTATCGGTTATCAAAGCCCGAGTGAGCGATCGCAATGTCTGAGCGGTGTACGATAGAGTCTACTTTCCTCTTACTGCACTTCTGCTGCCCGCGTATGTCTCAGCGACTCCTATACATCAGCAATGGTCACGGAGAAGACAATCACTCGGCCCATGTGATTCGCACCCTCAGAGCCATTCGCCCCGAGCTGGAAATTGGGGCGCTGCCGATTGTGGGCGAAGGCACCGACTACCGCAAGCTCAACGTACCGATTGTCGGGCCGACCTACACCCTGCCATCTGGCGGCTTCACCTTTATGAACCGGCTGCGGCTGATTAACGACATTCGCGCGGGTCTGCTGACCATGACCTGGAAGCAATTTCAGGCGATGAAAAAGTATGCGGCCCATGTGGACTTTGTTGCGGCGACCGGAGACGCGGTCGGTCAAGCCTTTGCCTATCTCAGCGGCAAGCCTTTTGTCTCATTCATTTCGCCCCTGTCGTCGACCTACGAAGGCACGCTAAACGTAGATTTTGTTCTATGGAATATTCTCAAATCTGAGCAGTGCAAGGCCGTCTTCACTCGCGATGCCTATACTGCTGAAGATTTGCGCCAACAGGGGCTAAAGAAAATTCACTTTGGCGGCATTCCCGCCCTAGACCGGCTGAAGCCAACTGGTAAAGATCTCCAGCTTGCAGAAGCAGATCAGATGGTGGCATTATTGCCCGGATCACGCACGGCAGAAGCGGTTGAAAATCTGAAGCTAGAAATGCAGATGGCGCTAGCGGTGGCTCAGCTCAAACCCGGCATCAAGTTTCGAGCTGCGCTGGTGCCCAGCGTGATGACAGCCGTCGAGTCAATCGCCGAGGGCCAGGGCTGGCAGTACGAGTTGTGCAGCGGCGAGCAGCAGGCCGACTGGGCAAAGCTAAGCTACCTGGGCACTGATGCCTATCCAAATCCGGTCGAAATTCTCTGCTACAGCGATGCCTTTAGCGATATTGCCTACCGCTGCAATCTGGTGATTGGCATGGCGGGGCTAGCGGTCAACCATGCCATGGCAATTGGTAAACCAATCGTGCAAATCGCCGGCAAGGGGCCACAGTTTACCTATGCCTTTGCCGAAGCACAGCAGCGGCTGCTGGGGCTGTCGGTACAGACCATCGGCAAGCAGCCAGCGACCCCAGCCATCTTGAAAGAAGCCGCTCAGTGCGTCGTCAGAACCATTGACGATACGGCTTATCTGCAGGCTTGCGAAGAGAATGGCCGGCAGCGGTTCGGCCCCTTTGGCGCGTCGGCGCGGATTGCCAATTCGATATTGACTCATCTGGACGAGGCCGTCGCCGCAAACCAAACCAACTCCCCTGCCGTCGATCTGGGCCAACTGTGAAAATCGCTGCCAAATCTAGCTATCGCTACCTGTGGCCTTTCTTAAGCGCGCAGCGATCCTGGTTCATCGTCACGTTTATCTGCGTGATTGGCTATGTGATCACGATGCCGATTTTGCCCTATCTGGCCAAGCGCGCGTCTGGGGCAATCGGTGCTGGCGACCTGGGCCAAACTGCCTACTGGCTAAGCTGGGCCATGGCAGACTTTGTGGTGCAGAGCGCTTTCTTATACGGTCAGCGGGTCGGTGCGGCCAATGCTGCGCTCAACATGGTGCTCGCTGTGCGCAAGCGGGTGTATGGCAATCTGCATCAGCTGGGAATTGACTACTTTGCCAAGGCCCAGACCGGCGATCTCTCCTACCGCCTGACCGAAGACACCGAGCGCATCGGCGAAGTCACCTTCAAAATGTCGCAGCAGTTTATCTCCTGCGTTTTGCAAATTGTGGTGCTGGCAGGCTATATCTTTTATCTCAACTGGCAGCTCTCTCTGACCGGGATTGTGGTCGCGCCCGTGGTGGCTGTGCTGATTGGGCTTTTTGGCAAGCGGCAGCTCAGCCTGTCGCGGCGCAACCAAACCTCGATTGCCGACCTATCTTCCCTGCTGACAGAAGTCTTTGGCAGCATTCGGATCGTCCAGGCATTTGCCGCTCAAGACTATGAGGTGGCGCGCTTTGCCAAACAGGCCAAAATCAATCGCGATGCCCGCTATCGCAGCGAATACCTGACCTCGCTGCAATATCCGGCGGTGGGACTGCTCGAAGCGCTGAGCGTGATGCTGCTGTTTATGGTGGGGGCGTGGCAAATTTCACTGGGCAATCTGGAGGCAGGCGATTTTGTCGCCTTTCTGACTGCGCTGGCTCTGCTGATCGCGCCGATTGACCTGTCAATTCAAAATTACAACCTGTATAAGCAGACTGAGGCGTCGGCGGAGCGGGTGTTTGAGCTGATGAACCTGAAGCCGACCCTGGTAGAGCAGCCGGACGCGATCGCCCTCCCCCCCATCACCGGCAAAGTCCACTATCGCCACGTCAGCTTCAGCTACGGCGATGCCGGCGCAACCAGCGATGCTCACGCCAGCCCAACCGACTTTCATGAACCCGTCCTCACCGATCTGAATTTACAGGTTACCCCGGGCGAAGTGATCGCCCTCGTCGGCCCCTCCGGCGCCGGCAAAACCACCGTCGTCAATCTGCTAGCCCGCTTTTACGACCCTCAGGCCGGTCAAATCCTGATCGATGGCATCGATGTCAAAACTGTCACTATCTCTAGCCTGCGCCATCAAATTGGCATCGTTCCCCAAGAGACGACACTGTTTTCCGGCACGGTGGCGCAGAATATTGCCTACGGCCAAACCGAGCTAGACTATGCGGCCATTGAAGCCGCTGCCAAAGTCGCAAATGCGCATGACTTTATCAGCCAGTTTTCGCGCAGCTATCACACCTGGGTGGGGGAGCGCGGCACGAACTTTTCGGGCGGGCAGCGGCAAAGGATCGCGATCGCCCGCGCCATCCTGCTCAATCCTCGCATCCTTATTCTTGATGAAGCCACCAGCGCCCTCGACCCAGAATCCGAGGCCCTGGTACAAGAAGCCCTGGAGCGCGCCATGAAAAATCGCACCGTCTTTGTGATCGCACATCGGCTCAGCACCGTTCGTCAGGCCGACCGCATTCTATTCTTGGAAAAAGGAAAAATCTTAGAGTCAGGCAATCACCCACAGCTCTTGGCTCAAAGAGGCAGATACGCCCAGTTTTATACGCAACAGTTCGAAGGGTGAGCAGCTAAAGGCAAGCAGCGCCATGAAGAAAGCCGATGCTGCCTTTGATCAAAAGCTGATCTAGAGCAACGTCGGCTAGAAAGGTGTGAGGAGCGTATCACTCCTACCCATAAGGTGGCTTACGTATGTGACTTTTGTATGACAGACGGATGAAAATATCGCGACAGCGCGGCAGAGTTTTGATTTGCGGTTCGATTTGAGAGAGGGGAAAGAATCTTGAAACTAAGCACTAAAACGTAGTACTAGTGCAGCATCCGAAACAGCGCCAGGCAAGATAAAAACATATCTATCGTAAAGAGCGCTACCCAGGCAGTCACCACCGCCGCCGTCGCCGATTCCCCCACACCTCGGCCATGCAGCGCTGCAGTCAGGCCCCGGCTACAGCTAGCGATCGCAATAATCCCTCCAAACAAAGCCGCCTTGGCAATGATCACCAGCACATCCGTGACGCTGAGAAAGGAGCGCACGCCGTCCAGAAAGCTTGCCACGGACAAGTCATAGACTTGAGTCGTGATCAGGCCGCCACCCGCCACGCCGAAAAAGAGCGCCAGTATCGTCAGCACTGGCAGCATAATGGCGCAGGCAATGACCCGAGGCATCACCAGGTAGTCAATCGGGTCAGTTCGCAACATCTTGAGCGCATCAATTTGCTGAGTGAGCTTCATCGAGGCAATCTCAGCGGCAAAGGCTGAGCCCACCTGACAGGCCAGCACACCCGCTGTCAGCAGAGGGGCCAGTTCCCGGCAGTAGGCGGCGGCAAATACGCCGCCCAGCGTACTAATCGAGCCAAACCGAGCCATTTCACGGGCCGACTGAATGGCAAAGATCATGCCAGCACAAACGTTTGTGAGGATGACCGGCGCCAGACATCGCGGCCCTGCACACATCAGATGCTCCATGATCTGACGCTGGCCATAGCGACAGCGGATCAGACGGTGCATCACCTGACCGCCCAGTAAAATAGCCATCGTCGTGTGGTAAAAGGGATTGTCAGCCTCAGCGTCATGGCGACGGCGATCAACCTTCGGGCGGGCAGGCAATCGATGCGGTGGGCGCACCCTCAGTTGGTTTATGTGCCAATCAGCTTTGACCATCGAATCGAGTCTCCTCGGTTATCTACCAATGCTTATATACCTGTATCACAGGCTTTCCTTGCTGTCTCTATTGAGACCGTTTGGCGCTCAGAGCAACCACACCTCGTGCCATAGATTGCCCCCTAGCCGTCAAAAACTCAATTCCTCAGTCAGCGCCTGTTCGGGACAAACTCTCCCATATTTTCAACTAGTTTGGGTCAGTTTTAACGAATTACTGTCTATTGGGAATACGCGGCCAGTAGTACATGTCCTCTATTCAGGCAGCAAAACGCTTGCGCCTACCTTTGTTCACTGACATCTCTTCACTGCCTCAAGGATGCGCATAGAGCGGGATTTTGCCGGGAATGAAGGGTAGACAGCCGAGTCTACTTAACACTTTTTTGAAATTAAGTTGCTTTTATAGACCTTTACTAGTACATTAATACTAATGAAGTGGTACTCATGTACTAAGGCATTTATCAAGGTGGGTAACACTACCGTTCACGCTCTCGTGCACCGTCAGCCTTCAGGGATATGAAAAAAACTGACATGGAACTACAGGCTATTCGCGAAAAGTTGCGATCGCTCCAGGTTGATCCTGCGGCAGCTGAGGCGCTCCCAATGCCATGGTCGCAGCCTAAGCCTTTGGGGATCACACACCCTCAACGGTCGGAGTACTCTGGCGAGAATCGGCAGGTACAGCATGCGATTGAGGCGCTACAGCAGCGCTCTCGTAGCCAAGACTTGGCAGACCCTGCGAGAGTAGAGGAGTTGATTGCTCACGAGCTTCAGCGACTCGAAGCGCAGGCACACAATATTAACGTGCGATCGCAGCAGCAGGCCGCTGACCTCATAGCGCTGAAGCGATCGGCTCAGCAAGGTACCCTTGCCTTAGCTCGTCAGGGCATTCATGACCATCCGAAGCTAAAGGCGATCACTGAGTTCTTTAACAGCTATCAGTCCGCAGTCGTGCCTCGCATCGACATAGACACGACAGGACATTTTACCCTCAGCTACACCACCGTAGAGTTTGAGCAGGCTGAGCAAGCGGCGGAAGATGTCGCGCAATCGCTGCGCCAGCGACCCAGTTCTAATCTCTTTCGCCATCCGATTGAGTCCAGCGACGCGGGCATTAGTCGTCAGGGTAAACGGCCAGATCAGGCAGAGCCAGCCCTGGCCGTTTACAGCGCGGTGTTTGAAAGTAAATGGCTGCAGGCCGCGATTGAGCGCGTCGCAAGCCGTTTTCATCGTCTTCAGAAAGTCGGTCGCCACAGCAGTCCGAATGCGATGCGGGCGGAGTCGCAGGACGATACCCTCAGCCCAGTCCGCCCCGATGCTGATGAGCAGCCTGTGAGTGATGGCTATTCAAACGACCAATATTCCTCGTTAGACGATGCGATTTGGTTTTGCGGGGCGGCGATCGCCCTCATCGCTATCAAGGCAACCCCTGTGAGCGATTCCTTACTCAGAACATCCGTCATTGCAGCCTTGTTTGGCGTTATCGGCTTTGCCCTCTTCCAGGTTGTGTATTCCAAATCTTCTGACTACAGCTTGTCGTATCGACTGTTTATTGCGATGTCTGGGCTGTTTCTAGCCAGCTTTATGACCGGTTTGTTTTAGTCAGTGCTTTTGTACACTTTACTCCCAACCATAAATCTTACTACACGCTTTTTTAGAGGCAACTTTTATGACGCCAGCCAAGCCTATTCACTATCCAATCAAACCGCTTTTAGCCGGAGTGATGATGTCAGTACTTGTCGGCATTCTGTTGAATATCACTGGCGCCCAAGCACTGCTGAACTCACCTCTAAAGCGACTGAGATCCCCGCTTCAGAGCAAAGCCACCGAGACGCTAGAAAAATCCTGCGCATCGAATGTTGTTGAAAGCGTCCGACTGTCGCGAGAACAGCTTGCAAAACTGTTGACAATTCCCGAAAGAGACAGTAAAACCAGAATTCGTGAGATTGTTCAAGAACCGTACTGTCAGCTCGCTGATCTCGATATTCGAGCCGGCGTAAAAGCTGAGCGTGAAGCTTACCCTTTAGAATTTGACCCGGATACAGCGCTGGTTATCCTCTATGAAAATGATGAATATGCAGGCTATCGGTTCAAGCTCTGAGCCGGATATGCCGTCACGGTGGCGGCAGCTAATATCAGTCCTCACCCTGCTGGTCGGCACCGTCTGGCTGGGCAGCTGCGCCGCTCAATCGGCGCCGGAGGTTAGAACCATCACACTCCAGCAGCAGTGGGCGTTCAATCCGGGCGATGAAGTCAGTGGCAATCAGGTAGCGGGCAGCTTGGGAGATATCTCGCTGTATCTCAAAGAAGGTCAAATTCAGGCACCGTTCGACGGCGAGCTAGAGGCTAGCGAAACAGACCAATGCGCCCTCTATTCAACTCCCGAGATTCCGGCTTACCTATTTCGACTCTGCGGGCTTCAGCACTTTGACTACGGCGATCGCAAGGCCGGACAAACGCTAGGGAAAGGAAAGTATCTGAGCTTTGCGACCCTGCGAAGACAGCCAGACGGCACCTGGATCATTGTTGAACCCGCTAGAGGCGTTCTAGAGAAAGCACTCGATTAATTGTCTTTTATCACGCGAACCCATGCTGAAATTGCCTTTCCTCTCTGCTGTTAGCGTATTCGTAACTTTGATCAGTTGGGCTGGCTTCGCGAAGGCCAGCGAAGACCCCCTAGGGCTCAACTTTGCCCTGCCGCCTACTTCACCACAGGTTTCTCGACCCCTATCTAAAATAGTTGCTCCCAGTCAAATTGCAGCTGTTCAGGATCTGGTGCGGTACGTAGAACCACTGCCCCCTTTAACCGACGGCTTAGCTAGAAACACCGCGCAGAAAGAACAGGTTTCTGAAGAAGTGTTTATTCCACCTTCGTCAGGCTCTCTTAAGAAAGCTGATGACGATGTCGGGCTGAGCTTTGCTAAAAGCGAAGAAGATCTGCTGGTCAAGGCAGAGACATCAGCGGATCGCTCGTCAACAGCAGAAGAGCCTTCAGCAACCGAGGCAGAAGTTGCTGAGAACGCCCAAGGCTTAGAAGACTGGATCTTCGAGGGCGGATCTAATTCATTGGTTGCACGCGCGGTCGGCAGCGCCGAAGGCACTCGTCACTGGAGTGGATCCAGAACGCCAGCGTACTACGGTCACAGAGACCCGGGTAATGGTGTCTGGAACCGGGGCACCTTCTCGTATCAACACGAAGCCCGCTCTCCCGAAGACGCCGATGTCAGGCAGCTACAGCGACTAAAGCGCCAAAGCTTACAGCTAGAAGAACAGGCGCAGAAACAGGGCCTGAAGCTTGACTTAGAAGAGAAGCTCAACGGGGTGGACCTGGCCAATCAGGCTCCCCTTGCCGCGTTAGATAGAGGCGGCTACATCGAGCAGTTAGCAAAGGCCCATCGATTGAGTATGGAGGGCATCGAGGCAATTGTGTACGCACGCACGCACGCCTATCTCGATCCCGATACCAAGCAGTGGAACGCACCGGGTCTGGGTAACACTGTTCAGAGTATTGATCGAGACCAGCGGCGCCGGGCAGCCGCGATCGCCCAGGCCCAGCAAGCCTACCTTCAGGGCGGAAACAACGACTCTGCGCTCAGCAATTTTGAAGATATTCACCTGGTAGATCCCGCTTCCGAACGGTCGCATCTACTAGCCTCGAATATTTCGAATGTCCATGGGTTCGGAGATCCGCTGCCCAAGAATTCAGCGAGCGCGAATCCTCAGCGCTCCTTATCCAAACTCTCATTTGAACTGCCGCCAACAGCGACTGGGCTACTAGCACCGCTAGACGACCAGCCAACACCCACTTCGATTGGGCCCGCTACCCCGAACAAGCTCGCCGATATCCCTGTAGACAATCCGGCGCCCGGCATTCACTTTAGCGCCATCGACGAGGCCGAAATCATGGCAGCCGTAGAGGCTGTTCCAGCGGGCCAGACACTGCCAACAGTAGCGGAAACTTTTTCAGCTGATCGGGCAGAGCCTGCGCCTGAGAGCCCAAACGTCGCCTCTGAAGCGATCGACCCACCCGCCCCGGAAAACGATGCGATCACGAAGTTGCCGCCAGCCCCTCCTGTTGCGCCCGTCGCGCCTATCGCGACGACGACCAGGCGCGACGATATCCCCCAGATAGTTCCAGTGCCGCCTGTGGCCCCTCCAATTGCCCCCGCCATGAAAGATACGCCTAAAGACGCACCCATTCATCAACGCCTTTGGCGCTACGAAGACAAGATTGGCGATGATGCCATAGACGAGACTGGGCTGACGGCCCCTGCTGAGAAATAGACAATTACTTTGCGTTCGAGCTAAAGTGGTAGTGACTACGGTTTAGCTCCCGTTAGCAATCTCAACGCTTCAAGCCCTGTTAGCACTTTGCTTGTTTGTTGCGATCGCCGACAGCTCACTTCTTACAACGAAAGTTTTGTCTCATGCCATGCAACCACTAGCCGATCCCATTTCACCCATAGAATCATTAGAAGGTGCAATCGAGCGATGCCAAGCCCTCGGCATGCGGCTGAGTCGTCAGCGGAGATACATCTTAGAGCTGCTGTGGCAGGTTCAAGAGCATCTATCTGCCCGCGAAATCTACGACCGGTTGAACCGCTTAGGCAGAGAGATCGGACATACCTCTGTCTACCAGAACCTGGAAGCCCTCTCTGAGCAGGGCGTGATTGAATGCGTCGAACGCTCAGATGGCCGGCTTTATGGCCATATCAACTCGTCTCACAGCCATGTGAACTGCACCGACACTCGACAGATCATCGACATCAATATCGAGCTACCCACCGAACTCCTACAGCAGGTAGAAGCTCAGACCGGCGTCAAAATATCGGATTATCGCATTGACTTTTTTGGCACCAAGGCCGATTCGGGCGGGCAGTCACCCCACTAATGAGCCGACTTAACCTTTCAGAACTTCTTTGCTAAAGAGCACAAACACCGTGCCGAATACCAGGGCAGCTAACGCTAAATCCATAGATCCTTCTCTTGAGTCGTGGGTAGACAGGCGAACAGAGTCCAGCTCCTTGCTGAAATGATGGCCGTTCCTGTCCTAGTAAAGTACCCTGATCCGGGTACACCTTCCCTGTAGCCGTCGCCACAGTTCATCAGTTTTTCTGGTTCTTATCTTCAGGTCGCTATCTTTTGATCGCTGCTTACTTCGTCATTAGCTGCGGATTTGAACCGGCATGACAAGGTAGGTAATCTTCGCGCCTCCGAGCGGCGTCAGGACTGAGGGGCTAGTCGCCGTATTGCACTGGATTTGAACTTCGGCAGACGGCAGGGCCTTGAGACCTTCGAGCAGATAGCGCACGTTAAACGCAATATCTAAGCCTGCACCTGTGACTTGAGCGGGCATCGTTTCGAGGCCGCTGCCGACTTCCTGGGCCTCTACCGATAGTGTCAGAGACTGCGTCTGGTCGTTGACGGACAGCTTGACGATATTATTGCGCTGGTCGGCCATAACGGCAATCCGCTCCAGCGAAGAGATCAGCTGCTTGCGATCTACGGTGAGCTGACGCTCAAACTGTTTGGGAATGAGCTGGCGGTAGTTGGGATACTGACCTTCCAGTAAGCGAGTCGTGATCCGCTGCCTGCCCAAATCGAACACCGCTTGAGTCGGATCGAGCTGAAAGACCACTGGTTCGCTCGTTGGATAGATTTGCAAGATACGCTCTAGCTCCCGCAGCGCCTTGCCTGGGATGGTAACGTTCATCTCGAGCGTCGCAGCGCCAGGGTCATCGAGCGTTTTTACCATGGCCAGCCGGTGCCCATCGGTCGCGGCAAATTCTAGGCTCTCTTCGTCAGCGCTCAGATGTACGCCAGTCAGCACCTGCTTCGTTTCATCGGTACTCGTTGCAAACAGCGCACCACGCAGCCCATCAATCAGCGCATCGGCAGAAATCTTAACCGTCTCTACTGACTCGATCTCAGGCAGGTTGGGATAGTCTTCAGCGCTCAGCCCCCGAATCTGGTAGCGGCCAGCAGAGCAGGCCAGCGTGACCACCAAGTCATCATCGTCTTCTGTGATAGCAATCTCCTCATTTGGCAGCCGCGAAACAATGTCGCCTAGCAGCTTCGCGGGCAGTGTCAGTGAGCCCCCTTCATCCACTTGGGCCGCAAAGATCGTTCGAATTCCCAGGGTCTCATCAAAGCCGATGAGCGTTACCTCCTGCCTGTCAGTATCGGCAGTGAGCAGGACGTTCCCTAGAACCGGCTTGCTAGGACGTGAAGGAACCGCCCGGCTAACCAGCGAAAGGTGAGTGTTGAAATCGGGTTGCGGGCAGCTAAACTTCATCGCTCTGATGGGTAAAAGGAACGGGGCAGCGGCTAGAGGGAGACAGCCGTTCTAACGGATTAGCCTGCCAAGATGCCCAATGGTATCACCCCATTAGCCTGGACGGGCAGCCTTTCATTTTCTAAATTTCACTGGCTCTTATCTACTCTGCTTCTTTAAAGAAAAGTATTTAAAGATAGTAGTAGTAGGGCCTGTGGAAATTGTGGAAAAACTAGCCAATGCCTGAGCATAAGTTGCTTCTGGCCGATAATGGCCTGTGGAAAACCTGTGGAAAACTTATGAAGTTTTCCACAACCCTTGGAATAACTGAATTCTTTTACACAGACGTCAACAATTTGTCCCCATCCACTCCACAGGTTTTCCACAGGAAACAGCCGGTTTTCCACAGGAAAATCCTGCGTATGCTTCACCTTTCTTAAAGTAAATAGCGCTCTGGCAGGTCGAAATTAGCTTGCTCTCGAAAGGATGACCTCATCGATGGACGGGGGCTCGGATTACCGCCAAAAATGAACCCCTATTAACAGCTCGGTGCAGCGGCTGTTGATAGGGGCTATTAGCGCTTTGGCTGTTTGGCGAGGGTCAGTGGCTAGAGAGGATGGTGATGCGATCGCTCACTTCCCGAATCCGCTGGGCCAAATTGAGATCGCGCTTGACCAGCTGAGCGATCTTGTCACAGCTATACATGACAGTCGTGTGGTCTTTGCCGCCAAACTGCTCACCGACCTTCGGCAGGCTGAGGTCAGTGTGCTGGCGCATAAGGTACATCCCTACCTGTCTGGCCAGTGAGATTTCGCGGCGGCGGGAGTTGCTTTTGAGGTCTTCTACGGAAATTTTGAAAGCATCAGAGACGGCTTTGATGACTGCTTTAGGCGATGACTCCACGCGCTCTGCGGGCGGGTCGAGGACAGGGACTAGATTTTCCACTGTCATCGGCAGTCCTGAGATAGAAGTATAGGCAATAGCCCGGGTCAGCGCCCCTTCTAGCTCACGAATGTTGGAGACATAGGACGAGGCAATGTATTCGGTTACCTCTCTAGAAATAGCAACCTGCTCATACTCTGCCTTCTTTTGCAAAATTGCCATGCGTGTCTCAAAATCGGGCGACTGAATATCGGCGATCAGCCCCATCGAAAACCGTGAGCACAGCCGGTCTTGAAGTCGGGGAATTTTGTTCGGCGGGCGGTCAGAGGCCAGGACAATTTGCTTACCGGCTTCGTGCAGGGTATTGAAGGTGTGAAAGAATTCTTCCTGGGTGTACTCTTTGCCCTCAATGAACTGAATATCGTCTACCAAAATCACGTCGACTTCCCGGTACTGCTCCCGAAAGCGCTGCATGGTGTCGCGGCGAATAGAGGCAATCAGATCGTTCGTGAAAGTCTCTGTTGAGACGTAAGCTACTCGCGCCTCCTGATCGCTTTCCATGCGGTAGTGACCGATCGCCTGCATCAAATGGGTTTTACCGAGGCCGACGCCACCACATAAAAACAGCGGGTTAAACTCTCGTCCGGGCGATTCGGCGACGGCCAGCGAGGCGGCGTGGGCCATACGGTTATTTGCGCCGACGACAAAGCGGGAGAAGACGGCCTTCGAATTGAGGTCTGAAGACTTACTGTCGGGTTTGTCAGCGGGCAAGGCGACGGCTGGATATGCACTCAGGGCTGCGTCGCTGGGCACTGCGGCTGCGGCCACCTCATCGGTCGCTGTAATAGAGACCGTCACGCTATGGCCTAGCACCTCCGCTGCGACCTGAGAAATCTGGGCTAAGTAGTGCTTTTGCAGCCAGTTGCGGGCGAATGGATTGACTGTCAGGAGCACCAGCTGCTCTTCTGAAAGAGACTGAATGCGGGTGGGCTTAATCCAGGTCTCGAAGGTGGGTCCGCTCAGCTGACTTTCGAGCTTTGTCAGGACTTGATTCCAAAGATCTTCATTTCTTTGAGTCACAGATCCACCTCGACGGTTTTCTTTGGGGTCGCTAACAAATAGGCCAACCGTAAATGTCATAGGCGCAATCTACGGGGACTTTCTAGAGTACTAGATATAGCGTCTTAAGTGGCTGAAGAAATCTGCATATGTGGTGAATTAGCGCGATCACGTTTTCGGATGCCGCTGCGATCGCATCCTGACT
Organism: Phormidesmis sp.; assembly: GCA_049646425.1. Classification (GTDB taxonomy): domain Bacteria; phylum Cyanobacteriota; class Cyanobacteriia; order Phormidesmidales; family Phormidesmidaceae; genus Phormidesmis. The sequence goes on along the minus strand of JBARVU010000095.1, from coordinate 14,080 downwards.
TACCGCTGAATCCGATCAGTGACTGACCGATTTCTCACTGGCTGAGACGTCTGACAGAACTGTCACCCTAGAGACCCTTGCCGCCTTTTGTAATCTGTTAGAACAAAAAAACTTACAATGACAACAGCAGCAGGCAGGTCATGATACATCCTAAAAAGCACGATCACTTAGAAAAGACGACTCGAAAGCGGCTGGGATCTGTCACTGGCGTGGCTCGCCCTCTCCTGACCTATGGCCTGATGGCGGCAGTCAGTGCGGGTACGGCGCTTTTGGTAACGAGCCGTACGGGCTCTCAACCAGCTGCGACCCTTGATGATGAGACACCGCAATACGAAGAAGTCCAGCTAACGCGATCAGCAGATCTTGCCGATGGGCTGACGCGCAGTGAGCCATCCTACTTGCTTGCCCAGGCCACAGGGACAGAGCGGTTGGTGGGCGGCGCCAATTTTATTGCCTCGGCGGTAGAGCGGGTTGGGCCGGCGGTGGTGCGAATTAACTCTGCGCGCACGGTGACGACAAGCAGCCGCCCAGGCGTTTTTGACGACCCCTTTTTTCGGGACTTTTTTGGTGATATGGGCGTTCCTGAGCAGCCTACTCAGCGCGTGGAGCGGGGCACAGGGTCAGGGTTTATCCTCAATGCGAACGGCATTATTTTGACCAATGCTCACGTGGTCGAAGGGGCCGATGCGGTGACGGTGACCTTTAAAGATGGCCGGGAACTGCGCGGTGAAGTGATAGGCGAAGATTCGCTGACGGACGTGGCGGTGATCAGGGTCGATGCGGCTAATTTGCCAACGGTCACTGTGGGAAATTCCGATACGCTGCGGCCAGGAGAATGGGCAATCGCCATCGGCAATCCGCTAGGTCTAGACAACACAGTAACAGCGGGCATTATTAGCGCCACTGGTCGAACCAGCGCTCAGATTCGGGTGCCCGATAAGCGAGTGCAGTTTATTCAAACCGACGCGGCGATCAATCCGGGCAACTCGGGCGGCCCGCTGCTGAATGAGCAGGGTGACGTAATCGGAGTGAACACGGCGATTATTGGCAATGCGCAGGGACTAGGCTTTGCGATTCCGATCAATCAGGCGCGGGCGATCGCCGATGAACTCGTGGCCAATGGCCGGGTCGAACATGCCTATCTGGGCATTCAAATGCGCACGCTGACAGTAGCGCTCAAAGAAGAAATCAACGCCGACCAAAGATCAGAGCTGCGGCTACAGGCCGAAGAAGGGGTGGTGATTTTGGGGATTGCTCGCAATTCACCGGCCACTCAGTCAGGGCTGCGGCTAGGCGATGTGATTTTGTCGATGAACGGCAAGCGCATCACCGAAGCAGACGAAGTTCAGCAGATCGTGGCGGATACGGCGGTGGGCGAGGTGATCGCCATCAGCGTAGATCGAGGTGGGCAGACGGTAGAGCTGTCGGTACGACCGGGCGATTATCCGGTACAGACGACGCGGCGATAGGGACAGCCAGGAATGTCTTTTCCGGTGTACTTTTCGCTGGGGCCGCTGCGACTGCATCCTCATGTTGTGATGGAGGCTTTAGCCTATGCGGTGGGCCTGTATATTAGCTTGTTTCGGCGCTTGGCTAGAGGAGAGCCATCGTCTGGTATCTCGGCGTCTCAGCGCTCCTCTGTGGCGGTAGGGGCGCTGGTTGGTGCCCTGCTCGGGGCTAAGCTGCTGGTGATGCTGCAGCATTTTGATATGTTGGGTCAGGACTGGCGGCTATTTGCGCTGATGATCTTGCAGGGTAAAACGATTGTCGGGGCGCTGCTGGGCGGGTTAGTCGGCGTAGAGGTGACTAAAAAGCTGATTGGCGTGCGGCGCTCTACGGGCGATAGCTTTGTGTATTCGGTGCTGTGGGGGACGGCGATTGGTCGGGTGGGGTGTTTTTTGACGGGATTGAGCGATCGCACCTACGGCACTGCGACTACGCTGCCCTGGGGCGTTGACTTTGGCGATGGTATTTCCCGGCACCCGACTCAGCTCTATGAGATTGGCTTTTTGCTGCTGCTGTTTGTCACTTTGCGTGGGTACGAGGGCAGACTTCGTCGTGAGGGCGATTTGTTTAAGGTTTATATGATTGCCTACCTCGGCTTTCGGTTCTTCATAGACTTTATCAAGCCCGAATTTCGTCCGCTGCTTGGGCTGAGCGCGATTCAGCTTGCTTGTGTGGGCGGGCTGCTGTACTACGTCAAGTCGCTGGCGCGAATGGTGCGGTTATGGCGTTATTAACGTTTGGATGATGCCGATGCCGACTCGCCCCTATCTCTTTTACGCGCTGACCAATAGTGTGTGTTCTACCTGTCTGAACAAGGTAGAAGCCAAAGTTATTTTTCGCGACGACAAGGTGTATTTGATCAAGCACTGTCTGATTCATGGGCGCGAAGAAGTGCTGATCGCAGACGATGTGGACTATTACAAAAAGTGTAATGACTTCATCAAGCCAGCCGATATGCCGCTGAAATTCAATACGCCGATCAAGTATGGCTGTCCGTATGACTGCGGCCTCTGCCCCGACCACGAGCAGCACAGCTGCCTGACGCTGGTAGAGGTGACCGATCAGTGCAATTTGGCCTGCCCGATTTGCTATGCCGATTCTGGTGCTGAGGTGGAAGCAGGCCATGCGCCACGTCGCCATCGCTCTCTAGCGCAAATTGCGCAGATGATGGATGCGATTGTCGCGAACGAGGGGTCGCCGCAGGTGGTGCAGATCAGCGGCGGCGAGCCGACGGTTCATCCTGAATTTTTTGAGATTTTGGAGCTGGCAAAAGCGCGACCGATTCAGCATTTGATGATTAACACCAATGGGGTGCGGATTGCGAAAGATCGGGCGTTTTGCGAACGGCTGGCGGAGTACATGCCGGGGATTGAGGTGTATTTGCAGTTCGATAGCTTTGAGGCGGCGGCGCTGAAGGAACTGCGGGGGGCAGATTTGAGAGGGGTGCGTTCACGTGCCCTCACCCACCTGAACGAATTCAACATCTCCACGAATTTAGTCGTCACTGTCAAAAAAGGACTCAACGACGGTGAGATCGGCAAAATACTTGACCATGCGCTGACTCAGAAGTGCGTGCGCGGGGTGACTTTTCAGCCAATTCAAGTAGCCGGGAGACTGGAGGATTTTGAAGCGGGGCGCGATCGCTACACCCTCACCGAAGTCCGCCGCGCCATTCTAGAACAGAGCGACTACTTCTCTCCTGAAGACATCTTGCCAGTGCCCTGCCACCCAGACTGCTTAGCGATGGCCTACGCCCTCAAGGCAAAAGGTCAGGTAATTCCGCTCACCAGCCTAATCTCGCCAGAAGCCTATGTGGAGACTGTGCCCAACAGCATCCTGTACGAACAGAGCGAAGACTTAAAGAAGAAGATATTCGATCTCTTCTCGACTCGTCATTCCCCCACTTCGGCCACCACTTCCCTAAAACAGCTGCTTTGCTGCCTACCCCTGCTGCCCACCCCAGCGGGCATCACCTACGAGAATGTTTTCCGCATCACCATCGTGCAGTTTCTAGACGCTTACAACTTTGACGTGCGCTCAGTCAAACGCTCTTGCATTCACATTGTTCATCCTGACGGCCGGATTATTCCTTTCGATACCTACAACATGTTCTACCGCGAGGGGAGCGCTGGCCATCATTTAGTTGCCAATCGAAGTTAATGGGATATTGCTTTGGATGCGCCTACCCTGGATAAAAAATGACTCAGCAAAATAGACCCATGAATGTATTTGTCGGCATTATTGTTCTCATGCTGTGTCATGTAGGGGCCGTGCTGTTGCTAGGCTTACTGATTTGGTCAAGTTCGATTATACCGGTCGCGTCTCAACTCGCAGGTATTGCAGTATTTGGAATTTTTGGTATTGGACTCACTCAGCTTCTCTACGTTGTTCCGCTTTGCATCTGGCTTCACCGACAGGGCCGTGTGGATACTGCCAAAGGCGTCATTATCGGAGCGGTGCTAACATTACTGCTTAACGGTGGCTGTTTTATCGTCATGTTGGAGGTATTGAGAGGGGTATAAATAGCAAAGACTGTCGTTGGATCTATTGCAAGCTTCTCTTCTGAATGTGGCCAATGAACAGAGAGAATAATCCGAATGGCGCGAGCGGTATCCGCAAAGGCATAGGCTTGCTCCTGCTATGTCATCTGGTTGCTGAAGGATTGCTAATTATCTTTGGCTTTACACACGGCGCCTTACAGCAACTCCCTCGTCTAGTTTGGGGCTACCCGCTAGACGAGTGGATATTAGGTGCAATGCTATTTATCGGCGCTACTCAGCTTGTCTATGGGCTCCCGCTCTGCATCGTCTGTCTCTATCGTCGTCGCTTTGGAACGCTAAAGGGCGTGATAGTCGGGATGGTGCTCACAGCGTTACTCAACGGAGGCTGCTATCTAATCTTGCTCCAATGAATCTATTCAATAATGGGCGCAACATCCTTTTTGGCCTGATCCTCTTGTGTCTTTGCAATACGGCCCTAGTTGTTGCGCTTGAGCTACTAAGGCGATGGACTGTAGGACTGCTGGTTTCGCCTGCCTATCTAGGCGGTGGGCAGCCATTAGATTTTTTGTATCTACTGCACTACGGATTGTTGCTGGCGATATTTGGGATTGGCGTTTCTCAGATGCTGTATGTTGTTCCCTGGGCGATATGGCTGAGGCGAAGAAGACATTGGGCTACCCTCAAAGGTGTCATGATCGGTGCAGCGTTGACCCTCTGCCTGAACGTTAGCTTCATAATTGTCATTAGCGGAGCGTAGTGTTGCGATCGCCTACTCACCTAATTTGAAACATCCACGACTTTTCAGTCCAAAATCTAGTTAGATTGAGTGGAGAATACGTTAAATTTAATAGGTCCATCTAAATATCATTCGTAGATTACCTCTGGTTAGCAAGGCAGAAAGATGATGGCGATGCTTCAGGTCAAACAGATAAGAGTACCCGTCGGCCAAACTGTTGAACTGCAAGATGTAGAATGGCAGGATTTTGAGGCCATTCTGCAAGAGCTAGGCGAGCACCGCAATACTCGTATTGCCTATAGTGACCGGATACTATCGATTGTGGCACCCCTCCCTGAGCACGAAGTTTCAAAAGCCTGTATTGGTGACTTTGTAAAAATCCTGCTGGATGAGTTGGAGATCCCTAGCGTTTCCTTTGGGTCTACAACGTTCAAAAACGAAAATATGGAGAAGGCTGTAGAGCCAGATGACTGCTTCTACATCAATAATTACAGGCAAGTTTTAGGCAAGCGCCGAATCGATCTAACGGTGGAGCCACCACCCGATCTGGCGGTTGAAATAGAAGTCACTTCTAAAACTCAGCTGAAAGCGTATCAAGGACTGGGCGTTCCTGAACTATGGCTTTATGAGGCCGGAAGGCTAAGGATCGACTGTTTACAAGACGGTCAATATGTTGAGGTGAGCGAAAGTCCTTCATTCCCCGGCTGGCCAATTCAGCAAATCATCGCGCAGTACGTGGCTCGGGCGCAGGTAGTGGATCAGGGCATGGCCAGGAAAGAGTTTCGACAATGGGTCGTCAGGAAAATCGCAGGCGATCAAGACTTTTAAGATCAGGCTGCTGATCGCTCGCTGGGTTTGACGTCAGGAGCGAATCGCGGTGTTAAACTGTCTGATGAAGCAACTGTTCGTATCATGGCTAAAGTACTGGAAGTCGCAGAGCTGGGCAATGCGGTGTTGCGATCGCCCACTCACCCCATTCAAAACATCCAAGATCCCGCTGTCCAAAAGCTTATAGACAACCTGATCAAAACGACCCTCAAGGCCAACGGCGTCGGCATTGCCGCCCCTCAAGTATCGACCAGCCTACAGCTCTTCATCGTCGCCTCGCGGCCCAACCTGCGCTACCTGCACGCGCCCATGATGGACCCCACGCCCATGATCAATCCGCAGATAGTGGCCTATTCCGATCAGCAGATTGAAGACTGGGAAGGCTGCCTGAGCGTACCGGGCCTGCGCGGAAAAGTAAAACGATCCCAAGAAATCGAGATTATCTACACCGACCGCCACGGCGAGCAGCAGCAAAAAATCTTTACTGACTTTGTCGCCCGCATCATCCAGCACGAATACGACCACATCAACGGCAAAGTCTTTTTAGACCGGGTAGAGAGCACGCTAGATCTGATGAGCGAAGCTGAGTATCACTCACAGATCGTCTGCGCTTAGATTCTGAGACAGTCCTAGGGGAAACGTCCATCGGATGGGTACCCTGAGCTTGGTTTCCCTCCCCGATCATGGTATCAACTGTCTCTGCCGCACCCTCAAATCTCTCCGGCCAAGCCATTTATCAGCGCCTAGCTGACAACATTCAGCAAGTCGTCAAAGGTCAGCCCACTGCCGTCCGTAAGCTGCTTGCTGCCTTCGCCAGTGGCGGCCATGTGCTGCTAGAAGATCATCCCGGCACCGGCAAAACAACCCTGGCCAAAGCCCTGGCCTTCTCTGTCGATGTTGCCTTCAAGCGTATTCAGTTCACCCCGGATCTGCTCCCTTCCGACATCCTGGGCATTTCTATTCTCAACCCGGAAACCCGCAGCTTCCAATTCCATGAAGGCCCCATTTTTGCCAACATCGTCCTCGCAGATGAAATCAACCGTGCCTCTCCCCGTACTCAATCGGCCTTGCTAGAGGCAATGGCCGAATCTCAGGTCAGTATTGACGGCACCCTCAACCAGCTCCGCGATCCTTTCTTTGTCATTGCCACCCAGAATCCGATTGACGCTCGTGGCACGTACCCCTTGCCAGAAGCGCAGATGGATCGCTTTGCCCTACAGTTTCGCCTGGGCTATATTTCACCTGAAAATGAGGTTGAGATTCTGTCGAACCAGATCGAGGCGCATCCGATTACAAAGGTGCGGCCTTGTGTCTCGATTGGCGATATCTTCAGGCTGAAGCAGCAGGTTCAGAAAATTCGGGTGAGCTTAGAACTGAAGCGATATGTGGTGGATATTGTGACTGCCACTCGTCAGGCAGAGGGCGTGCAGCTAGGGGCGAGCCCAAGAGGGTCGATTGCCCTGATGAAGGTCGCTCAGGCTCTGGCACTGTTTGATGGCTACGACTTTGTTACCCCCGACCATATTCAAGAAATTGCGGTGCCGGTATTAGCCCACCGCCTGGTGATGGAAGCCCAGTCTCGCTTTTCCGGTGAAACTGCCGAACGGGTAATAACCGATATTTTGAAGACGCTTCCTGTACCGGCTTAGCGATGATGAATCGTATCATTTATCGACTGCTGCGGCTAAACTACAGGTTACGGCTATGGTTTCTCAAACAGCTTACGCCTAGTGGCTGGTGCCTAGTGGGTGGATTGTTTGTGTTTGGTCTGATTGGGCTAGATATCAAGCGTAGTATCTCCTATCAGATTTTTGTTTTTTTGCTCGCAATATTATTCGTCAGCATTCTACTCAGTCGCTTTGGTCGCTATCGATTCAGCGCAACTCGCAAACTACCTCGATTTGGCACGGTTGGCATTCCTCTAAAATATCGGATTGTCATCACTAACAACAATCCCCGAAAGAATCTCAGACCGCAACGGGGGATCAGCTTGATCGAGTCCTTCGCCGATTCGTTTCCGAACTTTCGCACGTTCCAAGGACTGGTACGGCAGCGTAAAAGCAGAAGCGATTGGTTGCGGCTGATAGTACAGAGACGGTGGGCGATCGCTCCAAGGGTAGATTTACCCCCGCTGGTCGGCCAAGGAGAAACAGAGGCGATGGGTGAGGTGGTGCCGTTGCGCCGAGGGCTGCTGCGGTTTCAAACGCTGACGCTCGCTTTCCCTGAGCCGTTGGGTTTGGTGAATCGCTGTGTCTCTTGTTCATCTCCTCAATCGGTGCTGATCTTACCTCGGCGCTATGAGCTGCCGGCCATTCAGCTACCCGGAAGTCGGCGGCATCAGTCTGATGGGCTGACGTTCGCCGCTTCTGTCGGAGACTCGGAGGAGTTCCGAGCGCTGAGGGACTATCGCCCCGGCGATTCTCCGCGTAAGATTCACTGGAAAAGCTGGGCTAAGCTAGGCAAGCCGGTGATTAAAGAAGAGCAGGCAGAGTATTCGGTGCGCCATGCGCTGATTTTAGATACGTTTCAGGCAGAAGACTATAGCGAGGTGATGGAAGCAGCCGTGGCGATCGCCATCTCGCTTGCCTGCTCTGTCCAAACCCAAGAATCCTTATTAGACACGGTTTTCGTCAGTGGCGAGGCCCATTGCTTTACCACGGGGCGCGGCCTCGGCCAAACCGAGCAGCTCTTAGAACTGTTGGCTTCTGTGCTGCCCTGTCAGGATAGGGCATTTGAGTTGTGGCCGGTCGTGCGATCGCGTCTTTCCCTCCTCAGCGGCTGTATCTGCATTTTTCTTGCCTGGGATCGCGATCGCCAAACGCTGATCGAACAGCTCCAGTCCGCAGGCATTCCCGTTCTAGTACTAGTTGTCGCTCCCGCAGAAGGACTGCCAGAACCGCCCGATCAAAGCTGCCTAAAAGACAAGCAAAGCAGCTTACAGGTGCTCACGGTGAACAATATTCAAGCAGGGTTACTAGCGCTATGAAATCTCTCCTGAGAACACTGCAAACAGGCATTGGTGCCATTGACGAGGCGAGCTTGTGTAGTTTGGCGATCGCTCTTTGGGGCTACCAAACCGGACTCTTCTTCATCGCCCTGCCCATTATCCTGATTCTAGAAGCGCGCCATGTCATCCGGCAGCGCTGGGAAATCTCCTTTTCCGACCTAAAAGAAGCTGCCAAACTCTGCTTGGCACTCTTGGCTATTTTGTTTGTGATTATCGTCACTGTCAAAAAAACGGTTTTTATCTACACGCTGTTTCAATGGCTACCTGTCGCCGGACTGCCGCTGCTGGTCGCCCAAACTTACGGTCTTGGCGTGCAAGCCTTACTCATCGAACAATTCTCTAAGTCATCCTTCTCACCCCAGTCCGGGGTTAATCACGCAAACGCAAATGGGCGTAGTCCGATTAATCTGTACACGCTCTATTTTGGCACGTGCCTGGTTGCAGCTAGCGCCACCGAGAGCGAGCACGCTTTCTTTTATATCGGAGCAACCCTCCTCCTCGGCATTTTCCTGTGGCCATTTCGCTCCAAACGCGCCGCGCCCATTCTCTGGCTACTCCTCTTTTGTCTATCGGCTGGGATCGGATTTGCCGGTCACCGTCAGCTCGCTCACTTTCAGCAACAGCTAGAAGCGCAAGTCATCGCTATGATTGGCGACATCAGCAGCGGCGCTGTCAACCCCGATGGCACCACCACCCGCATGGGTACCATCGGTCGGCTAAAGCTCTCCAATCGCATCGCATTCAGAGTTTTAGCTGATCCCGCCGATACCGACGCACCTACCTTCCCTCTGCTTCTACAAGAAGCCGCCTACAACGAATACCAGCTTTCTGCCTGGGTTGCCGTCAACTCTCTTTTCAGCGATGTCCCCCCCGGCGACCAAGCGGGCGACTGGATACTGGGCCCTGCCAGTGAACAAGACACGACCATTACCATCTCCACTGACCTAGAACGCGGCGACGGCATTTTAACCTTGCCAAAAGGCACCTCTGCCATTCAGCAGCTGCCCGTCGAAGAAATGCAGCGCAACCAATACGGCGTAGTGCAGGTAAATGCCAAAGGCAGCGCTGCCTACCAGGTTCATTTTCGAGAGAACCTACGCTCACTCGAGGCTCGTCCGACCGCCGCAGACCTGCAGATTCCTGATGTAGATAGAGCCGCCATCGAAACTGTTCTTACTCAGCTAGGCATAGCAGGAGAATCTACTCAGGGAAGATCCGACCGTGAAACCGTCAGCCAGATCGCGGCCTACTTTCAAGATTTTCAATATTCTCTAGATCTACTCCGGCCTGTAACAGGCACCACTGCTGTCTCTGATTTTTTGCTGAATACGCAAGCTGGCCACTGCGAATATTTTGCCTCTGCCACTGCTCTATTACTAAGGGGCGCTGGGATACCGGCCCGCTATGCTGTGGGATACTCCGCCCACGAATTTAGCCCGCTCGAAGGGCAATACATCGTCCGCAGCCGAGATGCCCATGCCTGGACACTGGTGTATCTCGATGATCGCTGGCAGATCGTAGACACTACCCCATCTGTCTGGATCGCCCAAGAAAAAGCCATGAGCTCTCCTTTTCAGGTCGTTCCAGACTTTTTTGCCTTCTTGGGGTTTCAGAGCGCCTACCGGATTCGTCAGCTGGGAGAACTTGGCCTCAGAGAGGTGTTGATGATTGTGATTCCGCTCTTTTGTTATCTGCTTTGGCGCTCTATTCAAGTATTTCAAGGGCAACAGAAAAATACGGCAAAAGAGAGTGGCCCAGGTTCAGGCTTACAGCCGCCCAATGGATTGGATTCAGAACTGTATCAGATTGAAGCGCAGCTAAACGGGCAAGGGCTGGAACGCTTGCCGGCGGAGACTTTTTTGCAGTGGTGCGATCGCCTTCACACAAATCTTTCCCTCACCCAGTACAGCATTTTCCAAACAATGCTGGCCCTACACTATCGCTACCGATTCGACCCTGAAGGGCTCAGCAAACCAGAACGACAGCAGCTGCGATCGCTCAGCATAAACTGGAGACAAAACGATTCTAGTGACAAAAGATAGTGATGTGCTCAAAGCTGAATGAGAGATTCAGCGCTAAAATACAAGCCGTCAACTACATCAGATGATTGCCCATGCGACCTGATCCCATTCCTCCCAACGCTGATCAAGAATCCGTATGGAATTACCCTCGGCCCCCCCGAACTGAAGCGGTGACTAAGCATATTAGAATTATTTTTAACCGTGAGCTGATCGCTGATACCCGCCGCGCTAAAAGGGTTCTAGAAACCAGTCATCCACCTAACTACTACATTGCATTGGATGACATTAAAGCAGAATATCTGATGCCGAGTACCCACTCCACCTACTGTGAGTGGAAGGGCCGGGCCAATTACTATACGCTGCAGGTGGGCGATCGCCAGGCCAAAGATGTGGCCTGGTACTACCCGGAGATTTTTCCTGCCTACCAAGAACTCAAAGGGTACGTAGGGTTCTACCCCGGACCGATGGATGCCTGCTATGTAGAGGGTGAGAAAGTACAATCCCAGGCTGGCAACTTCTATGCCGGGTGGATTACCAGCGACGTTGTCGGCCCCTTCAAAGGTGGCCCTGGCACCTGGGGGTGGTAAACAGAGCAAAACTCGCTTCTAAAGGGCTTATTGAGCACCAGATTAATGCAAATTTAATACAGGGATTAAAAACCAATCTTGAAACCTTCTGAAATAAAGGGTTTTAGAATTAGTAGAGTTCATATTTCATGAGCTGGCAGAGGAGCGCGCCGTTGTACACCGGCGTGCGAGAGGCTGACTTGAGGCCAATGTTGCTGGAGAGAGCTTTGTTGCCACTCAAGACGTAGGCTGTCCAGCCTTTGAAGCGCTGCTTCAGTACGTTGCCGAGTAGTTTGTAGAATGCGCCGAGGTCGATGTCTTTGCCGAGGCGATCGCCATAGGGTGGATTGCACAGCAGAGTGCCGCTGTCGGTGGGGGCTTCTACGTCAGCGAGATCTTTTTGTTGAAAGGTGATCAGGTGCTCCATGCCGCACTGCTGAGCGTTGCTGTGGGCCTGAATGAGTACGTTAGGATCGCGATCGCTCCCCCCCACGAAAGCCGCCAATTCTGCTTTCTGCTGAGCTTCTGCCTCAGCAATCATGCCCTCCCACAGGTCATCGTCATAGCCCGGCCAGGTTTCAAAGCCAAAGCGTTCACGGAAAAGGCCAGGGGCGATTTGAAGTGAACGCAAGCCCGCCTCCAGAGGTAGCGTCCCCGATCCACACAGCGGATCGAAAAACGCTTGCCCTGGCTGCCAGTCCGTCATCTGAATCAGCGCCGCCGCTAACGATTCCTTCAAAGGAGCCGCCCCCACCGCTGGCCGATAGCCGCGCCGATGCAAGCTATCGCCCGAGCTATCGAGGCTAAGCGTGGCCCGATCATGGCGCAGATGCAGGTTAATCCGCACGTCGGGGGCTTGCGTATCAACATCTGATCTTTCGCCAAACTTCTTAGTTTGCTGGCTCACAATGGCATTTTTCACCTGAAGAGCGGTGAAATGCGTATGGTTGAGCGCCTCCGTCTTGCCGGTAGCCGTCACCGCCAGCGTGTTGTCAGGTCGCAGGTATTCGCTCCAGTCAATCCGCTGCACGCCTGCAAACAGGTCACTCTCGTCCTCGCAGTCAAATTCGCCCAGCTGGCGCAAAATTCTAAACGGCAGTCTGGCCCACAGGTTGACCCGGTAGAGAAGGGTGTGATCGCCCTTAAAGGCCGCCCCACAAAACCCTGGCTCAACCTCCTTTGCCCCGAGCTGCGCTAGCTCCTGCACAAGCAGCGGTTCTAGGCCTTTAGCTACAGTTGCAAAGTACTGGTTCATCGCCGAATCCTGTTCGCCCTCTGTTCACGACTCTGACGTGCCAGCCGCTAGCCAATCTAACAGCAAAGCAGCTACTATCCCCGGCTGCTCTAAGTGAGGCAGTACGCCAGTCTCTGATACTACCTGAAATCGCTGCACGGCTTCCGGGTTTAAGCTGGCAAACCGGCGGCCAAGCGTCACGGGCGTAAACTGAGCTTTTTCGCCCCACACCATCGCAGTTGGCACTGTCAGCTGCGTAAGATAGGGGGCCAGATCAAAGTAGAGGTCGCCTCTCAAAAAAGAAAGCGCTGCGTATTCAGCGTTGGGCTGTTGGGCAGAGGCCAGGTAGGCGGCAACGGTTTCAGGTGAGAGGCGATCGCGCTGTGCAAACAAAAAGTTTTCTAGAAAGTTCCTCACCGCTAGCTCATTCATCGCCCCTAGCACATAGATAGCTTTATCCACAAAGGGGGCGTTAATAATCGGTTCGGGAAGCCGTCGGCCAGCGCCAGCGCCAAAGTCTCTAAAGCCTGCCGGACAGGTTAAGAACAAACGGTCAAACAGCTCAGGGCAACTGGCCGCGAGCCTGATGACTAAGCCCGCTGTAAATGAGCTAGCGACAGCCACGATAGGTGCTGCCGCAATCTGCTCAATGAAGTCTTTAATATTGTTCAGATAATCTTCTGTAGAGTAGCGGCGAGCAGGATGACTGGACGCGCCCCACCCCACTAAATCAGGTGCAGCTAAAGGGTAATGGGTCGCCAGCACCGGATATACCTTCGACCACTCATAGGCTGAGGCACCGCCCCCAAAATTGTGAAAGAAAACGACCGTCGACTGGTCAGTATGCGTCTGATACATCGATGCGACAGGGGTGTAATAGGCGACCTGACCCAGTCGTGTAGGTACTGATTTTTGACCGAAGCCGGGCGGCTGAAACTTCAGCATAGTAAGCCAATTGAAAGGTTAATTCTATTGTAGCGATCGCAAGCGTAGTCAAAAAATACCCGCTAGAGCTTCTCCATAGGGTTTGGATCGTCGAACTCCGTCCGGATACAAGACTTCTTCATCTTATTTATAACAATCGCCCTTTTGCGAAAACAGTCGTGTTTGAACAGCTGACGATTTCTATAGTCTATTGACCGTATATATACCAGGGTGTTACTGACAGCTAATTTAACCTATTAACCGTATATATACGGGGTTTGCCGACAGGGAACTTATCTATATTTCTGATGGAATTGTGCTGATTAGAAGCGCGCGTGTCGTACTGTTTAAAGTTGACAATACGGGGTTTCAATAAAGTCGAAATCGTGCTTCAATTTCATTGAATTCATAGGCAGATGTTCGTCGAAGGAGATGCCTACGGTTCTGATTGTCCAAAGCCCCCTTTCCAATGTTCACGACGGCGAGGATCTTTGAGATAGCTGAACGAAGTCCAGCAATGTGTGGAGGATTTTTTAGAGGCTGTGATTTAAAGACATGTGGTTTCCACGGAATTTTTCTATCAAATTTGGTTGGTCTGGAAAGATTACCGGGAATACTCTGATGCATATGCTCGGATGGGCTTCAATGCTATCAAAATTCTCCAAAGCCCAGTTCTCTAAACAGCCTTTCCAGCGTTGACGATATCGTTGCTGCTAATTTCTTGAGTAATGATTTTCTAGCCCACGAGGTCTTCTCA
>JBARVU010000094.1:0-19450 GCA_049646425.1 Phormidesmis sp. | reverse complement strand
GACTATACCCTCACTCCCATGGACAGTCCAACCTTAGAAAAGGCAACTGAGGTACTGGCCGTGTATCAGGCGTAACCCTAAGAAGAGATTTAAAGCAGAGCATGTACCAAGACAAATATCGAATCTTGATTGTTGCCTCCCATCCTGTTCAATACTCGGCTCCAATCTTTCGAGTCATGGCAAACCATGCCAACCTTGACATCTTGGTAGCCTATTGCAGCATGCAGGGGGCAGAAGCCGGATATGACCCGGGTTTTGGTCGAGACATCGCCTGGGATGTACCCCTGCTAGATGGCTATCCATGGGTACAACTAAAGAATAAAGCTTCTAATCCTGGTTTGCATCGTTTTTGGGGATTAAACAACCCCGACCTATGGAGCTTTATTCACAAGGAAAAGTTTGATGCGGTAATCTTACTAACGGGCTATATCTATCTCAGCTTTTGGATAGCCCTAATCGCTGCAAAGCTCACCCGCACTCCAGTGATGTTTGGCACAGACAGCCACCAACTCACCTCGCGCGATAAGCAACTGTGGAAAGCCTGGATTAAACGGTGGGTATGGTTTTACCTGTTTGGTTTGGCCGACGTGGTGGCGATGCCCTCCAGCGGAGGCGTGGCATTAATGCGCTCAATCGGCCTGCCAGAGAAAAAGATAGTCCTGACGCCCTATGTGATAGATAACGACTGGTGGACTGCCCAATCAAAGCAGGTTGATCGGTCGGCGGTGCGGCAACAGTGGGATATTCCGGACAATGCAGTTGTAGTGTTATTTTGTGCTAAATTGCAACCCTGGAAGTGCCCTAACGACGTTTTAGAGGCATTTATTCGAGCTGATGTTGACAACACCTATTTAGTCTTCGTAGGAGATGGCTCCTTGCGATCGCCCTTAGAACAACGAGCCATAGAAGCAGGAACGGCAGACCGAGTCAAGTTTTTAGGTTTTGCTAATCAGTCTCAAATGCCTGCAATCTATACATCCTCTGATGTGTTTGTATTGCCATCAGAATACGAACCATTTGGGGTTGTAGTAAACGAAGCCATGTTATGCGGGTGTCCAGTGATTGTAAGTGACCGGGTAGGAGCTAGATACGACTTGGTGCGTGAAGGTGAAACAGGCTTTGTTTATCCTGTCAGGGACATCAAGGTACTTACAAATATCTTGCAGAAGGTTCTGAAAAACCCTGAACAACTAAACCCAATGAAAAAATTGGCTGCTAAACACCTGCAAGCTTGGTCTCCCCTCGAAAATGTCGAGGCATTCTTTAGAGCTGTTTCAAAGGCATGCACAAGTATACATTACCGTTGAAAAGCATTTCAAGTCCCATATTCTCAAATTTTTAGAGCGAAGATATTAGGGGGATTCAAGTAACATCAGATGTGTTTTACAGTTGCTACTAACTACATTATTTCTCAACAAGGTTAAGAGTACTCTTAACCCACTCTAAGAATTAATCCTACTTCTATTTGATTGCACCCAGGAGATAAAGTGTCAGAAATTCAACTTTTAGAACGCACTATTACCGGGTTACATCAATCCTTAATTCCTCATTTACCTGAAATAAGTTATGATACATCAATTCTAGATATTGGCTGTGGAAGTGGCGCTTGGTTGGAACGTTTAGGAAAATCAGGATTTAAAGATCTTCACGGAATAGATTTAGATACTAAGCAATTTAAATCTACTAAAGCAAATTGCTCTCAAGCAAACCTAGATGATGGCGACTTGGGACTTAAAGAGAAACGATTCGGATTAATCACTGCAATTGAAATTATTGAGCATCTAGAAAACCTGGGAAACTTCTTTAATCACGTTACTAAGCATTTAGATGAAAATGGATACTTGTTGTTGACGACTCCCAATATTCATTCTTTAGATTGCAGGCTAAGGTTTCTGATCACTGGTAGATTGAAATCATTTGACATGAAAGGAGATCCAACTCATATTTCTCCTGTTTTACTCGCATCCCTTGAACGAATCTTATCTCGTTATTCTTTGGAAATTGTAAAACAGTGGGGATATCCAGCCAAAGGGTCTTTAGTATCTCGTAGGTTTACAACAATAGCGGCTAATATTTTAGAACTAGCTCTTCCTAATTCAACTGCCGGAGATACGCTCTGTCTATTAATAGAAAAGGAAAAAGCTAGGTGAGTTATTGTGAGAATTTTGATCTACTCTCCTCTCTTTTGTCCTAGCATTGGAGGATTGGAAACCGTAGTTTCGATTTTGGCGCATGAGTTTTTAAGGCAGGGACATCAGGTTAAACTCGTCTCTCAAACTCTCGACGCGGACACCGAATCCTTCCCCTTTGAAGTAGTTAGACAACCAAGTTTCAAACAACTGTTAGCCCTCACCTCTTGGTGTCATGTTTACTTTCAGCCCAACATTAGCCTCAAAGGCTTGCATTCTCTGACAGTTCACCCCAAACCCTGGATTGTTTCACATAACAACTGGTATTCTCGCACCGATGGCTCCCTGGGTTGGCAAGATTGGCTCAAACATGCTTTGTTGCGATGGGCGACTAATATTTCCGTAAGCAAAGCCGTTGCCGATCATATTGCTTTTCCCTCAACCGTCATCCCCAATCCCTATCAAAACGAAGTGTTTGCTCTGAATCCTGAGAGCAAACGCGATCGCCAACTTATCTTCTTGGGACGCTTAGTATCTGACAAAGGCGTTGATTTGTTGCTGGAAGCTTTAGCAAAACTTAAGTCTCAGGGGCTTACCCCAACTCTGACGATTGTAGGCAAAGGTTCAGAAGAAGCTAACCTAAAAGCCCAAACACACCAACTAAATCTCAACAACCAAGTTGATTTTGTAGGAGCAAAAGTAGGCAATCAATTAGCTGAGTTGCTCAATGCCCATCAGATTTTAGTCGTGCCCTCGCGGTGGAAAGAACCCTTTGGCATCGTTGCCCTAGAAGGAATCGCCTGTGGTTGCGTGGTGGTTGGCTCTGAGGACGGTGGTTTAAAAGAAGCGATCGGCCCCTGTGGCATGACTTTCCCGAATGGCGACGTGCAAGCCCTGACCAAAGCCCTAGCCTACCTACTGAGCCATCCCGAACAACTCGCCAGCTACCGAGCACCTGCATCCACACACCTAGAACGCCACCATCCTACAACCATTGCAAAAGCCTACCTGGAAATCTTTGAGACTGCTCTAAAATGACCAACATCCTAATTATTATTGTGGTCTCGATCACAGTCATTTCGATCTCCGCCCAAAACTGGCGTCGCTCTGTCATTGCTGCCTTGGTCATCGCTGTCCTAGAAGGAGCGCTGCGCAAATGGGCCTTTCCCCAAGCCAGCCAGCTCATTTATTTCCTAAAAGACCTTGTATTAATCGGTGCCTATCTGCGGTTTTTCTACTTTGACACGTCCCCGCGCCCGCCACTTCCCTACAAGAATTTAATCCTATCCATGGTCGGGGTATCCCTTGCCTGGGGAATCACTCAGGCGTTCAATCCCAGCCTGGGGTCGCCCATCATCGGCTTCTTTGGGCTCAAAAACTATTATCTCTATATCCCTCTGATGTGGCTCGTAGCTAATTTATTTGAGACCGAAGCAGCCCTTTACCGCTTCTTGCGATCCTATATGCTGCTGCTCATCCCCATTGGCTTACTCGCTATTGCCCAGTTCTTTAGCCCGCCCACTAGCCCCCTTAATGTTTATGCCTGGGATGAAGCAGAAATGGCCGTTGCCGTAGGCGCAGGGGGAGCCGTCAGAGTCACCGGCACCTTTTCCTACCTTGCCGGTTACTCAGTCTACCTCGGTTTCTGCCTGTGCCTGCTACTCCCTTTGCTGACCCAAAAACAGTCACGCCTCTGGCAATCGACATCCCTCGCTGAACTATCGCTGCTGGTCACCACCGCTTTCATGACCGCTTCCAGGGGACTGATCATCACTTGTGTCCTGATGCTCGTTGGCTTTCTCGGCCTACAAGCAACCTCAGGTCTCTCTACGCTATTCCACAACATACGGAAATTGATCTTGCCAATGGGTATTGCCTTCGGTGTCGCCTTCTGGAAATTTTACGAAGCAGTTGGTGATTTCTGGCTGCGCGTTACCAGTAATCAAGACATTGGAGACCGAGTTGTTAGCAGTTTCACTGAAGTATTTGCGAACTTTCAATATAAAGCCCTAGATGGCTATGGCATTGGTTCTACCTTCCAGGCCAACCCCATGCTCCGTAACTTGCTCGGGCTACCCCCCGGTGAACTTATTCCGGTTTACTATGAATCAGAAATGGGACGTATTGCTCTAGAAATTGGACCCTTTGGTTTTTTCTTCTGGTACGGATTGAAGCTGCTGCTTTTGGGGTTACTCGGGCTAACCTACATGAAACTTCAACGCCCCCTACTGCGTCAGCTCGCACTCAGCGCCTTTTTACTCCAAGCACTCAGCTTTAACGGTCAACTCGTCTACAACCACACCGCCAATCTCTTCCAGTGGTTTCTCTACGGTTTTATCTTTTTGCTCCCTCACCTTGAGCATATCGCGCAATGGCAATCCTACTACCGTACGGCTCAGCTCCATGCCAAATCCTCGCATTTCTCTAGTGCATCCCACCAGTAACCCCTTCTCACGCAACGCGGCACAGGCCCTTGCGGAAGCCAACTTACTAAGCGCGGTCATCACGACCACCGCTTACAACCCTCAGGGAACAGTCAACCAGTTCTTACACAGACTTCCAGGCTTCATAGCCCGGCCGATTCTCAGGGAACTGGAGCGGCGCACTTGGGTGGCCCCCAAAGGAGCAGTTATGAAGACGTACCCTGGACGGGAAGCCTTACGCATTGCATTAGTTAAGACTCAGCTGAGCGATCAACTTGGTCTCGGCAAAGATGGCCCGATTGACTGGGTGTATACTTCTCTAGATCAGCATGTTGCGCGACATCATCTAGATGGTATTGACGCCATTTACGCCTACGAAGACGGTGCCGCCAGCACCTTCGCAGCTGCAAAAGCTCAGGGCATTCTTTGCCTCTATGAGCTTCCTATCGCCTTTTATCAAACCGCACAAGCAATCCAAACCGAAGAGGCAAAGAGCTTTCCCGAATATGCCCCCGCCCTTCAAGCTACTCGTGAACCTGACTGGAAGCTGGAGCGCAAAGCCGTAGAAGTAAAGCTAGCCGATCATATTTTTGTTGCCTCCTCTTTCACCAAGCAGTCGCTATTATCTATTGGAATAACTGAGTCAGCTATCACGGTCATTCCCTATGGTTCACCAATCGACTACTTTCGACCCCAGCCCAAACTAGACGATACCTTTCGGGTGTTGTTTGTCGGTCGAGTTGGTCCTCGTAAGGGTGTGCATTATCTCCTCGAAGCATGGCAACAGCTCAAACTCACGAGTGCAGAATTGCTTCTGGTTGGCATCGACGAATTCCCTAAAAATAGTATCTCTCTACAAGGCGCTAACTATCGCCATATTCCTTCTGTTCCTCACTATTCTCTAAACCAATTCTATGGCAACGCCAGTGTATTTGTGTTTCCCTCCTTAGTAGAAGGCTTTGGCCTAGTGCTCTTAGAAGCCATGGCCTGCGGTATTCCTATCATTACCACACCGAACACCGCAGGCCCAGATATTATTACCGATGGCATAGAAGGTTTTATCATTCCTATTCGTAATATTGAGGCACTTAAAGCTAAGCTGGAATGGTGCCATCAAAACCCAGCAGCTTTATCCGAAATGGGAAAAGCCGCTCGTAAAAAAGCAGAAGAACTTACCTGGAAACACTATCGTCACTCCTTGAGTAAAAAGGTTAAAGAGTTGCTCGAAGGTCACTACAAGCCTAATGCAACATAAAACTTACCATCTCTGGTTTCCTGATATATTCGAATTCAAGGGCGGCATTCAAGTATATTCGAGCTTTCTACTACAGGCTTTACATCAGCTAGCAGCGTCAACTGATTACGAAGTCTTCTTAAAGCACGATACTCACTCAACCTTCGACTTTGAGAGTCGTCAGCATACGACTCGTTTTCACTTTTCAGGCACCTATCCTCTGCCCTGGCGTACCCCTATCTTTGCCAGCCAACTATTGGCGGCTGGATTACTTCAAAAGCCTCAGCTCATTATTGCAACACATGTAAACTTTACACCTGTTGCTTACTGGCTAAAGCAACTTACCGGCGTTTCTTACTGGGCTGTCGCTCATGGTGTAGAGGCATGGAATATTCAACGGCCTGCTGTGAAAAAAGCCTTACGTCATGCTGATCGTATCCTGCCCGTTAGTCACTACACCCGTGATCGTTTACTTGAAGAACAAAACCTGGATTCCAGCCAACTCTCCGTCCTTCCAAACACCTTTGATAGTCAGCGGTGGCAAATTTCACCCAAACCTCAATACCTCTTAGATCGTTACCATCTCCGTCCCCAACAGCCTACTATCCTTACTGTTGGACGGTTAGATGCTAGCGAAGGGTACAAAGGCTACGATCACATTCTCAACGCCTTGCATAAGATTCGACATCACCTTCCTGATGTTCACTATGTTTTAGTTGGCAAGGGCAGCGATCGCCCTCGCATAGGGAAAATAATCGAAGATCTCAACCTACAAAGCTGCGTTACCCTGACTGGCTTTATCCCAGATGAAGAACTTGGCGATCACTATAATCTTTGCGATGTTTTTGCCATGCCCAGTAAGGGTGAAGGCTTTGGCATTGTTTATCTAGAAGCGCTTGCCTGCGGAAAACCTTGCTTAGGCGGTAACCAAGATGGGGCTATTGATGCGCTGTGCCATGGCAACCTTGGAGCACTAGTCAATCCTGATGACATAGATGAGATCGCTCAAACCCTCGTTAAAATCTTGCAAGGCACCTATCCCAACTCCCTGATCTATCAGCCTCAAAAACTTCGTCAGCAGGTAATTGAAACTTATGGCTTTGAAAAATTCAAACACACCTTAGCCGGTTATCTATAGTGTACGCATATCAATGAAAATTTTACACGTCATTCCCTCACTCAGTCCAGGCTTAGGCGGGCCAGCTCAAGTTGCACTAAACTTAGTGAATGCCCTAAACCAACTGGGCATAGATGCCGAAATCGCTACTACAAACCATGGTATGTCAGCTTTGCCAGATGTTCATACTCATCGGCGAATTAATTATCTCTACGACACCGACAATAACCTGTCCGCTCCGGTTCACTTTCTCCCATACACATACCCGCCTCTAAAAGAATTCATCTTCTCAAAAGCACTCACTCGTTGGCTCTGGAGCAACTTGCCCACCTACGATTTAGTCGATAATCACTATCTGTTCTCCTACCCACCTACCTGTGCTGCCGCCGTTGCCCGTCGGAAGGGCATTCCTTACACTGTCCGTACAATGGGACAGCTCACTCCATGGGCTTTAGCCCAAAGTGCAACCAAAAAGAAGATCTTTTCTCTCCTCTTCGAGCAGCGCAACTTAAAGAAAGCTGCTGCTATTCACTGCACCTCCTTAGAAGAAGCTGAAAACGTCCGTGAGTTTGGCATTTTTACCTCCACCGTCACCCTTCCGCTCGGTGTTATCCCACCTCAATCTATACCTAACGCCAGAGAAAAACTCCACACTACTTATCAAATTTCTCAGGACGTTCCTGTTCTCCTCTTCCTCTCTCGCCTACACCACAAAAAGCAACCCGAACTCCTTCTCAAGACAGCCAAGCAGATAATAGAAAAACGCCCTTGCCATATTATTCTAGCGGGCACTGGTGATCCCCAATATTGTCAGCATTTGAAAACGCTTACTCGCGACCTTGGGCTCTCTGCTTCTGTCAGTTTTGCTGGCTTCGTAACCGGTTACGACAAAAATCTGCTTTTACAAGGCTCCGATGCCTTTGTTCTACCTTCCCATTCTGAAAACTTTGGCATTGCTGTCGCAGAGGCACTTGTTTCCGGATTGCCCACTATCATCACACCCGGCATTCAAATCTCTTCAGAAATCAAAGCAGCCCACGCAGGTATCATTACCGAACCTGACGTCGCATCGCTTACAGCGTCCATAGAAAAAATTCTAAACAATCATAGCCTCTGCGAGCAACTTCGCAAAAACGGTTTAACCTTGGCTCATGAGCGCTACTCATGGCAGGCTATTGCCAAGAGCTTGGCTACGGTCTACGAAAACATTATCACTGAACGAAGAACGACTATTTCTCTACCTCAGAAAGCGACTTAAACTATGAAACGGCCTTTTCTATCTCGTTTACTTTCAACTAGTGACCGTATCCACGGCTTGATAGCCAAGATGCAGCCGAGTAGGTGATACGCCTGCGGCTTCAAAAATATCAGCTATTTTTTTCGGATCCGAACCGGTAGAGATCTGAACATTTAGCTCAGCGTAACGACGGGCCAACTTAGCTGAAAATTCCTCGCGATCGCTCCCCCTGAGCCTCCAATCGCCCAGTATCTGGTCTACGCACATAGACCAAACAGCGCAAAAGGTACCCATCAAAATAAATTGATGAGAAGATAGAAGGGCTGCATCTCTTGACATAAGGCCATTGATGAAACCTGGTAGTAAGTACTATCCGCTTTTCGACTATCTGCAACAGCGCCATCTCGAAAATGCTGACTCATCAGATCTCGCCGAACTGACCTTGACGCTGGCAGATATAGAGTGCCTGATTCAAAATCCTTTGCCTGCCTCTGCTTGCAAACGCGCCTGGTGGAGCAACCGCGATAGCACTGGGGCTCTACAATCTGCTGCTTGGATCCAGGCGGGCTACCATGTCAAAGCCGTTGACTTCGAGCAACGAACGGTGACCTTTCAAAGGTTCAAAGCTGAATATACGGTTCAGCGTCGGGGGGATGCGATTCTGTGGGATCAGGAGGCCGTTCGAGCGCTGCGAAAGCATATGAGCCTTACCCAGGCAAAGTTTGCTCAGGAGCTGGGGGTGCGCAGACAAACGGTGAGCGAGTGGGAAAACGGTGTGTATGAGCCTGATCGCTCCACCGCTAAACATTTAGAGCGGGTTGCCCAGCAGCGAGGCTTTGAGCCATAGATCCGGTGATCGCCGATTTTGCAGCTGGGTTTCACCGGACGAAGTAATTTGCGTGACAGAAGGTATTTACATTTGTCCGGCTGACGTGCAATGATTGAGACAGTTATCAATACAACAGCCCCTATGAACGTCCGCAATTTTCTTGAAAGTAGTCCTCCAGTTCAATCTGCTCAGCCTGAGATCTCCGATGAACTCTCTATCGCACCAACGCCTGCTCAGGAACCGGGGGCTCCTTTGCGGCATATTCTCCTGGGTAGCCCGGATGGCGTCAGGCAGACAATCCATCTTTTGCATACGCTGCAGTATGCCGAAACTACGCTATGGAGCCCTTTGGTCCCGATTCCGAGTCATCAGCTAATCATTACGCCTCGCTTAGGGGAGGTTATGAGCATTTTGGTTAAAAGTGGGCGATAGTGCCCACTTTGTTTGCGCCTAGTCGATCAGTTCGCCGCTCTCTTGCAGGGCATGTAGCTTTTGATATAGTCCGCCTTTTGCCAGGAGCTGAGCGTGACTGCCTGACTGGCTGATCCGTCCTTTGTCTAGCACGACGATGGTATCGGCGTCGCGGACGGTGCTGAGCCGGTGCGCGATGATGATCAGCGTGCGGGTGCCGAAGAGCGATCGCATTGCCACCTGAATCGCCCGCTCAGACTCATAGTCCAAGCTAGAGGTGGCCTCGTCGAACACCAGCACATCCGGATTTACAATCAGCGCTCTGGCGATCCCAACGCGCTGCCGCTGTCCGCCGGAGAGGCGTACGCCGCGTTCCCCGACGGTGGTCTGATATCCCTTGGGCAACTGTTGAATAAAATCGTGAGCCTGGGCAATTTTGCAGGCCGTCTCAATTTCTTCAACGCTGGCAGACGGATTGCCGTAAAGCAAGTTTTCGATCAGCGTACCGTTAAAGATATCGACCTCTTGATGCACGATTGCCAGGCGCTTGCGATATCCGGTCACGTCTAGCTGGCGAATATCCTGCCCATCGATCAGCACCGCGCCCTGATCCGGCTCAAAGTAGCGTAGCAGCAGCTTCACCAAAGTAGACTTACCCGAACCTGAGCGGCCTACCAGGGCAACGGTTTGACACGGTTCGACCAGCAGCTCTATGTTGCGCAGCACCGGCGTGTCTGGGCTGTAGCCAAAGGTCAGCTGATGAAAATGAACCTTGCCAGTAAAGCGATAGGTGGGGCTATTCGGTAGCAGTGCCCCGGCGTCGCTGCCAGGCTTGAGTGCGGTAAATTCTTGAAACCGAACCATCGGTGCATAGCGGCGGGCAAACATCTCAGCGAGTTCACAGATAGGATTGACTTCAGCGTAGGCCATGCTGGCGACAGTGAGGGTGGTGATGAAATGTCCGATAGAGATTTTGCCGTTGACGGTGAGCCATAGCGTGCAGGTGAGTACAACAAACATACAGCTTTGTACGATGGTGCGCTGATAGGTACTCAGGATCGTATAGCCCTTGTGAATGCGGTAGTCGAGCACTTTGAACTCGCGCTCCAGGCGTTGGGTTTGACGCTGCAGCTCGGTCAGTTCGTTGCCAAATGCCTTGACCGTTTTGATGTTGGAGATAATCTCTGAGTTGCGGCTGTCGGTGTTTTCGATGTACTGATCGAGCTTCTCTTCTCGAATAGACAGATCTTTTAGACCCAACAGACTGTGCAACAAGATGCCGAAAACTGAAACAAAAACGATCAGCGCAATTCGCCAGTCAATCAGGCTAATGACAACAAAAATGCCGATAATGCGCACCGTTTTCGGGATGAGCTGCTCGGTGATGCTGGGATATGTCCAGGTAAAGTTTGACAGACCTTTCGCTACTCTGGCAGCAATGCGACCAGGATTGTTTTCATCGTAGTATTCCAGCGGTAAGGTCAAGATTTTTTTTAGCGCCATTTCAGCCTGATCGCGGCGAGCGCGAAAAGCGGTATCCCAGCCGAACCAGCCGCCTAGCCAAGGTTGAATGGGGGCACGCCCAACGGTGACTAAGGCAATCAGCCCCACCAATACAAACAGTGAGAACTGTTGTGTGACTGGCTGTCCGAGCTGTTGCGCCATGTAGTCGATAGTCTGCTGGAGTTTGGCATCGACCGTTTGCCCAGAGATCAGATTGAGAATCTGCCCGGTGGCATAGGGGACAAAGAGATCAATGACTTCAAAGCAGCTCATCATGGTGGCGCTAAAGAGGGTAATCCGCCAATAGCGCTGGTAGTAGCCCAAGATGCTAAAGAACTTGTTCATGTTTTTTAAAGAGAGATCGCGAAAAGAATCAAGACTAAGTTTCGAAAAACGAACAAGACAATGCTGGCAGCGCTAACGACAACGCTGCTTCTCAGCAAATTCCTGTTCTAAGGCGGTTAGGCAACAAGACCTGTCAGTGTTCCTACACTGTTAGTCGTAAGCTGCATGACTTACCTGATCGCGCTGTTGCTTTGTGCGCAAATCCAATGTGCACAAAGTAGGCGTGGCGCGATCGCTCATTTCATCAAGCTGATCACTGTGACCGGCTTAACTTATTCAGCCGCAGCAATCCGGCATTTGCACTGTTTTGCAAACGCGAGGGACTATGCCTTTGCCTGCTTATTGCTCAGGTAAACCGCCTGGAAAAAACCAAAGGGGGTGGACGAGCTTAATGCTTGATGCGGGTAAACGAATTGATCCAAATCATGATGGAACCTCCCAAAAATTGTTTGAAATGATGTTTGCTAGGACACCTTGGAATGAGCTGCGCTCCAGGCTTTCTAGCCTAGCTCGTCTTGTATAAATTACAGCTGGAAATAGAGGAAGTAAACCATCGCTGAGCTCTAACGCTGTTAGAGGGGCTGTGTATCTTAAGCTTTCAAACCAATCTAGCAATAATAACCAGACAAAATTTATTTTGCAACCCTTTAACCTACATTTTTTGATTTTAATCGGTAGACACCGCTACAGGGTTCAAAACAACTACCTGCTCAACTTGCTACGTTTGCGCTTGTAAAACTGAGAAGCGGCGATGCCAAAGCTGTAAAGAATGCCCGCATTGCTACTAGCGCCGACAGCAGCGCCAACGAGCGGCACTAATTCAACGAAGCTCAGACCGCCCTTGACAGCGGAGGAAGCCCCGACAGAAAGGCCGAAGATAGCCAGCGCTTCTCCTTTACGCGCGGGGTCGTCAACGTCGAAGTCGTAAGCCGCCGCAATCCGATAGAGCATCTCTGACTGGAGGGCAGCGACAGCGGCCAAGTCGACTGCGAACAACCCTAGCGCCACGGGTGGAATAATATTGGTGGCCAGGCCAACGCCTCCCGCCTTGATCGAGGTATCAACAATGATGCGGTGAGCGAGATCTTCGGAAGATTCATGAGGATACTTTGCTTTAAGCTTGGCAACTTCTGCTTCGGCTTTTTCTTTGTCTACTCGCCCCAGGGCGCTGGTAAGCCAGCTCATTCCAGGCACTTTAGCGACATAGTCTACCGCCGGGTTCTCAGTAATGGGGTGAAGGGCATTCCCCACGCTTTCAGTGGTTTGTTCTACGACAGTATGCGCAGAATCGGTTGCTGCTTCGCTGACTCGGGCCGAAGTGTCTACCGCTGCTGTTGAAACTTTGTTGAAGATTTGGATGCCAACGGCTGAGACCAAGCCTCCGAGCTGTTCTGCAGTGGAGAAAGCCTGGGCGAAGGAATCGGATAGCTTGTCTTGAGCGTCGGACATTAGTGACAAAACTCCATAGTGAACGGCAGTCGTGGGCAGTGGCTGTAGGTTGGCAACAGGGTATAGTTGCCACTCAGTAATAGAAGCGTTGTAATAGTAACTGAAACTTAGAGAAAGTTTCCTCTGCTATAAGGCAGGTTTTTAAGCGATTGTCAGGGTTTTCCTTTAGGGAGCCGGTCGGTTTCTGAACACGAAGCATAGGGGAAGCAATAAAAGATAGACGGCATAGGGAATAAACCCTGGGCCAACGCCAAGGACGGTGGCCGGAATGAGTCCGGCGATGTTCCAGGGAATGAGCGGGGCAATCACAACGGCGGTGTCTTCTAGCGCGAGGGCAAGCTGTTCGCTGCTGCTGACTTTAGTGGGGTGCTGTAGCCAGTAGGCGGTGTAATGAGGCTGCATAATTTGCCCGGTCAGAAGAATGGCAATGGTTTGCGTGCAGCCAAAGAGATTGGCCAAAACGGAGACGAATACGGTGGCCCAACTGAGCCCTCGCTGAGTGCGAATGTGTTTAAGCCAATGATCAACAAAGCCGAGCACGCCGCTGCCTGCGAATATTCCGGCGAATGCGGTAGAGAGTGAAACAACTAGCGTCGCTTTGGCCATCGGGAATAGACCGCCGCCTAGGAGAATGGTCTGAAGCGGGCTGTCCTGATCGAGATGGAATCCGAACAGCAAAAATCGCATGATCTCGGCGAAAGAATAGTGTTGGTGGGTATAGGCAATCGCAATCCCCAATCCAACACTCACCAGCATTGCCCGCTTCACATTCACGCGCAGCAGTGCCAATAGCAGCAGGGCGATCGCCGGTAACAGCACGACAAAGGAAAGATCAAAGCGTTTGGGCAGTTCGGTAATCACAGAATTGGCGTCGAGCGTAGCTGGGTAGGCAAATGACAGCGCCGCGTAGAAAACAACCGAAAGCGCGGCTGGCCAAAGGCCGCTGGCGACCATGTTGCCCAGGTTGCGGTAGAGCGATGTGCGGGTAATGCTGGCGACTAAGTGAGCGCTA
Organism: Phormidesmis sp.; assembly: GCA_049646425.1. Classification (GTDB taxonomy): domain Bacteria; phylum Cyanobacteriota; class Cyanobacteriia; order Phormidesmidales; family Phormidesmidaceae; genus Phormidesmis. The sequence continues at coordinate 5,761 of JBARVU010000094.1, read as the reverse complement.
GAAGACAGGGGGGAACAGCGATCGCCCACAAAAGCCCCGGCGATAATCGCGCCTGCTACCGGATTGACATCGATATTGCTGCTGCGGGCAATCACCATCAAAGCTACGCCGAGAGTGCCGACTGCGCCAAAAGAAGTCCCCATCAGTACCGACACAGCACCCATCAGCAGAAACGCCCAGAGGATAAAAAACTGCGCAGAGATTAGCCCCGTACCGTAGTACACCAGGGCGGGTACCGTACCTGCTGCCATCCATACCGCCGTGAGGATGCCAATCAGCAGCAGGACATGAATGACCGGCAGCGCCTGTCGAGCACCCGCTAGGCCCATTTTTAATAGCGAGCTGAGCAGAAAGCCGCGCCGGGTCAGAACGGCTGTGAACAGTCCGAGCGCTACCAGCAGCGGATAGGCGATGAAAGTGTGGGTAAGGGCGCTCGCTACCAGCAGTCCAGATGAAACGAACAAAACTGCAATCAGGTCAAGGTTGTTTTTTTGAGGGTTGACCATAAGAATGCTGGGCATTGGCACAGTTTTCTCCAATTGCGGCCAGATCAAGGCGACACAGATGAACCTGCGTTTGCAGTTTGCCGCCCAGGCGCTGATAAAAGCGAATGCCCGCTTGATTGTGAATGTTCACCGTCCAGTCAATCCGCCCGCAGTCACGGTCGGCGGCGATTTGACAGAGTTGTTGGATGAGCTGAGCGCCGATGCTCTGATTGCGATACTCTGCTCTAACAAAGAGATCGTCTAGCCAGATGCTGGGCTGAGCGCGAAAGGTGGAATAGGTAAAGTGATAGCTGGCAAAACCGAGCGGCAACGCCTTTAGGTCGGTCTGCTGGTCGGCGTCAACAAGCAGAATGTGCGCCATTGGTAGGGGGCTGAATAGTGTTTTTTCGAGCTTTGCAGCGGTGGCGGTTACGGCGTTAGGGCAGCCGTCAAAGTCGGCTTTGAGGTGAATGAGCTGAAGCAGGTTTTGCAGGTCGGCGGGCGCTGCTGAGCGAATGCGATCAGGCGAGGCTGAGGTGGTGGCTGACATTGTTGGGTTAAGAGAGCTATTCGCTTACTGTGGGATAAGGTCAGGCCACGAGCAACGCATGGGGCTAATAGCTCATATCGATGCGGTCGATGGTAGGGGCGATCGCTTTCGACTCTACTGGGAATACGATCACTACTGGTGAGCAGAATCGTAATCAGGCTATGGCGAAAGCGGACGGGCCAAAAATTTCACAGTTAGTGGCTCTGGTGGCCGTGGCCGAGCAGGGGAGCTTTAGCGCGGCAGCTTTGCAGCTGGAGCTGGCGCAGTCTACGGTGAGTCATGCGATCGCCACGCTCGAATCAGATCTCGGCGTCGTATTGCTCCTGCGCCACCGTTCGGGCGCGGTGCTCACCCCCATCGGCAAACAGATCTATCAGCAGGCGCAAGATGTGCTTAGCGGCCTGAGCAGTATTCGGCAGACCGCAGATCAGGCTAAAGGGCTGCAAACCGGGCGAGTTCGTGTGGCAGCCGTGCGCACAGTGGCCACGCATCTTTTGCCGGATGTGATTTTTCGCTTTCGGCAGGCCCGCCCTGGGATGACGGTAGAGATCGCCGAATATGATCTCTATGCGCAAGTCGAGCAGGCACTGCGCGATGGGCAGGTCGACCTGGGCTTTACCCTGCTGCCAGCGCCGGCGGGATTTCAGTCGTGGGAGCTATTTCGCGAAGAATTTGTGGCTCTGCTGCCGCCAGCAGCTGCGGTGCAAGACCCGGAAGATCCGCTGACGTGGGAACAGCTCGTCGGCTACGCGCGGGTGGCAAATGTCCGATCTTCTTTACACAATCGCTGGGTAGAAGACCATTTGGAGCGCTTCGGCTACGCGCTGCCGGTCGACTACGAAGTGAGAGAAGATTCTACCCTGATGAGCATGGTCGAAAAAGGACTGGGCGCAGCTGTGTTGGCACGTCTGGAGGCCGAGCCTATTCCTGCGGGGGTGAGAGTGCGATCGCTGCCTGAGCCCTTAGAACGGGTAGTCGGTGTGGCAATGCTGGAAGATGCGGTCTTGCCCCGCGCGGTGTTTGCTTTCCTGGATGTTCTGCTGGCCCTACCGCTGCTTTGAGACGCTAAGCTTGAGAGCAAAAATTCGGAGAAAAAAAGAAAAAAGCGACACTGCCATCAAGGAAATGTCGCTGCTGTATTTACGAGTAGGAAGAGATCAATTAAAAAGGTAAGCGTGTCAGCTTAGCCGCCCAACAGTCCCCAGAAGTGAAGAAATCCACGTCCGGTAAAGATCTCGATCAGCGCTGCGGACAAAAAGCCGATCATTGCCAACCGACCGTTCCAGATTTCAGCACTGGGAACGAAGCCACCGCGCCAGCTAGTTGCGGGCTCGATGTAGGGCTGCTGCACGTCTGGAGTTGTGGTTGTAGGGTCTGCCATTATTTTTTTCTCCCGAAAAGGTTAACAGTTCTTAATGTAGTAAAGCGATTTGGAATGATCGTCTGTCCATAGGAACAGATCAGGGGAAGATGGGGGTTCGACCTTAGATTAGACTTTGAGGCAGCGTTAAAGCTTGGATCTGCTGTTCCAGATTTTTTGGTAGGGCCGCTCGGGAAACTGTTCTATCTGCTCGACAATCCGAAAGGTGGGTGTTTCCTTCATAGAGTCGTAAGCGGCGTAGCCCAAGGGCAACAGGGTAAAAAAGCCCAGGGTGACGCTACCGGCAACGCAAAGCCCTTTGACAGCTTTGGAGGCGCTGAGTGCTTCCCAGTATTGACCCTGCTGATAAAACCTTTTGACCTGAGCAGCCTGGATAAAAGCGGGAATCCCGAAGGGTGGGAATACGACCAGGGTAGAAAAGGCAGCTTGCCAGTTGCTCGGGGGGCAGGGTTGTCCTTTGTAAAGGTCGTAGGATTGGTTCCACTCTAGTCGCTTGACTTCGGCTAAGTGGCCGACCAGCTGAAACCGGCTGACATTGGCCAGGTGCAGCGGCACTAAGTGCTCGCGAATTAGCTCAGGCAGGGTGTAGTAGTTCACCCCAGTGCCGACTTCGCGGTAGATGTGAATGTCTAGCTGTGAAGCGCTGTGGTTGACTCTGACCGTCAGCCCTTTGTCGGCTAACGGGGTTTGGAGAATGGCACTGAGCTTGGCGTCGCAGCTGGCTTGCTGAATGTTGGCCAGCTTTTGCTTGACCTCTTCTTGACTGAAGTCGTTGCAGACTGCTAGCGTCCAGTCGGCAACGGCGCCTGAAATATCGCTGAGCTGATAGCGCAGGTCACCGCGCTGCGAGTAGGCCGCTACCATGGTTGGATCGCAGGCTAAAGTAGCATTCAAGTCGGCCAATGCTTGCTGGTGATAGCCCTGGCTGAGATAGAGGAGAGCGCGGTGATAGTGAGGCTCGGGGTAGCGAGGCCAGTGGGCAATGGCGGCTGACCAGTCGGCCAAAGCGCCTGCTTCATTTCCGACTTGCTGATGTAGTCGGCCTCGGTAGTGGTAAGCCTGAGCCAGGGTAAAGTTCGGCTGGGCTGGGGACTCAGCGCTGTTGGCTTGGTCTTGGAGGGCGGGGGTGATCACTGCTTCAAAGTCGGCGATCGCGGCTTCCCGCGCCCCGATCTGCACCTGGCTGATGCCTCGCTTGACGAGGACTTGGTCGGGATGGCGGTAGCCTTTTTCTAGGGCTTGAGTAAAGGCAGCGATCGCCAGTGAATGAGCGGCCTGGCGGGCATGGGTGAGGCCACGGCGGAAGGCGAGTTTCGCGGCCTGCTGCTGATACCAGCTCTGAAGCGGTGAGGTCATGCGGTTCCCTGATTGCCTGGGGCAAGAAAATAGACGGTAGTGCGATATAAGGCAACCGTAGCGAATAAACGCCGTTGTTTGCCACACCAGCTTAGCGAGCCCTTGAATAGAACGGGATCGGCGCTACAACCGAAGCACAGGTCTACAAAATGGACACTTCGCTTTCCGTAGTTTTGTCTAGCGGGCCTGCAAATACTTCGTACCAGAGACAGAATCGCCTGCCATAGCGCAGTCTCTAGCGGTAACATCGGCAGTGGGTCAGAATATTATCGAGACCTGATCCATTGCTGAGGAAAAAACGCTGGTGGCTCCGATTGTAGAGGTGAAGAACCTGACCAAACGCTTTGGCGATACGGCGGTGCTGCGAGGAATTAATCTGTCGGTGATGCGGGGTACGGTGCTGGGGGTGCTGGGGCCAAATGGCGCCGGTAAAACGACGGCGATCAACTGTCTAACAACGCTGCTGGTGCCGGATAGCGGCGAGGCAACCATTGCGGGCTACGATGTGGTGCGACAGCCTGAGGCGGTGCGATCGCTGATTGGCCTGACCGGGCAGTTTGCCGCTGTCGATGAAGTGCTGACAGCCCGCGAAAATTTAATTTTGTTTGGCCGTCTGCTGAGACTTTCGGGCAAGGCCGCTAAGCACAGAGCCGATGAACTGCTCACCCAGTTTGACCTGACAGCCGCCGCGAATCGCCCAGTGAAGACCTTTTCAGGCGGAATGCGACGGCGGCTGGATCTGGCCGCGAGTATCGTAGTGCTGCCGCTGGTTTTGTTTTTAGATGAGCCGACAACCGGGCTTGACCCGCGCAGTCGTCAGCAGCTTTGGGCGGTGGTGCAGGGGCTGAAAGCGCAGGGCATCACAATCATCCTGACCACGCAGTATTTAGAAGAAGCCGATGCGCTCGCCGATCAGATTGTGGTGATTGACCAGGGGCAGGTGATTGCCGAGGGCACTGCCGATGAGCTGAAAGATAAGGTCGGTGGGAAGTTTTGTGAGCTGCGGCTAGCCAATCTGGCGGATACAGAAAAGGTGAAGTATTTGCTGAGTGATATGGGCGACCTGATCGTCAAAGAAGGTGAAGGGGGGGCGTTGGCGATCGCTGCTCCCAATGGGGCCAACACCTTGACTGAAATCGTCCTGCGGCTAGAATCTGCGAGCATTCCCCTGGCTGATATTTCCCTGCGTCGCCCGAGCTTAGACGACGTATTTTTCGCCCTCACCGGTCATACGACACAGGCGTAAGTTAGCTGCGGTACTCGACCTTCTGTTTCACCTAATCTTGAAAGATAGATATCTCTGCCAAGTTGGGTGAGAGTGGTATAGTATGACTATTGATACTACTGAGTCATGGCTAGTATTGAGAAAATTTTGGCTGGTATGGAGAACAACTCTAAAACGGTTAGGTTCTCTGATTTGTGTAAGGTTTGTGACCACTACTTCGGCAAACCCCGTCAGACCGGTGGTAGCCATCGGATTTACAGAACGCCCTGGCAAGGAGAGCCTTAGGTCAATATTCAATCCAAGCAGGGCAAGGGCAAACCTTATCAGGTTAAGCAGGTGCTCGCTGCTATCGAGAAAATGGAGGCCCTATAATGGACGCTAAATTCTATACGTATAGAGTGTTTTGGTCTGAAGCGGATGAAGAATTTGTGGGTTTGTGCGCTGAGTTTCCAGGGCTAAGCTGGCTCGGTGAAGATCAGCAAACGACTTTCTCTGGCATTGTTGGGCTGGTTCAAGAATGTATCGATGACCTAACGGCTAACCACGAATCTGTCCCGACACCTTTGTCTAAAAAACAATATAGCGGCAAATTCATGGTCAGAATTCCGCCTGAGCAACATCGGGAACTGGCTATTCAAGCTGCTGAGCAAGGCGTTAGTCTCAACCGTTTAGCCAGCAAGAAGCTAGCAACTGAGTCAACCCTATGAGCGTCTTCACTAATCCTAATGTTCGCTGGTACATCGCATTCTTATGAGCTACTGGCT
>JBARVU010000093.1:0-20636 GCA_049646425.1 Phormidesmis sp. | reverse complement strand
TTCGATTAGGCATCTTGATACTCCTATCAAAAACGTAAGGTTTGGATATTTCCGGCAGCGAGTTGCTCAAATTGAGCCAGTGTTTCCGGGGCATCGGGAAAGAGGTATAGCTTATTGTCGTGCTGCCGATTTACCTGAATTGTTCCATTGTGAATGCGGTCGTAGATCCAGGATATAGATAGATTCAGTTTGTGAGCAACTTGGGTGACCGTCAGATAGTCAGGAATCTGCCGAGGATGAGATTGATGAGGTTTAATCATAATGCCATGCTGGAGCCGGATCCGTTTGACCGTACTGGGCAATAACGTATCTTGTGATGAGGGCGAGCGAAAGCCTTGTTGAGTCAGCCGTTCAGCAATCACTTTGTCTTCTATGCCCTGCTGGCTAAGGGCCACGATTTTAGCTTCTACCTCATCTTTATTTTTCAGTTCAGCCCATGACCCCACAGGAATCAGCAAATCGACCGTTGTGGCCTCTCCGCCTTTCCAAACGATGCGAGTGTGCACCGTATCACGACCGACTCGATGAACGACCACTTTATCAATCAAACACCGGAGCAGCGCCTTTTTCTGAACTTGTGTCAAAACGTCTGTGGGCCAGATTTCAGGTAGTTTTGTGCCAATGTCAGAGAACGCTGCTTTCAGCGCTGCTGGCAAGGTGATAGCCGCAGGGGAAGTAGATTGTGGCCTGTCGCTATTCCTAGCATTCTGAAGTTCACCTAAGGCGGATTCCCAACGTTGTTCTAACTCAGTCGCGACGAGTCGATTATCAGGGTCAACTTGATTGAATCTTCGTTCTGCTAAAGCTACTTCGTATTGTAACCTCTCTAACTGTTGTTTGTGTGCGTTATCAATTCTCTCTTCTGACTTTTTCTGAACTTTTATAGCCTGTTCATAAGCATCCAACTCTATGGGTGAAAGTGCCTCAAAGAAGGCATTGACGACGTAGTTGTCGACAATATCCGCCGGGATATACTGACAAACAGGCACTCTATACTGTTGCCGTAAATAGTTGCAGATATACCGGGTGACATGTTTGTATTGCACTACCATCTTATGGCCACATTCGCCACAGTAAACGATGCCATGTAACAGCGCTGCACCGTTGCGCGGAATGCCTCTTGATTTGTTCCGGTCGTACTCCAGATAGTTGTCCATCAGCTGAGCCTGAATTCGCTTGTAAGTAAGCCAGTCTATATAGGCAGGATACTTATCATTGACCCGAATTTTCCACTCCTCCATGGGCAAGGTTTTGAGATGGATTTTGCTGGGATTGGCCGGGTCTCTGATGCTTCGGGTGCGCCCATAGACGAAGGCACCCGCATAGGCCGGATTTTTTAGCATCGAAATCACAGCGGCCAGGGACGGTTGACGCCATACAATCGTCCCAAAGCGATCGCGTCGCGGCAGGGTGAGGTGCTGACGGTTGAAGGTGCACAAGACTTGCGCCGCTGCTTTGACCTCTAAAAACGTTGAAAACACCAGACTGATACGGTCTTGGACCTCCCGATTGGGGTCTTTGTTAACCACACCAGCTTCATTACGGACCAGGCCGACCGGTAGCGCCAAGGCTAAGTCGCCGCGCTTTGCTTTATTGAGTAGACCGGCGGTGAGCCGTGCCCGAATGGTGTAGAGCTCAACTTCAGAGATTTGGCCTTTCAAACCCAGCAGCAGCCGTCCGTTGGGGCTGCTCGGGTTATAAACACTATCGTGATCTGCTATCAAACAACTTTTGTAGCCACACAAATCCAGCAGGGGATACCAATCTGAACAGTTGCGCGATAGGCGCGTCACGTCATACGACAGGATGATGCCGACTTGACCGAGCGTGACTTGTGCAATCACGTCTTTGAACCCACTGCGATGCTCAGCCGTCGATGCCGTTGTGCCTAAATCACTATCGATTACTTCAATCCGTTCGCTCGACCAACCGAGGTCCTGGGCTCGCTGCTGGAGCGCATACTGTAGGCGGAGACTCTCTTGGTTGTTGATCGGCTGATGAGGGCTCGATTGACGCACATAGATCAGGGCTTTTCGGGCTACGTGCGCCGGGGTTACCAGTTCTGATGTAAGCATGGATTACCTCCTGGAAGATGACGGTAAGGTCGTTGCGGATATCGGCTTTCAGCTCTGGGCTGAGTCGCTGCCAGACTGCTTTTGGGGCGATGGGCATAACGCCTCCCAGTTTTCGATTAGGGTGACAAACTCGCTCACACTTTCCATCGTCAGCTTTATCCCCAATCTTGGTTGGCCGGGAACCGCTTGGGTCGCTGATAAAGGAATTCGTAAGCGCATATCACCGCGATAAGACGCTGCAACGTATGCTTTTCCGGGGCTGGGCTTGCCGATATAGAGCACCTGAAACCGGCGACCGAACAGCGGGTGCATCGGATCTGTGACTTCAATTTCAGTCAGCGAGCTGTCGGGTGGGTTCTTGAAAGGGGGCTCAACTAATGGGTTCGTTCGATAAAATCTCGCATCAGGCTTTGCTTGAGAAAGTGCAAGCACCGCCCTTCATCCGCCGACTGCTGAGCGCATGGCTCAAATGTGGTGTCTTAGAACGAGGGTTCCAACCGACTGAAAGAGGAACACCACAGGGTGGAGTGATCTCGCCCCTATTAGCGTTGATAGCGCTACACGGGGTAGAGACACACCTCAAGTCGCTGGGCACACAGAAGAACCCAATTCATACAGTGTTCTACGCTGATGATTTTGTGGTCTTCGCGTCTCGTCTGAGCGACATCCAGCGAGCAAAAGAAGCAGTAGAACAGTGGATGCAAACGGTAGGGCTTGAACTACATCCCCAGAAGACGATGGTCTGTCATACCCTTAGCGGGCAGGCAGGTTTCGACTTTCTGGGGTTTCATATCAGGCAATACCCGGTTGGCAAGTATGCCTCGAAAAGAGGCTACAAGACCTTAATCAAGCCCAGTCAGGACAGCAAAAGGCGTCATCTGGCTCGACTTAAAGAGATAGTGGCTAGTCATAAAGCAGCTCCTCAAGCTGCTATCATAGCCCGTCTCAATCCAGTCATTGTCGGGTGGTGCAGGTACTTCTCATCAGTGGTGAGTAAGGCTACTTTTGCAGCCATGGATGCCCAACTTTTCTGGCATCTCCTGCGCTGGGCAAAGAGCAGACACCCGAACTTGAACACGCATGATAGCGTTTCACGCTATTGGCGGGTGAACCAGGGCGGGGGATGGCTATTTTGTACGAAAGACCAGCTCAGGCTGCGTCGTCACAACGAGATACCCATCCGTAGACACATCAAGGTCAGAGCTAATCGGTCACCCTACGACGGTGATTGGATTTATTGGGGCACTAGGTTGAGAAGTTATCCTGGGTTAGCCTCGGTACGAGCTAAGTTGCTTAAACAGCAAGGAGGCAAGTGCTCTAGCTGTGGACTTTACTTCACGTCAGAGGATGCCATTGAGCTTCATCACCTAGACGGTCACCACGACAACAACTGTCACAACAATCTGGCCTTACTACATCGTCACTGTCACGACCAGGCACACGCGGTCAGAAAGATAGCCACTGACGGTATTCATGACAACGAACCAAGTTGGAGAGGAGCCGGATGATGGGAAACTATCAAGTCCGGTTTTGAAGCCGAGTCGGAGGGGCGACTCTCCGGCTTAGGTTAACCAGTCTCTGATGAAAGTGTTATCCTAATACCTTGGAAGTTGCACCATGCCCAGAAAGCTTCTCTCCCATCTGAGGCAACATTTGCTACCCGTAAGTTCAAACAACACGGGTTCGTAAACCCGTGTTGTTTGATATAATTGGCGTACTTTTGTGCGTATGCCTCATGTCAGCCAGTCGCCACGACCTCATACGCTTTGCTGAATATGTTGCCGTTTCGGCTTCGGTTATTGGCGCGATCGCTACCCTCAATACTCGGCAACCTGCCTATGCTGTAGCGCCACTCTCTGCCTCCGTCGCCCTGAACCTGATCAGCCGCCGCCAGCAATCCCAGTCTCCCAACACAACCGCAGCAGACATCGCTCAGCAGTCAAAAGAGCTAGCTTTAAAGTTACAGCAGGCCAATCAGCGCCTTGACGCCATCACTCAGCAGGGCATTAGCCGCCAGCAGGGTATAGAAGCGCTGAATCAAATTCTCTCTGAGCAGAGCCGCGAGGTGATCGCGACCGCTCAGACGATAGCATCGATTCGGGAAGATATTGATAGGCAGCAGCAGTTGGCAGACCTGGCGAAGAATCGCAGCGCGGATGAGCTAACTACAGAGTCAGAGCGAATAGAAGCGCAGATGAACACTGCAGTTCAGGGCTTTCAATCTGTTCTCAGCGACTTTTCTGCACGGATAGATACCGCCTTAGGCCAACAGAACGAACACATTGCTCAAGCTAAGCAGCAGAGCGAAACCCAGCAGGCACGGATCGCACAGCAGAGCGCACAGTCAGCAAGTCAATTAGAAAGCCGCATTACCAATCTATACGGCGACTTTGAAGAACTTAGAAGAGATCTTGACGGGCTGATGCATCAGCTTCGAGAGCAAGTCGAGCAAGGGCTATCCAATCTGGAAGAAGAGGTTGAAATTGCTCAAGAGTCGGACTTTTCTCAAGTTGTCCCACAGTTGCCCACTGAGGATAATTTTGATCTTGACATCAATCTGGGAATTGATTTTGGCACAGGCTATACCAAAGTTTGCTTTCGAGATGTCGCTCGTGACCAGTCGGAGGTTGTTACCTTTGCTGAACCCACTCAAGCCGGACTGACCTTAGACGAAACAATAATGCCGACACGGCTCGCCATTTTACAAGATGGCACGCTGCTCACTGGGCTAACGGTGGCAGAATGGCGCGATGACAGCCGCCCGATTCGGAAAAACATTGACTACATAAAAATGCGGCTGGCTGCGATTGACTTTCGCAAAGACAGTAAAGAAGATGACTGGCGACTGGAGCAGATTCCTGAGCTGGATGACGATGAGACGGTTAAAAGCCTATGTGCCTACTATCTGAGCTGTGTGATTAAGCGGTCACAACAGTGGATCGTTCAAAACAGACCTGATCTCTTTGCCAATCAAACCGTTCGGTGGAGCGTAAAGCTCGGTGTCCCCGTAGAGCATTACGATTCCGACGCATTGAAAACCTTTAAGGAAGTGCTGGCGATCGCCTGGCTGCTCAAAAGCAGTGCCATAGAGACCTCAGATCTCACCATTGACAGCCTCAATCGACTAATCGCCCATTTACGACAGTGGAAGGCAGACAACGTTGCTGAAGATGGCCTGGATTGCGACGTTACGCCTGAAATTGCCGCTGCCGTCTGGTCACTTCTCAATTCTCGTCAGGCGCAGGAGGGCTTTTACACTTTCTTTGATATCGGTGATGGCACCCTTGATGGGGCGGCCTTTATTTTCAAACAAGGCGATGGCAACCGACAGGTAGACTTCTATATCGGGCAGGTAGAACCTCTGGGCGTCAGCGCCTTTGTAGAAAAAACTGCTGACGAACTCAACTGCTCTACCGAGAGTATTCAGCGATCGCTCATTGACTCTGCCGACCCCGACCTACAAACTCAAATGCAGTGCAGCGCAACCCGCAAAAGAATCCAGCAAATGGTTGCCAACGTGGTGATGGAAGGCAACAGCAAGCACCATCAGGTCAGGCAATTTTTGGTCAGGCAAGACATCGGCCAAAACCTGAAAGTCTTTGTCGGTGGCGGCGGCGGTAATACAACGTTCTTCCCGAACACCATTCACGCTACCCACAGCGACTTCCAGCAAAGCAACGCAGATATTCCACCCTACCAGCTCAGGCAGATTCCGACCCCAGACGACCTCGCCATTAACGGATTAGACCGAAAAGACTTTAACCGGTTTGCGATTGCCTACGGACTCAGCATTCCCAAAGGCGAAGGCCCAGAAATTAACCTTCCCAGCTATTTCGATACTGTAGAATCCGGTGCAGAAACTTTCACCTCTGAACCCGGCCGATACGAAGATGGCAAAGACCTGATGTAGAACCTGATGTAGAAAATCTTTCCTTAGCTATCCCCACACATGGTTCAAGCCCCAACTACAGACTGGAATCCTGAGCACCCTGGACAAGACGTGCGGATGAGAGCCAACCCCGGCAGACGCGGTAAAACTACCGGCAAAGTTCGCCGCGCTGGTACCCGCACCCTGGTGGAAGTCCAATTTGGCCCTGCTGAAAAAATCTACAAGCCCAAAAATTTACTAGAGCCCTGTAGCGACGAGGAAAGCATTGAAGAGCTGCTGCGCCAGGGCCGATTCGGCGGCCCCGACGACCTCCGCCGCATTCTCACCTTTGAGAAAATTAAAGGCCAACTCACCAACGTCTTCTACAGCATGGAGTCTAGTCAAACAGACTTCTACGCCCATCAGTTCAAACCCGTACTCAAATTTCTCGACTCCCCGGTTGGCCGTATTCTGATCGCTGACGAAGTGGGCCTGGGTAAAACCATCGAAGCCATGTACATCTGGAAAGAGCTCCAGACCCGCGCCGATGCTCGTCGGCTACTGATTGTTTGCCCTGCTATGCTGCGCCAAAAGTGGAAAGACGACCTGGCCCAGCGCTTCAACATTTTCGCCGAAATTGTCGATGCCAAAGATCTCCTTAGCCGGACTAAGCTTTGCCTCGAAACCCAGAGAAATCAATCATTTGCCTGTATCGCCAGCCTGGAAGGGCTGCGTCCCAGCGGTAACTGGGAAGATTCGAACGCCAAAAACAGCCGCGCCGAATTTGCCCGCTTGCTAGATGCTAATCCTGCCGGCGAGGACTTCAGCCTTTTTGATCTGGCCATCATCGACGAAGCCCACTATCTGAGAAACGCCACCACCGCTAGCAACCGTGTGGGTCAGCTCATTCGAGATGCCTCTCACCACCTGCTGCTCCTGACTGCTACGCCGGTTCAAATCGATAGCTCAAACCTGTATCAGCTTCTGCGTCTGATCAGCCCAGACGACTTCTTCAACGAAGATATTTTCAGCAATATGCTAGACGCCAATCAGCCGGTGGTGAATGCCCTGAGGTACCTGTGGGCCAATCCGCCTGAGCCCCAAAAAGCTCAAGCTGCCGTCGAGAGAGCTTTGAAGTCTAGCTATTTCAAAAATAGCTATTTATTAGAACAAGTAAAAGAGCGCCTAGAAGAACCACAACAGCTACACGAATCAGACCGAGTAGAGCTAGGTTACAAACTGGAAAAAGCCTCTCTTCTTGGTCAATACATCACCCGTAGCCGTAAACGAGATGTTCTACCGAATCGTGTGCTGCGCGATCCGCAAACGCTGACCGTGAACTTTTCACCCTTAGAGCGAAAGTTCTATGACGAAGTTACAGAAGCAATTCGGGAGCAAACCAAAGGGAAAAAAGGCGTTCCCCTCCTGAGCCTGATTTCACGGCAGCGACAAATGGCGAGCTGCATGGTCGCCGCGCTAGAAACCTGGCGAGCAGACAATAGCTTGAAAGGATTGGTAGAAGAGTCGCTATGGGAAGACCTCGGTGTTGCTTCTCAGTTGAGAAAGGCTCCTGATACAGCAGATTTGCCGACGGAAAATCTCTCCTTTAAGCGAATTAGCATCGCTGATTTAGAGGCTGAAGACAGTAAGTACAACGAGCTACGAGGATTCTTAAAAGAGGAGTTGAAAAAAGAGCGCACTCAGAAGTTTGTTATTTTTGCTTACTTCAGAGGCACGCTGAAGTATTTGGAGCGGCGGCTGAATGCGGAGGGGATTTCGACGGGGCTAATTATGGGGGACATGGGCGATCGCAAGTGGGATATTGTCCAGCGCTTTCGCCAGGAAGACGGCCCTTCAGTCCTTCTCTCCTCAGAAGTAGGTAGTGAAGGCATCGACTTACAGCACTGCCGCTTTTTAGTGAACTACGATCTGCCCTGGAATCCGATGCGGGTAGAGCAGCGCATTGGTCGGTTGGATCGATTGAATCAAAAGGCTGACCGTATTTCAATCGTGAACTTTAGCTTGAAAGATACTATTGAAGCAGAGATTTTAGAGCGGCTGTATAAGCGGATTCGGATTTTTGAGGAAAGCGTGGGCGACATTGAAGGTATTTTAGGAGAAATGACTGAGAAGCTGTTGCTGGAACTGTTTGAAGAAACCCTTACGGCTGAAGAAGAGCAGCTCAGAATTGAACAAACGGTCACCGCCCTAGAGAATAAGCGCGTTCTTCAAGATGACCTAGAGAAGGAAGCAGTAAATATGCTGGCCTTTTCAGACCATATTTTAGAAGCGATTGAAGAGAGTAAGCGTCAGGGTAGATGGCTACAGCCTGATGAGATGTATGCTTTTGTAGGTGATTGTTTCAGCCGATATTATCCCGGCACAGTGATCGCGCCTCAGCAGAACAGTAATCTATTCCATATTTCGCTTTCAGAGAAAGCCAAGGTCGATTTGCAGGTTTTTATTTCGCAAAATCGCTGCGCCACCCCGACTCAACTGCACAAGTCCAGTACGCCAGTGTCTTGTTTTTTCGATCCCAAGATTACGGGCAGCATGGGTAAGCGCAATGAGCTGATAGATCCAACCCATCCTTTAATTTTATGGATACGTGATCGCTACGCCACGGCCGCTCAAAAGCTTCACCCTGTTTCTGCCATCCGCACTACCCCTGGTCAAAGTAACCTTCCCCCCGGCCTGTACGCTTATACCGTCTCCTTGTGGATCTTTGAGGGCTTGAGAACTGAAAGCCAGATCGCCTACAAAATAAGCCACGTTGACAACCACACCCTGCTAGATGACCAAACCTCTGAAGCAGTGCTGGCCAAACTTATGCAGGAAGGTGCATCCAAACCCAACGCTGACAACTTTATTGAAGACATTACTGTCGTGATTCACAGTCAAAATAAATGTAAAGACGTTCTAGAAGAAGCCTTTGGTCTGGCGCTGGAAGATTTTTATAAAGAGAACGATAGCCGCTGCGATGTTCAAGAAAAAAGTGCGCGCGCCTTTGCCGAAAGAAAGCAAAAAGAACTCACGGCTCGCTTAGAGAACTTTCGACAAGCAGGAAAAACTCGTATCATTCCCGCTACTCAAGGACAGCTCGATAAAGTGACCCGGGAACTAGAGGTGAAGCTGATTAGAATTCAGAAAAAGCGGGACGGCGTCAGCTTCGAGCAAAAGCAACTGGCCTCGGGGGTGATTTTTGTGGAGGGATAGGCGTGGTTTAACAGAGGGTGAGGCCTGGGGCGTGGCTCAACCTGGGCTTCGCTAGGGTAACACCCTGAGTTAGGGGGAAATCCTTCAGAAGCTGATCTAGCTGCACTTTGAAGCTTTGATGCCTACCCAAAAGTGTAACCCGCGCTTGAACCACGCCCCCCCCTTTGCTCGAAACCGTGCATGAGACGTTAACCTCACACGGCTCCTCAACAGCCTGGTGTTTGTCATACACACATCGCATGAATTGCGATGCTCGGTAGATGCGTTTTTGCAGCTTAAGGACTCTTCGCTCTAGCTGTCGCCAGGGAAGCGCCCTCCATTCATACGTAGTCGTTAACTCGTTCATGACTTATTCATTGCTACTCGCACCGCTACCGTCCAAACTGTTGTGCCTCTGTCGGCATATCCCCTAGCTTTCCTAGAGGCATTGGCTTCTGAGACAATCCTGCTATCCTGCTGCTTGCGGGTTGACGCCCTGCTCAAGTCATTGAACACGACTTGAGAGCAAACAGGACAGTTACTTCGTTCCTAGTTTCCGTTTGGCACTGACGTTAGGTTCCCACTTTCCGCCGGGTCTTTAGAGGATGCATCTAGGTCAGCAAGGTAAATGCCTAGCTCGATTCCCTTTCCCGTTTTGGGCAAGCTTGGTTCTCCAAGTGGAGACCCCCCAGAAGGAGGATTATTCCCGCGTTGGCTTGGTTTCAATGACGACGGTTCTGGCATGAGTTCAAGTTTGTTAACCTTGGCCAGCTATGCTCGACGGGGTTCCCGGTCGGGTTCCGAGTTACCGCCTTTTCGACCATGCTTGCTGCAGTGGGGTGTCATCCCAACTACAGTGGTTGATGCTGTCACTCCCGCATCAGGGAGGGATAGAATTTCACTATCACGAAAACTAAGTTATCAAGATTCCATTTGGATTCCTCCTCCTGTTTAATCTTGCCAGCTGTCCTCAGGCAATCTGCCTGTTTAAGCTGAACGAATCACACACCTCGTTTTGAACCTTCCCCTTTTCTCCTACAAAACATGCTCTACATCGGTCAGCGGCTGAAGCGTGTTATCCAAATGAGTCAGCGCCTGGTACAGCATCATCGCAATTTCAGCTCTCGTAGCAGCCTGCCCCAAAAACGTATCAAGGTCCTCAATTGCACTCACCGGTTCTTGGCTAACAGCTATCTTCAGTTCAATGACCTTAGCAAGCTTCTGACAAGAAATCCAACCCAAAAAGGGCTCGTCTGGCTCCTGAGCATGGTAAGGTCTCAGCAACGCTCTACAGTCATCGGTGCTGAGGCTTCTACTGCTGCCTTTACAGCCTCTTAATCCAGCGAGCAGACACATGACTATATTCCCTCGCTTCATCGGATCTCTAGGGCTAAAGATAATCTTTCTCACAAAAGGACTGTTAAACATATCGCTTTGTTTATCGTTCAGCGAGACATTGTTCTCTGCCACGCCAGTCATCATACCTAGCCGCCAGGCATATTCAATATCCGACAAATACTGTGATTCCAGAACGTCTTCAAACACAGTAGCCGTAACAGCTCTGTGGGCATGAAGCTTTCCCCCAAACGCATTATTCAACAGCCCTGCAAACTCTTGCCTTTCCATGTGCTCATCCGGACGAAGCAAAATACTATCTGCTGACCAGTCATCTGGCAAAAAGGGACCAAGCAAACCCAATTTGTAGAGCATCTCAAGCTTTCCTGCGGCCCAAGTATGCGCCTTGTTAAGATCTAAAAACCGAAGTTCTTTTGTTTTAGGAATAGAAGATAACAATTCGATATCATCTGCTATAGGCAACTCTTCAGTATTGTCAAATCGCCGATAAGCAACTAGTCCGTGGTGGTTATTCCAACTTAGATCAAGACGCTGATTAAGCCCCGCCACTATTGCATCGTGTGATCGGGCCACATTCCAGATTCGCAGCTCGGAAATCAGGATACAGAAGGATGATGGGTTCTTGCCGTCTGGATCTTTCTCTAGTTCTGGCGCTAGCTTTTTCTCAGTGGGTAAAATTTCAACAATTTGACGAGTTGTTTCAAACCCAGCAGCACTCAGTTTCACAAAAGAACGATATTCTTTTTGATAAGCAACACTTTCAACTCGCGCTGCCAGCGTCTCCATATCTTGTAGCTTGCCGTCTATATAAACATGAACCTCTTTGGTGGACGCATTCCACGAAAAAGCAACATGGTGCCAGAGCTGAGCAGACAAATCAAGTATCTGCGTTGCTACGGTTGCTACGAGGTCTTGAAATCGGAGATTTAGCTCGATTTTACCGTTGCTCCATTTGAGTAAGTAAGTATTCTGCTGAGAATCCGTACCTTTGAGAATAGTGCCATCGCCATTTCGAGTTTTTATCCATAGCTCAACAGTCAAACCGGAGGTATCATCTACAAAATCACTGCCGATCAATTCACTTTCTGCAGGAATCGACAACAAAAGCGGCTGGTTAATCTCCAAAGCAACTGTAATTGGAGCTGCCGGAAAAAAGCAAGATCTCAGTGGCCTATACGATCTATTTTCAGAGAGAGCTGCGTCTGGTGCAACTCTAGCAGCCTGCTGGGTTGCTAAATTCGATGACACCATCGATATGATGTTCTCCTCGGGACGGCAATATCCGATTAGCGCATCGCTTTCACGCTCGCGCCTTCGAAGACGAGCATGCATACCACCAAGAATATCTGCGTGTGATCGCCTCATCTGCCAAAATCGAAATTCAGAAATTGCCCCCTGATAATAGTCACCAAATCCCTCAGCGCTCAACTGCGCTTTTCTAGAGCCGACATGAGCCGGGCTAGCACCCACGAGCGCCCGCTGGATATAGCCTGTGCTCGGCTTACCGATATATCTGCGGCAGGCCAGCTGACCATTGATATAAATGTAGACTTCCTGCGCTTCCCTGTCGTAAGTCACCGCAACATGACTAAACCGACCAATCGGCAGCTTCTGACTAGTGAGCGCCTCATAGGATTTCGCCTTTTCCAAGGCGGCTAGACATAGCGATCCAAAGATAGGTAGCCCACTCTGCTCATCAGATCTTTGCAGCTGAAGAGCTGCGTAAGCTGTCTGATGCGCCTGATACTTGGGGAAGTTATTTTCATCTTCTGGCCAGTCATATATTCCACTCAAAGGTACCTGCGGATTACTGAATGATCGCTTACATCCCGTGGCCAGATGATCCCAATCCAAACTGGCCAGGCAATTTTGCAGCTCAAAAATTCTAGGCCCAAAGTGATCTCTAATAGCGGATCTTGCTGCATTAGGAGGCGTGGCAGTGCCCTTAATACTAGCGCCTAAAAATAGCCCCTTTCTTCTAAAAAAATCCATCGTCCCCAAGGGAATCTCAATACTGCCCTCTTCATTTTGAATATCTGGAACATCTAGTGGCTTTAGTCCGTTGAAATCTTCAATAGCCTGGGTCAGTGCCGGATCAAACATGGGATCAGCTACAGCGATCACCTCCGCAAACGCTTCCATAGAAAAGCCATCAGAACTTTCTATCGGAACAAAACCCAAGCAGCAGAGAATACACTTCAGGGCACTGAGTTTGTCTCGATCTTCTTCTTTTTTGTCAACAGTAATGGTCTCAGGAATTGCCTGTTCTGGCTCTAGAATACTGAAAGGGTGCTTTGTTTGAATGAGTGGATAGAGCAAACCGTCTTGGGGAAAGTCAGAAGAAGATACCGGCCAAAAGGGCTTTCTCTCAAGCAGTACATGGCGATCAGGCGTTACCTTCAAAGAAACGATATACCGACTAAAAATAGCACCTTGGCCAACCTGATCGTGCCAAGTTTCCTGACAGAGTTGGCTAAAGATAACACCATCTGAATTTTGTAGATAGGGATGCACCCAAGCTTCGATGGTAAATGCCTCAGGCGCTGCAAGCAGTTCAGAATCGTCAGGATTGGTCAGCTCTATGCAGTTACTACCATCCAGCTCAAAGGCCGTAGGCAGAGCAGGATAGCTCAGTTCTTCGGCAGTCAGAACAAAATCTTGAATAAAGCTTTTCAACTTAGGATTGGCAAAGCTACGGTACTGAAGATCTTCAACAATTCGGCAGGTACGAATGCCCTGATACTTGAGTTTACTGTCTCCATCTTTAGGCGCGTCGCATCTGATAGCTGCCTGATGTAAGGCAACTAACTCTCCATCGATATTGAACACAGGCGCACCGGATCCTCCAAAGTCCGACGAGGCCTCGTAGCGCAGGAAACGGTTGAGTAAGCCACCTTGAAAATTATTATCCTGGTAGTTCAAGATGCGATTATCGCTTAAGTCTAATTTTTGACGCTCTCCTCTAGGGTGCTGAATGATGAAAACGCGATCACCTAATATACCCGTTAAATCCTGAAATCCATAACTTTCATATAGCGCTTGCCGTGTGACAGCATCAATGCCAGGTAATACACTGGTGCTATTACTTGTTAGCTGAATCCAATCAAACGTATACCCAGGTTTCTTCTTTAAAATATCTGTCTTTAACTGAACGAGCGTGTAATCTAGCTGTGGATTAGAAACAAATAGCAGTTCAGGATCCAAATTGAACTCTACTCGCGTTTGACCACTTCCCAGCATATTCTGAATATAGCTAAACTGTGCAACACACTCTTTAGCCTGCTCAACAGTTTCTACGACATGGTGGTTAGTAACCAGATGAGAATCACCCACCAGAAAGCCCGTACCAACAGCAACCGGATTAATCTTGGCCAGCTGCGTCGGAGAAATCTTTTGAAGTTCCCTCAGAAGTTCGATCAAGATGACCTTAGGTTTTCCAAATTCATTCTCATCACTGAAATGTTGACGCTGCGACGTCTGAAAAATTGCATCGGCGACAATCAATGGAATATCTAGAATTTCTATCAGCACTCCTTTCAAATTGAGGTATAGCTGTTTCTTCTTTATAGCAGGCTTCCCTTCCTGCAGAGCATCCGAGCCGTATGCACCCACATCTTTTGTAGGATCGATCCGAAGAAACTCAACGAGTTCCTCACCGGGCATACTATCAATAGTTTTGATCCACTCCTCTATCAAGCTGTCTTGAAAGCTCTTTAAAGAAAAGTATCGAGCAATCCGGCAGACAGCGGCACTACGTTGAGCAACGGTTTCTAGAAACGAGGAAGGCAGCAGCGTGTCATTCTTTTCTGACAACGAGCGCAAGCGCGTTAGCTGAACCGATAGACGCTCTTTAAGTAGCGCTGCTACGGTTTCAATCTGCTCTAGCCTGTCTAGTTCAAAACCCGCTGAACCAGCATCCATACCGCCTTGAGCAGAAATTCTAATGATTCTACCCAGCCCATCCTTCCCAAAAAGGTCTCCTTGAAGCAGACAAGTTAACTGAGAAGATTTCATTATTTTGACCGCAGTATCAATATTTACATCCCGTGCGAGTACTCCACACGGCAAGGGACTTTCCAGTTCTTATATATCTCTGACTTATGAACGATAACGCAGGGGCTTAACAAAAATACAGTAAAGAGTTACGTACCGTTGTGACAAGTTAGACACAGGGCTTCTTATACTCTCAATTATTACTTTTCCGTTTCGGACATCTATGCTAGGGAAATTGGAGAAGAACGTCAGAGGCCAGCGATTTGAACAAACAAGCGTAACTCGTGAACTACGTGACATTGTTGCCGGGCAACGGCTCGCCAGAAAAATTGCGCTTCTGCTGGTTTTGGTAACTGTTGGCATTGTCTTGAGCATTATGTCTAGCGTGGTCGTCACTATTGGCAGCGTGGAGTTAGTTGCTGGAGTAGGTGATACAGGCTTAAACCAATGGATGCTCAATATCCTTTCAGTCACTACTTTAGTAGCCTGGCTGTTAGTAACAGTTTACTTTGGAACACAAAAGGGGCGGCTTGTAGTTGGAGTAGGTACTGGTATTACCGCCATCATCGGTATTCTTCTAACCAGTAACGGTGCCATTAAAGATGACCTTTTTTTGATTGCAGCGATCACAACCGTTTTAGTATACTGGTTAATCTGCAATCTTTTTCTAAGCTTCTCTCGCTTCACCCTAGCGATTTTTGATGTTCTATTTGATACAGCGAAACTAGCAAGAAGTGCCTGGTTCATTGCGGTCACCCTGGGGTCTATCCTTGGCGCTAGCGTTGGCGCTAGTCCGGAGATTAGTGCCGATATGTCTGGCTTGATCCACCTCATCGGCATGAGCAGTGGGATCGTTTTTACAGTGCTGTTGGCTGTGAGTGGATGGTGGTGCAACCGTTGTCAAAATATTCCATGGCGCTCTCCAGAAGTAATGAGATCGTGGGCACTAACACTAGGTGCTTGGGGCGGCACCTCATTCTATGGCCTTGATCTCAGCGAGGTCGATTTTCAAGGTGCCAAGCTACAAAATACTGACTTGAGAGCACACAAGCTCAACCGCACTCGTCTGCAAGGCGTAAAAGGACTATCGAGAGCTAGAGTCGACAACAAATGCTTAGATCTCGAAGACTTGAGGGTACAAAAGCTCCTGACTCACGGCTGTAGCCAAACCAAAGACTTTCGAGGACTAAATCTGCAGGGAGCATACCTGCAAGCAGCAGATATGCGAGATTTTGATCTGACAGACACCAAACTGTCTGGGGCAGACTTCAAGCATGCCGACCTGAGAGGAAGCACTTTAGTCCGCACACAGCTAGCTGGCGCGGACTTTCGAGGCGTAGACTTACGCAATAACAATCTGACCGATGCGAATCTAACAGGCACAGACTTTCGTGAATCGGACCTGCGAGGGAGTATTTTGATCCGTGCCCAGATTGCTCAAGCTGACTTTACCCATGCAGACCTGACGGGCATCTGCATCGAAGACTGGAGTGTAAGCAACACAACGTCCTTTAAAGATGCCCGATGCGACTACGTTTACAAAAAGTATGCCGCCGGGCAACCCACTGAGCGATATCCGAGTGACCGAGACTTTGAAGCAGGCGAGTTTGCAGCGCTATTTCAGCAACCAGCTGATCTGATTGAGCTAATCTTTAAAGGAGACTTAGACTACAACGCCCTTAGCCTAGCCTTCTACAAGCTAGAAGCAGAAGCACCCGAACTACAGATCAAGATTAAGGGCATTGAACAACGTGGTAGCCTGTGGGTGGTAAAGGTAAGTAGTCCAAATCAAGTGACAGAAAGTACAATCACCGAACGACTCACACTATACGACCACGTTCCAGCCTCAAGTGCTACCGCCAGTCACGCCATTGAGTCAGCGGTAAAAGATTCTATCTACAAGGAATACGAAGAAACGAAAAGTCGGTTGGAAGCCAGTGAACAGCTAGTACAGCAGCTAGCTGGAGTAACCAGTAGCCAAGCCGAAGCCCTCAAAGAATTCAGCAAACGATCATTCGGCAATAATTTCTTTATCACAGGCAGCACGATTACCAACTTAGCCGGTTCTGGAGAGATAGACTATACCGAAGCGGCAGGTCAAGTGCGCAATCTAATTGATCCTAGCTCCAGTGCAACCCAAGCTGCTGATACGATGCAAACACTGCTGGCACGACTGCAAACCCTCAATATTGCAACGACACCCGATGCACAGGCGGAACTGATTCAGCAGCTTGTGCTATCTGAAGCACAAAAGGATCCCGCTTTTGCTGCGCTACTGGTACAGGAAAACCGCCAAATTATGGCAGCACTACCAGCAGGCTCGGTTGCCTCGGCTGTGCAAAACGTGATCGCATCGCTCAGCAAAGCCACTTAATGTTTGGTACACCTTCTACCGCTGTAGCCTGACTCTTTCTATTTTCTGGCCTAACAAAAACATGACCCAGCCAAATTCTGAACCAGCAAACAACACATTCAACATCTCTAACAGCACACTCACAAATACGGTCGGCTCTGGCTCTATTATTTATAACGAATCTACGAACGCGGCCTCTCAGGTAGAAGCAGAACAGCCTAAACAAGTCATCCTCTTCCTGGCTGCTAACCCAGTAACCACTCAACCGCTTCGTTTGGACGAGGAAGTCAGAGAAATCGAAGCAGGATTACGGCGTTCTAAACATCGCGATCACTTCAAACTAGAACAGCGATGGGCCGTACAACCTAGAGACTTGCAGCGAGCCATGCTCGATCATACGCCTCAGATCGTACACTTTTCCGGCCATGGGGAGAATGAAGCAGGCCTGATTTTGGAAAATGTGGGAGGACAGCCCCAACTAGTTTCAACAGCAGCACTGTCCGCCCTATTTGAGCTATTTACTGACTCGTTAACCTGTGTAATTCTAAATGCTTGCTACTCAGAACAGCAGGCTTGCGTGATCGCCCAATACATTCCTTACGTGATTGGCATGAACCAAGCAATAGGCGATCGCGCCGCTATTGAATTTGCTGTTGGCTTTTACGACGCTCTCGGCGCGGGCGAATCTGTTGACCGTGCTTACAAGATGGGGCTAGTGGCCATTAGGCTAGCAGGAATTCCCGAGCACCTAACACCCACCTTATTAAAGCAGTCATCGCCACCATTGTCGCTATAATGTGCTTCTTCCGTACACTAAGCAGGTAGATCTAAAATTAGTGCCCTATATAAATCAAGGGTTTGAGGCCCTTTCGAGGAACGAAAAAGGGTATGAATTGCCTAGATTGCCCCACAAGTGAAAAATTAGGCTCATTTTTATCAGCCCT
This sequence comes from Phormidesmis sp., assembly GCA_049646425.1. Lineage (GTDB taxonomy): Bacteria > Cyanobacteriota > Cyanobacteriia > Phormidesmidales > Phormidesmidaceae > Phormidesmis. The sequence goes on along the minus strand of JBARVU010000093.1, from coordinate 2,852 downwards.
TTGCGTCAGAATAGCCCTCAAACCCTTGCGGAGCAAGAGGCACTAAATTCCGATCTATAGCAGTCCTATTTGATTTTTGAGAAGGTTCCATAGGTGTTCATCTTTGGGAAAGAAAACGTTTCTAGCGATAGATACTGTTCAAACAAAGCCTTGAGCCCCGAAAAGGAAGGTTTCAATCCGGCCAGCCGTCGCAGATAGTTTTTAGCCTGCAACCAAACGTCCTCAATCGGATTCTGGGTGGGGTCGTTCGGCGCAAACCGAACGCAGTGAATCCGCCACTGGTTCTCTTCAAGGCCAGCATTCACTTGTGCTAGAAAGTCACGAACCTCATGAGCGCGATGATAACTGGCGCCATCCCATAAGACAATCAGCCGCTGCTGTGGAAACTGGCGTTGCAGATACCTCAGATAGCTCACCGTATTCAGCTTATTGCCAGCGTCATACGCTTCGAAGAATACGCGTTGGCTGACCAGGTCTAGTGCACCATAGTAAGTCTGACGGTCTCGTTCGTTGACTACCGGGACTTCGACGCGCTGACCGCGCCTACCCCAAACGTAGCCTTCTAAGTCGCCCGCCATCAGATGACACTCGTCCATGAACAGCACATGGACTTGCTCGCACTCTATCTCTTCGCGGTAGCGTGCCAACAGCCGCTGGACCTCAGCTTTTTTGCGGCGACAACCTCCGGGTCTGCTTTAGGGTTTACTTTGCTCGTTTTCTTCCAACTGTACCCTGCCGCCGCAAACAAGTCGTAGTAGCTCTGCGACGACTCATAAGTCACATCATACTCACTGGCTAGATGATATTCCAACTCGCCTAACGTCCAGATCTCCTGCTGCTGTAGCCAGCTCACCACAGCTGTCTTCTCCGCCGCTTCTAAGTAACTTTTGCGGCCCTTATGGTTCGGTTTGAAACCGCCCAGTCCTGAGCCCTCGTAGGCTTGCTTCCAGGTGCTCACTGACCCCATCGAAACATCGAGTATCCGAATTACCGATTCGTAGGTATGGCCCTGATAGAGCAGCTTGACAGCCAGCGCTTTCTTCACCTGCCGTCCGTCCCGTTCCCGGCTAATAAAGGTTTTGAGTTCTTCTATCTGAGCTTGACGGTCTACCGTTGAAACAACTGTAGCTGAGTTCATCGAGCGCCTCTTCGATGTAAGGAATGCTTATAGCTTACCTTCTCTCCTCAGTTATCAGGCCGGATGGCTATAGGAAGGTTGGTAAGCTCGTCTAGAAACCTTGAAACAGCTCGAATACGTTTGAGAGATCTGCGTTCTCAAAGGCTCTGAGCAAATCAGTCGAGAGGCAATACAGAGGGGCGTCCTGCAAAAACCATTGCGCCATTCTCAAGGCGGCGATTTCAGTCGGGATATCGTCTGGGCTGCGGTGCCCGATACCTGCTCTTACTACTGCCAGGTACATCGCGACTAGCGCACTCAACTGACGCCAGGTAATATATCCCTTTGGCATTTGATAGGGGCGCGCTCTAACGGTCTCTACTAGCTCCGGCTGGTTCTTTTCGATCAACCGGCAGTAGCTTGAGAGCGACAGTCCTTCAGCGGGTGGCTTCATCGATCTCTTCAGCTTATTCAGCTAAGTTCGTGCGGTCAGCATTAGCAGGGCGATAGTAGCTAGATGGAACACCAAACCTGCGATCCATTTTCAATCTGAATTGATTGCCTTTGAAATCGTTGTGCCTACCGGCTGGTGATAGAAAGTGGTCGCTATCCACAAACAGGTCACACCTACGGCAGTAGTAACGACCCTCTGCAACCTTGTCACCATGAAAATAGTAAACCTTCTTAGTCACTGTCTTAGGCATCTGTAAATCTGGTTTGCTAAACATCTATAACTGCGATAGTACATCTGTTTGAGTGACCTAGCCAACCAACTAAAGCAGCAGGTATGGAGCAGTCGGCTTAAGAAGAATGCTCAGAATTAGTGCAGGTTTAGAGATCTACGGTTCTAAAGCCCTTTACCATTGAGCAGAGGCTCAAACGTCTTATAAGCCTCGTAGTCTCTGAAGTGACGAACATAAATCGTTCCTTCAGATGCGGGTACGGCATCCATCGGCTCCTGTACATCTACCACTAGCTTGAAATGAACGTTGATAGTCTCGTCATACTGATTTTTGTAGCTATGCTCTGAAGCCTTCCCCAAAGCGATCGCTTTCTCTTTTGCTGCTTCATCTGACTCTGCCTCTATCGCTGAAAACTCCTCAGAGAAAAGCGGTTGATAGCTTGGGGAATCAGAAGAGGTCTCAAAGATTATTACGGCTGTGTATAACACCTGGCAAAATCTCCCGTACTACCGTTCTCTACCTATCGTAGCTAGCTTTACCCAGTTCAGTAGGCAAAGCTAGCCTTAGATCTACTTCTTGAACCTCCCATCATTCAGTAGCTTGTAGGCTTTCTTGCCATCATCAGACTTATCGGCCTTGATAGCCCTCAACGTGACGTTATTGAACGCTGTCGGAAATTCTCTGCGAATACGTCCTTGCCGACACCGACTGATGAACGAGTCAGCCGTTTCTGAGAGGCTATCGTTATACCTACAGCTAGTGTCCGAAGAAATTACGCCGCCAGAACCAATATTGCTGCCATCGCAGGCTGTCAGCAACACAGGCGTAGCCATTGCTAGAATGAAAACGAGTGCGAGACTTGTCAGCTTTCTTGGTTGCATCTTGTATCTCCCTGCCCTGTCGTGTCTTCACCACTTCAGGGCGTTACTGTTTATAGGCATAAGCGAGCGCTCAAAGTTCCTGCCCTTACGCCTCACCCGAAGGTTCAGTCCGTGCCGCTCTATGGCCCTCGCTTATCTAACTATTTTACCGTGTTTAACGCGGTTTTTATG
>JBARVU010000092.1:0-2337 GCA_049646425.1 Phormidesmis sp. | reverse complement strand
GCCCAATACCATATAAAGTTCTGCAAATAACTGTGTATTCCCCGTTACGTAAAGCGTTTGCCTCTACCAAGTTGCCGGGCAAATTATCGAATGTGGCTTTGATACTTGTCTTAACAGGGGCGATAGTGGGTGCTGAGGCGGTTTGGCCGCTGGTGATTGAAGGAAGCGGTACTGCCATTGCTCAGCAAATCAGCCCTCAGCTTCGTCAGTATTTTTTATCTGACCCGCTGACCACCGAGCCCCGTGACCTGCTGCTGCCAGTCATCCCCGTCCAGCGTCCGCTTAGCCCACTAGAGCGTAGTGCCTTGGCCGAGAGTCTCGATCAGCTCAATCAAATCGCTCAGCAAAAGCTTAATGCCGGGCAGGGCGAAGAGGCTTTTGCGATCTGGCGGCGGGAGGTGCGATTGCGTCGCGTTTTAGGCCCGACTGAAGAACTGGACGCGATCGCTCGGGTGGCAGCCCTCGCCTGGAGCGCGCAGCAGTCAGTGACGGTACAGCTTCTGACGCTGCGAGCTCGAAAGATTTGGGACGCTGTCAAAGCAGATCTGGGCCTATCGACCGAAGAATTTGCTCAGGTACCAGTTGAGGAGTCGGCTCCGGCACGGGCTTTGGTCAATGGAAATTCTGCTTCGGATAGTGCGGTGCTAGTCGTGATCGCCCAAACCTTTACCACTCTGCGGGATATTGACTCTGCAGCAGACGTTTATCAACAGTTAATCGCGCTGACGGAGGCCGAGGGCAACGACCCCACGGCTCAGCGGCTAGCGTTGGCAGAGCTACATTTACAGTGGTTTCAGTTTGCCGAGGCGGCTGATATTTATCTGGCGCTGCTCCAAACGGCCAGAGCCGACGAAGATCAGGCCAGCGAGATTACTTATTTAGAGCGGTTGGCCTATAGCTATCAGCAGGCCGATTCGCTGACTAATGCGGTGCGAGCACAGACTGATTTGATCGAGCTGTATCAAGAGCAAGGAGAAGCTGAAAAACTGCCGGAACTGCTCATTGCGATCGCCCAAAACTACCGCGCTTTGAATCTGCCCAAGACTGCCATTGAGTACTATCGCTCTGCCTACAGCGCTGCCCAGCGATTCGAGCAGTTCAGCTTTTCGGCCCGCGTGCTTCAAGATCTGGGCGCGCTGTATGAAACGCTGGCGCTGACAGACGAGGCGCTGGGAGCCTATACGCTTTTGATACCGGTGGCACAGCAGGCTTACAGTGACTACGCCGTGATGAATGCCTACGATAAGATCGGCCAGCTTCAGCGGCGACGAGGCAACCAGCTAGAAGCGCTCAAGGCTTTTGAGCAGGGTTTGGTCATTGCTACTCGCCTGAGTCTGCGCGAAGACTATTTTACGGAACAGATTCGTTCGGTCACCTAATTGTGTTCGGCTTGAGCGATCGCATACCGAGCCGCCGCTAAGCTCAATCGACCCTGTTCAATCGGCGACAGCTCATCCCAATCGGCCACGCGCACTGACTGAACGGCAGCTTCGACAAATTCCTCGCTGCTGCTGCCGCGCATCGCGAGTGCCATCGGCCTCGCCATTACCTGCAAATCAGCTTCACCGAGCTGGGTGAGCATATCCTGTACGCAGAAAATCATCTGCGACACGCGGCTTGTTCCAGCCGCCTGGGCCTGATGGGCGACCTGCTGCGCTTTTTCAGTAATGTGGGCCATCATTGCAGCCGGCAGACGACCTGCGAACTTTTGCTGCAAGGGAGACTGAGCTTCATCGGTTCCCCAGATTACGCTGAGCTGCTGTGAGAGTCGCTGCCATCCCTGCGACGCCTCATCGTCAGAAATCTCTAGCGGCTGGCCCGCCGCCTCTAGCTGCGCTTCATCATCTACCGCGTCGCCGGTCAGCCAGGGATAGCGATCGCTATCCAAAACAGCCTGAAGCAGCTCAGCTTCAGCAGCTAGCATAGCCGGACTATTTTCGCCGGAAGGGGGGGGAGGATTGACCATAGTGATGCGGTTAACTGACTTAGCAGAATTATAGAGTGCGACAGCAAAGGAATACATCGGCGATATTGGCCGTTCCGTATTACACGTCACTTTGGAAATATTTCCTAGCAGTTTGCTATCTTTCTTCCACGACAAACTCCAGCAGTCGCCCATCTGACCGGCTACCGAAACGGATTTGCGTGCCAGATTGCAGGGTAATTTCCTGGCGGTGTACTTCTCGCCAGTTGCCATCTTGCCGGTAAAAAGTGCCGTAGCGAGAGTTATCTCGCAGAAAATAAACGGTTTCTCGTCCGCCGTCGGCCTGCTGAGCAGACATCCGCCGGTGAAAAATTTCGGCATGGCTACTCGAAACCCAAGGATCGGGAATTACC
>JBARVU010000091.1:0-3769 GCA_049646425.1 Phormidesmis sp. | reverse complement strand
ATGCGTGAGTCACTAGACCAGCCTTTTCATCAGGTCACTTGGGAAGCTGCCCTCGCCAAAATCACCTCCGAAATTCAAAAGTCTATCGACCTGCGTGGGCCTAACTCCATCTGCATGTATGGCTCTGGTCAGTTTCAAACCGAAGACTATTATGCGGCGCAAAAGCTGATCAAAGGCTGTATCGGTACCAACAACTTTGATGCAAATTCACGCCTCTGCATGTCTTCAGCAGTATCAGGGTACATTAAGAGCTTTGGCTCTGACGGGCCACCTTGCTGCTACGACGATTTGGAAGAAACCGACTGCGCCTTTTTGATCGGCACTAACACCGCAGAGTGTCACCCGATCATTTTTAACCGGTTGCGTAAGCATCACAAGAAGAACAAAGGCGTCAAGCTGATTGTGGTCGATCCGCGTCGGACAGAGACTGCCAAAGATGCCGACCTGCATTTGGCGATTAAACCCGGCACTGATATTGCCCTGCTCAACGGTATTGCTTACCTACTGATTCGTCAGGGCAAGCATGATCCGGTCTTTATCGACTACTGCACAGATGGCTTTACTGACTATGCTCAAGTCGTTGCTCACTACCCGCCGGATCGCGTGGCTGAAATCTGCGGCATTGCCAAAGCGGATGTTGAAAAAGCCGCTCGGCTGTGGGGCCGCTCCAAACGCGTGTTGTCGCTGTGGTCGATGGGGATTAACCAGTCCAGCGAAGGCACAGCGAAGGTGCGCACGATCATCAATTTGCACCTGATGACGGGCAATATTGGCCGTCCGGGGGCGGGGCCGTTTTCGCTGACAGGTCAGCCGAATGCGATGGGCGGCCGAGAAGCCGGCGGACTAGCGCATATTCTACCGGGCTACCGGCTGGTCAGAAATCCCGATCATCGGCAGGTCGTAGAGCAGGTTTGGCAGCTACCTGAAGGCAGCATTTCCGCGCAGCCCGGTCTGGCGGCTTGGGATATGATGCTGGCGCTAGAGCAGGGACAGGTAGGGGTGATGTGGGTAGCCGCGACCAATCCGGCGGTGAGTATGCCGGATATTGAGCGGACGAAGGCGGCCTTGCGACAGTCGCCGTTTACGATTTGTCAGGATGCTTACTACCCGATTGAGACAGCGGCTTATGCCCATGTGCTGCTGCCAGCGGCCCAGTGGGGAGAAGCCTCAGGGGTGATGACCAATTCTGAGCGAGTGGTGACGTTTTGTCCGGCTTTTCGAGCGCCGGTCGGCAGTGCGAAGGCGGACTGGGAAATTTTTGCTGAGGTGGGCAGGCGACTAGGCTTCAAGACGCAGTTCGATTGGCCAGATGCGGCAGCGGTCTATGACGAGTTTGTCAGTCTGACGGCAGACCGGCTGTGCGACATGAGCGGTCTTAGCCACGAGCGGCTGGCGAAAGTAGGGCCGATTCAGTGGCCTGCGCCAGTCCACGAAACGGCGCAAACGGCGGCGACAAAGTTCGACAAGCGGCTGTATACCGACTTTAACTTTTTGACGAAGAATGGTCGGGCTCAGTTCGCGGCGTTCCACGCCAAGGGGTTAGCGGAGCCACCCGATCCAGAATTTCCGATGGTGCTGACAACGGGACGGCTGCTGGGGCACTGGCATACGCAAACCCGCACAGGACGGATTGAGAAGATTGCAAAGAAGTACGCTCAGCCGACGCTGGAGGTGAACCCTCGGGATGCGCAGCAGATGCAGGTGCAGTCGGGGGATTGGGTAGAGGTGCGATCGCGCCGAGGCTTTGCCCGCCTCCCCATTCTAGTCACCCAAAGTATTTGCCGAGGCACCGTATTCATGCCGATGCACTGGGGCTTTTTATGGGCAGAAAACGCTGAAGTGAATGGGCTCACCCATCCTCATGCCTGCCCAATTTCCAAGCAGCCAGAGCTCAAAGCTTGCGCCGTGCAGCTCACACCCATTGCATCTCAACCGCCGACGGCTGCGCCCACGAGCGCTGAGCAAATTATGGCGATGATGCAGCCGGTTCAGCGCGTCCATGAGCAGGCGGTCACCGCTGGCCGGAGCTAGGCTGATTCCTCTCTGCTTGATCGGTCAGCCCTGTAGTATGAGGTGAGTGTCAGCAGCAAGGGTATCGTGAGTAATCGGTTTGTCAGGTTTGTTCGTCACCATTCGAGCGACGAGGGCTTTTTGAAAAACTTAGAGCGGTTTGAGGGCTGCGTCTCTAAGCTGCTTTCTATCGCCATGGTGATGGTGGTGATCGTCGTCATATTCGACCTGGGTCGGTATTTGGCGATCGCGCTGCTCAATGGTAACCCCAACGACTTTTTGGGCCAGACGCTGCTAGAGATTTTTGGCTTTTTCCTCAGTGTGCTGATTGCCCTAGAGATTTTAGAAAATATTACCGCTTACTTGCGAAAGCACGTTGTTCAGGTAGAGCTGGTAATTGTCACTTCGCTGACGGCAGTGGCACGAAAGATTATTATTTTAGACTTAAAGGAAATTACGGGCGTAACTTTAATTGGACTTGCGATCGCGATTCTTGCACTCTCTATCAGCTACTTTATTGTCAAAAATGTTCACTCCTGAAAGGCGGCTAAGCGTGCCCGCTCACCTGTGTAGCGGCTAATGCCATCCCAGAATCTATGCTCTATGCCAAAATGAACCTGCCTCCAGACACTTTACAATTCAAACGCTCGTAGCTCGAGGAAATCATCGCATGAGTCTACTGATCACTATCTTGCAATGGTGTTTGGGTGCAGTACTTATATTAATTGCTGTTGTCTTGGTGAGCCTTTACATTCGCGGGGCTTTTCGGCGGCGGCCTTTGTTCCATATCAATCGAGCGATCGCGCCTCAAGATCCTCGATTTTTGACCACGCTCAAAAGCCTTACTAGCTCTTTGGAGACCACAGGCAAAGTCATTGACTTTTGGAATACGGCTGATGATATTCAGCAAGCTCGGCTGGCGGCGATCGCTCGCGCCCAGCAGAGGATTCAGTTTGAAACGTTTATGATGACGCCGGGGAAACGGGCAGATGCCTTTGCGGATGCGATCGCCCGCAAAGCTGTTGAGGGTGTGAGCGTTCAGCTACTGGTCGATACCTACGGCGCGAGAGCGCTAGAAGATAGCTACTGGCAGCGGCTGCGGTCGGTAGGAGTACAGATTGTTTTCTTCAATCCGTTCGACTGGCGGGCCCCGGCCAACTATGCGGGGCGGACTCACCGAAAGCTGTTGATCGTTGACGGCGATCGCGTGCTCATTGGCGGCGCGGGCATTTCTGACCTGTGGGACGGCACGGAAGACGACGATGCCGAGCCCTGGCTAGACATTGAATTTGCCCTTACAGGAGAGGTTGTGCACCTTTTGGCGGCCGCGTTTCAGTCTCACTGGCAAGGGCACCGGCTGAAGCGCTCAGGGGCGAGTGCGATTGATATGGAGGCGATTTACTCTGATTTAGAGAGCGTTCAGGTCAAGCATACCGATAGGCTTACTCGAACCCAATCGGTTCACTCAAAGCAGCCTGAATCGGAAGATCCCAATCGGGATGTGACGCCTATGCTAGTGACCCTAGGCACCAATCCAAACTACCGACATTCTCCGATTGAAACGCTCAAGCAGACACTGATTGCCTGCGCTCGTCAGCGGGTGTGGCTCTCCAGTCCCTACCTTTTGCCGAATGAGAGCACTCGACATATGCTGATTACCGCTCAGCAGTCCGGCGTAGACGTGCGGATTTTGACCACGAGTGTCCGCACTGATAAAAAGCCAGTGTACTATGCCTCGTACGAAGTCTACGGCTCGCTG
>JBARVU010000090.1:0-2345 GCA_049646425.1 Phormidesmis sp. | reverse complement strand
TACCCATGTTTTGAACTTGTTAGGGTGACGATACATGGCTCTGGGCTCTGCCGCAGAGCTTTTTGTTTGACGTGCTTATTGATACATCCTAGATGAGCGCTTTTTGTCCCGGCTTAAGTTGATACCCCGATAATTTGCGATAGGGAGAGCCTGGCATCAGATTGGGTTTTAGCACAATTTATCCAGTTCGCCACTCCAATGAGCGAAGCAAGCTAACGGTGAGGCGCAACGGCGACAAGCAGCTCTTAGGACACCGCCGATTTAGTGTCGTCCGTCGCAGCGCAGTGTTAGGCAATAGCTATTTTTCTATCGCAATGGAAGAAACCTAACTTGTCCTTCCCACTCTCCGTCTAAGCTGCACTGATCAATTAAAATGACTTCCTCTATTGCCAATCCTACTGGAACACGACGGCTAACCTCGAACAATCCAGGCATCGATAATTCTGCGTTAATCCGTTCATATGCAAAGGTTATCATCGTGGCAACGTCGTGAGTTAGAACAACTCTTTTCTCCTGTGCTGCCCAAGATAAAACGGTTGGATCATCTGCTCCTGATAAATCAACATCTTGAACACGCACCATATCGATATCTGGACTTTGACGAAAAAGACCTCGCACGATTTGGTTGTTAAAGTTTTCATCAGCTAAAAAACGAACCACTCATGACGACCTGGCTTGATTTTGTCTAGCCAGTAGGCGATCGCGCAAACCCATTGGATTAAACCGTTGTTCTGTCTCGCCCCGAATCACGTCTGCCTGCCTTTGACGCTCTGCGAGATAGGCGTCTACTTCATCTCGGTGTCTGAGGTAGTAGCTAATCACCCAGTAGATATCTGAAAGCTGTAAAGATGGATACTGTTCACCGATTTCTTCAGGTATACAACCTTCCAGAAAAGCAGCGACGACGGTATCTAAAGTCACCCGAGTTTTAGCCACTCGGACAACGCCATCACTACCTTTCTCTATAGGCGTAGCATCAAAGGTAATGGCTAAAGACATAAGCGCTCATCGAAATTCTCAATATTGAGGAGTTACTGCAATAGTAGCAAACACGCGGTTGCTCTGCGAAAACTGAGACTGACTCATTCATGCTACGGGATAGTGAGGCTCACCTACGACGCTACAGCCGGATTCGTCACAGCCTAGATGATTAGCTCCGTGGCTCATGCAGTTCATCAAGAAACTCTGCCTCTAGCCGGATATCGTTCATAAAACCTCCAAATTGCTCATCAGCGTCAGCACTGACGTCAAGCACAAACAAACCCTGTACGTCGATCTCCTCAATGCGGTACGTACGTCCAAAGCAAGACTCAAAAACGCGGCGGCTCTCGTCGGGGAGGTTGGCAACCCAGTCGGGCATTCTCGCGAATCTTACTATGCTGCCAGGTTGAATCATGGTAGTCGTGGGAAGCTGTCTAACGGCAAAAGCTAGCGGCGGCCGATAGCCCCATCGACCTACCCCTGTTAAAGTAGGCGTTTGTACTAATAAAATGGCGCAACGGCCAACGAGAAAATAGGTTTTTACAGCTTCGGCTTGCTTTATTTTCCCAAAAGGAAATTCTCAAAGCTTGGCCGCAAATTGCCAGTTTTATCGGTGATCGCTGAAACGCCCATACAGCAGGGGTAGTTCATTTGTTCACCTTAACAGGCGTAGTTTTATCGACCAATGGACAGCACGCAATGATTTCCTGAATACTACCCACAAAGGATGCGTATTATTAACAAGCTCGCTTTTTTGATACCTAAACTTCTCAGCCAACTCAATAGTTTGATGGGACAAGGAAAGCCCAAATAGCTTGTCATTTTTCCACTTGCCAATGGATTTCGTATGTACATAGCTTTCATCATCAGCAGTTGCGCTTACTCCACAAAAGCTAAATACTGGCTCCAAAGATTTAAGCGAAGATACTATATCCTCATAACGCACGATGGCTAGCGGAAGCTCATGTATTTCACGTAACCTTAGTAAATTCTGGTAGGCGGTAAGCCATTGCTTTTCTACCTTTTCTGGTGGCGACTTCCAGCGCTTAAATTGAGAATATATTGTATCCATTGGATTTCTGATTAGACCAATCAACAAGAAATCAACATCATTTACTTCGTGGATATGCTCAACGATCAGTTCTAGTGCTGACCACTGACATAGATAGTGAGGGGATTTTTCAAGAAATATTGGCGAGTAATTTTTACATAGGAGACTCCAGCCTTGCATTATTAATTCTCTGTCATTTTCCAGTGGTGTGAAATCGTTCAGATTGTCTCTTAATAGAGAAACTAAGTCAGCCTTTGCCTTTTTAGGTTCAACCGGAACTTCACTATCGACCATCTTCAGTTGAGGTTTGCCC
>JBARVU010000089.1:0-2669 GCA_049646425.1 Phormidesmis sp. | reverse complement strand
TGAGCGCCATGAACCCAGAGTCAAGAAACAACGCCCGAAGGCGTTCCCTCTGATGATGAAACCCCGCGCCGCTCTCAAACAGAAGCTAGGCGCAGCCTGACTTTTACCTTAAGTCAGCGCCATTCATTGCAGAGCCCTATGCAATAAATGACATCGAATTAAGCAATGCAGCAATGCATTACTGCATTGCTTAATTAATCATTAGTCGCAGACACCTTCTACACCAATGTTTGCAGCGACATACTCAATGCGCGGCTCAAGCCTTAGACTTCATATATAATCTCGCCTGCCGCTAGCTGGGTACGTGCCCTCGTCACTAGATGAATTTTTCCCTACCCCCGGAAGTCACCGTTCAGAGCCAAGTTCTGCATGACGGCAAGATCTACCAGTTTCATCATCAAACCCTGGGCTTATTAGGCCGTATCGTCTTGCAGGACAGTCCTGACGGGCTATGCCATATCTCTAGCGAGGTTACAGGTGATCCAAATGACCCAATGACCCAAACCCGAGCACAGATTTTTGAACCGCTCAGCCAGCAGCTCTCCGCAGCTTTGGAAGCGGCGCTAGGCAAAGGGCGACAGGGAGGCGCTGGTAGGCTCAATACAGGGATATCGCCTGCGGCACCGAAGGAAAGAATCGCCAGCCAACAAATCCCTTGTCCGAAATGTGGTGAGGTCGCGGCTCTACTCATCTTTGCTAACCAGGCGAAGGAAGTCGCCGAGATGGAAGACTGTGCTCGTAAGACGTACAGCATCTACGAAGACCTAGACGTTGTAACTTGGATTATTGGCGCAACTGTCGGCACACTCAAAGGTGACCCAATCGCCCCCATATTGAGAGTGTGGCCCCAACGTCACGCCATAAAATACGGCTCGCCAAAGATGTTCGATGCTGAGTTAAGTGCAATATTGCCGCGTCATTGTGGAGGAAGATTGCCCTGACCATGACGTAGCTTTAGCCTTAGCGCGGTTTTCGGTTCCAAAACTACTCAAGGGAAGGCACCGTAAAAATGATCCCTATATTTGAGCGGTCGTAAGTTGTGAAACAAGCATCAGGCCGTTTGCGATCGCGCGGTCGGGGATTCTAATACAGATAATATCTTTTATCTGCATTACGCTAAAAATTACTCAACAGCTCTGACTAGGCCACGCCAATCCCTATCAGCTCTGGCTTAGCTGCTGAGATAGCAAGGCTTTCACCTTCCGAACCGTGTTGACCGATACCCCTGTCTGCTTCGCGGTCTCCCTCAGCGATAGGTGCTGCGACAGCGCAGCGGCGATCGCTCTACTCTTCGGCTTGGCTAGAAAAGCCTCAACTGCTTCTTCCGCCTTCGGCCTGCCGACATGCTGACCGCCCCGCGCAGCTCGCTTCATGCCGCGACGAATCGCTTGCGACCGCCGTTTCTTCCTGCCGATACGCGCTTCTTCTTGCTGATAGGTCACTTTGAGCGTTTCTACTTCGCGCTCTATCAGCGAAGGCCCCGGCTCCAGCAGCGCCGCTTCATCCTCTGATAGCACCTGCTTCGACTTCAGCCGCCGTAGCTCTCTCAGCACCTTCTTGGCCTGGTCGCTCTCGAAGCAAAAGTATTCGCTCAGTGAGCCGATGCGCTGGTTCGATTCACTGAAGCGGTGTTTGAAGTAGTGCTCTACTCGCCCGCAATGCTGCCAGCAGCCAAGCAACGTAATCTCAACGGCTCCGACATAGCCCGCTAGCTCTGCTTTGATCTCCGCTATTCGCTCTTCGACGCGGCGGCGGGTCACACCGATCTTGTAGTAGCAAGCGCCTGCTGTCTCTATCTTCAAGTAGTAGAGCTGCTGTGCTAACACCCGTTGTAGCTGCGCCCTATACAGCCGATAGTCGCCCAGGGCTTGAGGAAACGATAGGTGACAGATTGTCGAACTGGGTCTGAGGCGATACAGCGCGGTGTCCTCTAGATCATAAAGCCGCTCTAGTAGGTGTTCTTTTTGGATATCAGAAAACAGCGGCACTGACAGCCCGCCTATGGGAATCTTACCCAGCTTAGTGAACTCGTAGCCACCGCTGCGGCCTGCAAAGTCGTTGTAGCTCAGGTAGCCCAGCCCGACGAGCCGACGGCGCTGCGGCTTCGGCGCGGCGTAGCCAAAGGCACCGCACTTTTGCCACAGCTCAATCAGTTCCGCTAAGTCGTGTTTGCCTAGCTGGGAAGTGAATTCTGTGTAGAGCGGCAGCAGTGGTAGATCTTCGCTAGAGCGCTCGGCCACAGCAGCGCAGGTCTGATGCGTATGCGCGAAGTGGTGAGCTAACTTACGCCCTTTCCTGGCCGTCAGCTCGCCCGTACAATATGGGCAGTGCAGCGGACTCCGACCGCTCGATACGTCCTCGACGCAGACGAGCGCACCCTGATCACTCAAGCCATGTTGTAGCCAAACAGTCATACCCTTTTTTTGACACACACCGTCAGGCGATGCTGTGATGAAATGAGTGGATCAAAAAAAGGGTGGATACAAGCCGTTATGCTTCTACGCTGTCACGGGGATAGACTTTGGCGATCGCACCACTGCATCCATCGCGCATACCTGTCAAAGGCTTTCTCATGGTTACATTGGTGCACGAGTGCAAAGAAACTCGTCTAAAATTCAAGACTCAGTAATCCCTATCAGTATCAGCTTAAGGTGCTTGATATAATAAGC
>JBARVU010000088.1:0-1717 GCA_049646425.1 Phormidesmis sp. | reverse complement strand
CCGCTGAAGGAAGGCTACCGGGGCTGGGGCGGTGGCTTAGGTCTTTCTAAAAGTTTGGAAGGCATTGAGCTAGACGCCGCTTACGAATATCTCAACTGGATGCTCGATGGCTGGGTGGGGGCGTTTTTGGGCCGTCAGGGGTACTACAGCGCCGCGCCGGAACCGGCCAAGGCATTTATGTCGGAGGCGGAGTGGGCCTACTGGTATGAAGGCAAGCCCACTGCTGAAGATATTGTCGATCCCGTCGGGAAAACGCTGGCAAAAGCAGGCGCTATCCGCGACGGGGGCTCTTTTGAAGAGCGCTTTGGCAACATTGTCATCTGGAACTCAACGATGGATGAGAATACCTATCTCGTGCAGAAGTGGAATGAATTTGTCGCGTCTTAAATCTGCTTGTTGTCATCAGGATTGTCATGGCTAAGCTTCAGTCAGCGCTAAAACCTTACCTCCTCGCCGCACCGCAAACGCTGATTTTGCTAATGTTTTTGGTGTTTCCTATCCTCATGATTTTTATTGTGAGCTTTTGGGAATTCAATGGCTTCGCGATGACGCCTGCTCTTACGCTGAATAACTACAGCAGCATTTTTCGCTCAGAGGTTTCACTGGCAACTTATGTAAACACGTTTAAGTATGTGGTGCTGGTGTGGGTTGTCTGTTTGATGATCGCCCTCCCCATCTCGTACTTTCTCACCTTCTCTATTCAAGAAGAGAGCGTGCGAGTTCTGCTCTTTCTGCTCTGCACCATCCCCTTTTGGACCTCCAATATCATCCGAATGATTTCCTGGATTCCTGTCCTGGGGCGAGAAGGGCTGCTCAATCAGCTTTTGCTCAACCTGCATCTGGTGCAGCAGCCGGTGGAATGGTTTCTCTATTCGGACTTTGCGATTGTGCTGGGGATGGTGCACCTGTACAACTTTTTTATGATTGCGCCAGTCTTCAACAGTATGATGCGAATTGATCGCACCTTAATTACCGCTGCTCGCGATATGGGCGCCTCTAGCTTTGAAGTTTTCAAGGAGATCATTCTGCCGCTGACGGCACCGGGCATTGCGATTGGCTCTATCTTTGTGGTTTCTCTCGTGATGGGCGAATACATTACCGTCCGGCTGATGGGGGGCGGTCAGTCGGCGTCGATTGGCAAGCTGATTAGCACGCAGATTGGTAGCTTACAGTATCCGCTGGCGGCGGCGAACGCGGTGATTTTGCTGCTGGTGACGCTGGTACTGGTAACGGGCATTCTGCGCGTCGTCGATATTCGTAAGGAGCTTTAATCGATGACTAAGCGACATCCTTCTTTCTACATCCTCGCTGCTTTCTTTGGGCTCTTCGTGCTGTTTCTCTACGGCCCGATGCTGGCGATTTTTACGCTTTCGCTGCAAGGGCCGGAGGGTGGGCTGACGTTTCCGCTGCGCAGCTTTGGCTTTTACTGGCTGGGACAGGTGTTTCAAGAGCAGCGGGTGGGCAGCTTTGTCGAGTCTTTTCAGCGTTCTTTTGGGCTGGGCGTATTGGTGGTGGTGATCGCTATTATCGTCAGCGTCATGGCCAGCATGGCCTTTCGCAGCCGGTTTAGAGGGGCAAAAGCGCTCTTTTATCTCACCATTTCTAGCCTGATCGTGCCGGGTATTTTGATCTCGCTGGGCATTGGCATTACCTTTCAGACGCTGGGCATTCAAACCAACTGGTTTTCCTCGGGGCTCGGCGCACATTTGACCTGGAT
>JBARVU010000087.1:0-7584 GCA_049646425.1 Phormidesmis sp. | reverse complement strand
GGTTCGGGCGGCTCCTGTCTGAGCAGTTTGCCGATTAGCCCTTGCTCCCGAACGTAGTGCTTGGTGATGTTCTTCAGGCTCAGGATGGGGGCGATTTGAGTTTCCGCTGCGCTGGCTGAATTTTGTGCGCCAGCGGCCTGTAGCTGATGGGCGGATTTGAGCAGTGACTGGGTGTAGTCAGCTTGGGGGTTGTAAAAGACAGATTGCGTCGGGCCGGTTTCAACTAGCTGACCTTCGTACATCACCGCGATCCGATCACAGTACTCCCCCACCAAAGCGAGATCATGGGAAATCAGCACCAGGCCCATATTGCGCTGCTCGCAAAGCTCAGTAAGCTGCTCTAAAATCTGGGCGGAGACGGTCACATCTAAACTTGTGGTGGGTTCGTCCGCAACGATCAGCTTAGGGTTTAGAACGAGGGCCAGGGCGATCGCCACCCGCTGCCGCATGCCGCCGCTAAATTCGTGCGGATACTGTCGCCAGCGATCTGCTGGAATATTGACCGTTTCTAGCGTGGCGATCGCGATCTCTTTGGCCTGCTGCCTGTCAATATCGGGCCGATGGGCCAACAGCGTTTCTGTGCAGTGATCGCCAATCGTCATCAGCGGGTCTAGCCGGGTCATCGGATCTTGGAAAATCAGCGAAACCGCCTCCCCGCGAAATCGCCGCAGCTGATCGGGCGAAAAATCTAGAATCGAGCGCCCTTCGAACGTTGCGCTGCCTTCGATGCGAGTGGTCGGCGGGAGTAGCCGCATCGCCGCTCGTCCCAACGTACTTTTGCCACAGCCCGATTCGCCCACCAGCCCCAGCTTTTCGCCAGGCTGCAAAGACAAAGAGACGCCGTCAACGGCCCAGGTCGCCTGACCGGGATAGGACACCCGAAAGTCGTCTACGGCAAACAGCGTGGTTGCAGGTGCCTTCAGATCTTGAGAACTATCGGGTGGGAGCGGAAAATCGGCCATGTTTATTAATGTAGTACACCGTTCGCCCCTTCAGAGAGCGGTTTGAGCGGCAGTGTTTCATCGCTGAACTGGAATTGCGCTGCGATCCCCATCTGACCGTTCGACTAGCAGAGCTCGTCAGCCATGGCTTGAGCAAACTGCTGTAGCGCGCTGGTGTGGGTTTTAAGCTGTGATCGCTGCCGTTCTAAAGTTACCGCTTGTTTGGCTGTTTTCAGCCGCATCGTTTCGATTCCCAGCAGGCGCGATCGCCGATGCGCTTCTGTCTGATGGGGTCGCAGGCGTTGCTCTACCGCCGGGGCGAGGTCAACTTGAGCAACCGTTGCAAGAATCTGCTGAAATCGCTGCTGGAGCTGAGCAACCTGCTGTTCAACAGCCACCGTATCCAGAGGCTGAGGAGCTGTACCCTCAGTGAGTGCTAGCAGCCTATGCAGCTCACCCAGGCCCTGTAGCAGCGACTGAACCTGGTTGCACAAACGGCTATTTGATGGCTCTGATGGCATAATCTCGTGGCGCTGATCTGCGCTGATTTAAGTCCTGATGCAGGCTTCAATTCTGCTCACATCCCGATTAAATCTTTCCTTAAAGGGGTACAGTTTTGTTTATCATGATTGTAAATAAACTTTTATAATTGATCGTTTAGTCAGGCAAGGCTATTTGAGCAGGGGTTCCCACACCGCTTGTGCACATTTGTCGATCTTCTGATTCATCCATCTGCCGCCAGCAAATACTTCAAAATGTTTTTGTCTTCTTTGAATCCTAAGAAGGAAAGGTACTTTATATTTTTTGATTTTATTTTTATTCCCACGTAGTTAATTCTTACTTTATCTAAAGGCTATCCCACGCTGGTTGATTGACCCTAGAGTCTTTCTTCTTGAACCCCCGTAAACCCTAGCTCGATGAGACTTTGTTAGCCATGACTGCAACAGCCCTTGCCATTCCTCAAGATTGTTCGCTGCCTGACTGGCTTTCCTCCTGTCTTATAGAACATGGCGCAGATGCCAATACGCCCGAGGCGATCGCGGCCTTGTCTGCCGCTCCAGATGAAAATGGGGATCTGGCGATCGCCCCCGCCGAAGGGAGTCAGCTGGTCTGTCGCGCCTTTGAATTTGCCTATCAGCTTCACAAAGGTCAACAGCGAGCCTCTGGCGAACCCTATATTGCCCATCCCGTTGCGGTGGCGGGCCTGCTGCGCAGTCTGGGCGGTGATAGCGCGATGATCGCCGCTGGCTTTTTGCACGATGTGGTCGAAGATACGAGCGTCACCGCTGACGAGATTGAGGCGATCTTTGGCGCCGAAGTGCGTCACCTGGTAGAAGGTGTCACCAAGCTCTCCAAGCTCAACTTTGACAGTAAAACCGAGCAGCAGGCCGAAAACTTTCGCCGCATGTTTTTGGCGATGGCCAAAGATATCCGCGTCATCGTCGTCAAGCTGGCCGACCGCCTGCACAACATGCGCACCCTGCAACATTTGCGCCCCGAGAAGCAGGTGCGGATTGCCCGCGAAACGTTAGAGATTTTTGCACCCCTCGCCAACCGGTTAGGGATCGGTCGCTTTAAGTGGGAGCTAGAGGATCTTTGTTTCAAATACCTTGAGCCAGAAGCCTACTCCGAAATCAAGCAGCTGATCGTTGAAAAGCGCGCTGACCGAGAAGAGCGCCTCACACAGGTCAGCAACACTCTGAAAGAAGGAATTAGCAAATTAGGCATTCACTGTGAAGAAGCCAGCGGTCGGCCCAAGCACCTTTACAGCATTTACCGTAAAATGCAGCGGCAGCAAAAAGAATTCACCGAGATCTACGATATTGCGGCGATTCGACTGATCGTACACTCTAAAGATGAGTGCTACCGGGCGCTGGCGGTGGTTCACGATCTCTTTCGACCAATTCCGGGCCGGTTCAAGGACTACATCGGTCTGCCCAAGCCCAACCGCTATCAGTCTTTGCATACGGTGGTGATTGGCCCCCACGGCCGCCCCATTGAAGTGCAAATTCGCACGGTAGGAATGCACCATATTGCCGAGTACGGGATTGCGGCTCACTGGAAGTATAAAGAATCTGGCAACAGTCAGACGGCGGTCAGTGGCGATGAAGAAAGATTTACCTGGCTGCGTCAGCTACTCGACTGGCAAAGCGAACTCAAAGATGCTCAAGAATACCTTTCTGGCGTTAAAAACAATCTCTTTGACGAGGAGGTGTTTGCCTTTACGCCCAACGGCGATGTGATCCCGCTCAGTCGGGGTGCAACTCCGGTAGACTTTGCCTATCGCATTCATACCGAAGTCGGCAATCACTGCGCTGGGGCCAAAGTGAACGGTCGGATCGTCACGCTCGACACGAAGCTGCAAAACGGCGATATCGTCGAAATCATCACTCAAAAGAACGGTCATCCCAGCCTTGACTGGCTCAACTTTGTCGTCAGCACCGGCGCTCGCAACCGGATTCGTCAGTGGTATAAAAAATTTCACCACGAAGAAAACAGAGATCGCGGTCACGAGATGCTGGAGAAAGTCATGGGCAAAAGCGGGCTCGATGCTCTGCTCAAGTCAGCCCCGGCTCAGGCCACGGCTGAGCGCTGCAACTATTCGTCAGTCGATGATTTGCTTGCCGGACTGGGCTACGGCGAAGTAACGCTGAATGCCGTCGTCAACCGGCTGCAAGAAGCCGTTAAAGAATCTCAGCCGGTACAGCCTGAGGAAGCGGCTGGCATCCGCACCTTAGAGAACGAAATCCCAGCGGTCAAGACGCCTGCTAACCGCCCGACTGGCTATGACAATGCTCCGATCGCAGGTCTGGAAGGGATGCTGCACTACATCGCTGGCTGCTGCCATCCGCTGCCTGGAGAAACCATTATCGGGGTAGTCTCAACGGGCGGCAGAGGGATTGCTGTGCACCAGCAAAACTGTGCGAACGTGGAGAATATCCCTGGTGAGCGACTTATCCCCTTGCGCTGGAACCAGGCTGATACCGCCAAAGGTCAGCCAGATACTTATCCAGTGCAGCTCCGGATCGAGGTGATAGACCGGGTCGGTGTGCTCAAAGACATTTTGACGCGGCTTTCAGACCTTAAAATCAACGTGCACAATGCAGCAGTTAAGACGTATCCTGACCAAATTGCTGAAATCGATCTGGGTATCGACATTCGCGACCACGGCCACCTCGATAAAACCTTTGCCCAAATTCGCAAAATGGCCGATGTTTTAAACCTGAAGCGAATTACCGCTGCTGACAGCCGCTTTGGCGGATAGGATAAATAGGCGCTGACCCGATCTCCTTTTTATTCAATGTCTAACCCTCTGTTGAGCTTGCCTTACGAAAGCCCTCTGGCTGATCTGGGGGATGACTATTTTGATGCGGTCACGCCAGCGACCTTCCCCGAGCACATTTTGCGGTTTCGCAATGACGACGTCTTAGGGCGGCTTGATTTGCGGCCTGAGCGGGTGAGTGATCACGATTTCATCTCCGCTTTTGGCGAGTTTGCAGATCACCAGCCCTTTCTCGCGCTGCGCTATCACGGCTACCAGTTTCGAAGCTACAATCCCTTCCTCGGCGACGGACGCGGCTTTTTGTACGGTCAGGTACGGGGCAACGATGGCAAACTTTACGACCTGGGCACCAAAGGCTCTGGCACCACCCCCTACTCTCGGGGCGGCGATGGCCGCTTGACCCTCAAAGGCGGCGTGCGGGAAGTGCTTGCTTCTGAAGCTTTGCATGCCCTCGGGGTAACGACCTCTCGCACCCTCAGCCTGATCGAAACTGGAGAATCGCTCTTTCGAGGAGATGAGCCTTCGCCCACACGATCTGCGGTGATGGTGCGCTTTAGTCATTCTCATATCCGTTTTGGCACCTTTGAGCGCTTGCAATACCTAAAGCAGCCGGAGCTAATTCGCAAGCTACTCAATCACGTAATTGAGGTGTACTATCCTCACCTGCTATCGTTTGAAGCTGAGCAGGAACGCTATGCTCTGTGGTTTACAGAACTCTCTGAGCGGCTGGCCGCGCTTGTTGCCCAGTGGATGACTGTCGGCTTTTGCCATGCGGTGCTCAACACCGACAACATGTCTATCACTGGCGAGAGCTTCGACTATGGCCCCTATGCGTTTATGGACGAATACGATCCAAAGTTTACAGCCGCTTATTTCGACTATTCGGGCCTCTACGCCTATGGCAACCAACCGGCAGCCTGCTATTGGAACTTAGAGAAGCTAGCCGTCGCGCTGAAGGGCGTCGTCGATAGCGCTGGCATAGAAGCCGGACTCGCCCAGTACCAGCCCAAATATGCCGAGGTATTCTGCGATCGCACCCTCAAAAAACTCGGCCTTTCTTCCTCCCTCTCTCTCTCTCCTTCCCTTCAGCGCGACCTCCTCACCCAAACCCTCACCCTGCTCGAAGAAACCCACGTCGGCTACCACGACTTCTTCACCGCCCTCACCCAGCAATTTACCCCCGACTGGCGAACCGACCCTGAGCGCATTCTCACGGCAGCTGTTGAGAAGTCCGACCCAGCGGCAGCTGAGCTTTTGAAAGCGTGGCGATCGCTCTACCAAACCTGCCTCAGCCAGCTTCCCCCCGAAAAGATGGCCGACGTTCACGCCTGCCTGCGGGCGACCAATCCGATGACGGTGCTGCTGCGGCCCCAAATCGAAGCGGTCTGGGAACCGATTACCGCCGAGGACAACTGGCAGCCTTTCTACGACTTGCTGAAAAAGGTTCAAAATCCGACGATGGCGTAGGGGTTGTCATGGCAGCCCCCTTCCTTGGGTAGACGCTACGCTGCCGCCAACTTAATACAGTGATCTGTGACACGTCTGGCTTCAAGCGTTTTGCAATTTGACCTGTTTATGGCTGCCGATCTCGGCGATAGAGCGATCGCGATTCACCAACTTCTGTGTAAGGAGTACGGTTGTCCAATTGCCTATTTTCACAATCTCGACCCGCTCAGTGAGCTAGTCTCCTCGCTGCTATCGCACCGCACTAAAAATAAGGATTCTGGGCGGGCGTTTAAGCAGCTCAGGGCAGCTTTCCCAACCTGGGAGGCGGTCCGAGATGCGGATACGGCGGCTGTGCAGGAAGCGATTTCTCCCTGCACCTGGCCAGAGCAAAAAGCGCCCCGCATTCAGCAGGTGCTGTCACAAATTACGGCTGAGAAAGGCGAACTTGCTGTTGATTTCTTGGCCGATATTTCTGTTGAAGCGGCGAGAGATTGGCTGGAATCGCTCACGGGCGTTGGCCCTAAGACTAGCGCGGCTGTTCTCTCTTTTAGCACGCTGAGACGGCGCGCTCTGCCGGTCGATAGTCATCATCATCGGGTAGCAGTGCGGACGGGCTTAATCGCGGCCAAGGTATCGGTCGGGCCATCGCACAAAATTCTCGAAGCGCAGCTTCCTGTAGAGTGGTCGGCGCAGCAGGTGTATGACAACCATGAGGTGATGATGTTGCATGGGCAACGATGTTGTTATTACCGGAAGCCGGCGTGCGATCGCTGTCCTGTCTTGCACTTGTGCCCTCACGGTCAGGCATTGTCGCAGTAAGTTGCTTCGGTGTCTTTAGAGTCTTATCAGCCCGCTTGCTCGATAT
The DNA here is from genome assembly GCA_049646425.1 of Phormidesmis sp. Lineage (GTDB taxonomy): Bacteria > Cyanobacteriota > Cyanobacteriia > Phormidesmidales > Phormidesmidaceae > Phormidesmis. The sequence continues at coordinate 1,049 of JBARVU010000087.1, read as the reverse complement.
CGTCAATACGTCCGTTGATGCCAGCTAGTTGTAGCAGCAGCGACTGAAATGCCTGCTGAGAGGCCCGCCGGTCAGCCCGCATTTCGCCCACCAGGATATTGAAGTGAGCGTCCGTTTCAGCTGCTCTGACAGCTAGCTGTGCGATCGCGTCAGCATTAGCCCTGGTTTGTACGTCTGTGCTGCTGATTGCCTCTAACAGGGCATTAAAGCGAGCATCCGCTTGAGCAGTACTGACGGCTAGCTGTGCGATCGCGTCAGCATTAGTCCTGGTTTGTATGTCTGTGCTGCTGATTGCACCTATCAGTATGTCGATGTCGGTCGTGTGCTGAGCTTGTCGCTGCGCCATGCTATCGAGTAAAGATTCAATCCGGTCAAAATTGGCAGAGCTACGCTGCGCCATGCTGTCCAGTAAAGATTCAATCCGATCTAGTCGCTCAGTCATACCACTGCCTCACTTTCTTCAGATATGTCAATCAAAGCAAGTAGATCTCCCACATGGCAACCTAAAAAATAGCGAAGACGCTCACCCGTCCCAGCCTCATAACACCAAGCAACTCCGTTTGACAGGCAGCTATCAGCACAGGCAGCAGGGGCTTCATCTTTCTATCTCTAGATATTATCAACGATCTCAAGTCCGGCAATCAAGATTTGGGTTTGGCGCGTCGTGGTGATTGTCGAAGCATCAAGTATTTTCGTCATAGTCGTTCTGTCGCAGCTGCTTAGACAGCGGATGGCGACAAAGCATGACAATTACATTGCTCCGGCGCTCGAAGACAGACGGCCCCTTTGGCATCATTTCAATAGCACTGGCTTCGTTCTCAAAAATAATGTGCAGCCCATCCTCTCCTACCTCAAAAGTGACATCCTTTCCTGGTAAATTGCTACTGCTCATAGTCCAACCAGCTTCCTAAGAATTGGGGGGTTCATTCTATTGCGGGTTTCAGTCCCGGTGATCGGGATTTTGGGTTGGCGCGTTTAGAAGAATGGCCTGTCTATTTGGCGTATAAATTGTTTCAGTCCCGGTAATCGGGATTTGGGGTTGGCGCGCA
>JBARVU010000086.1:0-2556 GCA_049646425.1 Phormidesmis sp. | reverse complement strand
TAGCGAGTGAGTCAAATTTTCGGAGGGATGACTGATGATGCCCAGGGCATAGCTAGCCCCTTTGCGAGTATTCGCATCTTCGTCTTGAAGCGCCGCTAGCAGTGCAGGCACTGCCTCGGGGCCAATCCGGGCGAGCACAAAGGCGGCCCGACGCCGCACCTCCAGATCAGGGTCGCCAAGGACTGAAATGAGGGCAGGAATCGCCACTGACCCAATCTCTACCAAAGCGAAGCTACTTCTTGCTGAGATCACCGTGTTTTCGTGATCGAGCGCTTTGATCAGCGAAGGGACAGCGCGAGGGCCAATGTTTATTAAGGCTTGTGTAGCACTATCTCGCATTGCCCAGTCTTCTGAGTAAGCGCTTCCTTCACCGATCACCCAGATCAAGTTGGGCGCAGCTGCAGCACTAGCTGCGCCCAAGCTGCCAATTGCTGAGGCCACTGTGTCTCGGACTTCTGAAATGTCTATTTGTAGCGCTGGAATGAGTATCGGTAACACCGTATCTGCTTCTGCACCTACTTCCGCTAGCGCGATCGCCGCGAGCAGCTGAATTTTTTCATTTCGGCTTTGGAGAAGTGGTCGGAGATGGGGGACGGCTGCTTGAGCCGCTGGGCCAATTTGCCCCAGCGCGAATAGTGTTCGCGTAAGGACCACTTCATCATCTTCGTCCAGTAAAGCGATCAAGCCAGGAACCGCAGATGGGCCAATATGGCCTACGGCCAATGCAGCGTTTGACCAGTACCTATCGTTGTTTTGAAGAATGTCGAGCAAGGCGGGTACTGCCTTATCTGCAGTAGAGCCCAGTCGCCCTAGGGAACGAATCGCCTCGTAGCCCACTTCTTGATCTAGACTTTCTAACAAAACGTCGGCTAAGTCTGTTGTGTTTTCTCCCAGCGTCGCCAGTCTTACCGCCGCAGTAAAGCGAACCTCATCTTTGACATCCCTTAATAGCGGCATCAAGGCCGGAATTGCATCTTCGCCAATGCTATACAGCGCGATGCTGGCCGCTCTACGACAATCTTCTCTTCTCTGCAGGGCATCGACCAAGCCAGGGACAGACACTTCAGTCCTGAGACCAATTTTACCGATTGTGCCTGCAGCCTCACTGCAAGCGCTCGCTTCACGAGTTTGCAAGATGCTAACTAATGCTGGAACCGCATCCTCAGCTTCCGAACCGATTCGGCCTAAGGCAGCGATCGCCGCGAAACGGACTTCACTCTCTGCATCTGCCAACGCTTCTATCAGCCCAGGGACTGCCACCGCTGACCTTGCCTGTCCTAGCTCATACGCTGTAATTCGTCGAATATCTTGATCGGGATGATCTAAGAGATGAGAGAGCGCAAGCACGCCCTCATCTCCAATCCCTGCCAAAGCCGTAGCCAGGTCATTGCGAGAAGCGGTGCCTGCTTTGAAAGCTGTCACCAAATCAGGAATGGTATCCCGTGCAGCTGGCCCAATTGCCGCTAATGCGTTGGCAGCAGCATAATCAGTTGCAGAGTCCTGTAGCAGCGGCACCAGATTGGCGGCGGCGGCTTCGGCAGCGGCCCCAATTCCCGCTATTGCCCAGGCGGCCCGAAATCGGACGCGGCTGGTGGGATGCTCAAGCAGCTTGATCAGTGTGGGGGTTGCGCCTGCTGCTTCGGAACCAATTTTTTCTAGCGCCAACGCTGCACTGGTTACAATCTCTTCATCTTCCATTTCCAACAGTTCGACCAAGGCTGGAACTGCTTCCTCTCCGCAGGTAATCAGGCCAGGCATTCCTTCATCAGTATACTCATCCCCCTCAGATTCGTTAGGAGTATTCACATCTCGAAGAAACGCTGCGACGAACTGATCGATTTCTAGAGAAGTACAGACCTTAGTAAAGGGTGGATACGCCCCATTATCGATAGGCGGATACTCCGAAATAGCCTGTGCAGGGGTGGCCCTAATCCACGAAGTGAGCAGAACAACAGCGACTCTTCCCAAGACCGTGATCGGGACTTTCTGAGTGAGCGAGAATCGGTTGCCAAGCATTGTGAAGCAGTTCTCTAGACGATAAATTTTATACAGCGCTAACTAAGCCAAAGCTCAGTAAGTTTCTGTCCCGCAAAGCTTCACTCACTTATTGGCGATGCTTTACTGTTCATATCTCTTGATACAACAGTTTCTTCCACTAAAGTATTAACTGAGAACAATTCTTTTTGAATTAGAAAGATAGTTAAGGTATTTAAGCATTTGGCAACATTTACTCCAAAACTTAAGCAAACCTTTCTTATTACCTCAATAGAGTAGCAAAGACAGCAGCTAACGGCAAATTTGAACCAATGTAGCGCTTCGCTAACTATCCGACACTCTCTCATCATTTAGCTATAGCAAAATGTTAGGCTACAAGCGTTCCGCCATCACCTTTTCTCTGCGACAATCCCCGATAAAATCTGCAATTGCACTATCTCACATCTTGCACCATTCTTGATAAGCGGTGTCCCGCCTGGATTTGACGATAATCTCAAAGCCATAATAAGCAGCGATATCAGCATCACGCCTGATTTGTCTGAGCAGTCCGGCCCAGAGTAC
>JBARVU010000085.1:0-10669 GCA_049646425.1 Phormidesmis sp. | reverse complement strand
ACCCATGAGACCGCCCCCCTAGCGACCGCCACCGTGCTTCACCAGCTACAGCAACAACAAGCACTCACCCCCTTCCTGGCGGTGCTCCAACCCCAAGACGGCCCCAAGCTTCTGGCCCAATATGGCTGGAGCCTCCCCGCTGCTATCTCCCTGCCAAATAGCGAAGGCTCTCCCCTTCACCGACCCCTGCCGATGGTCTCTCAAGCCCAGCCCCAACACTGGGCCGCTGAAGACCCGCGTACCCTCTGGCTAACGGCCCTGGGCCTGATCGCCGAGCGCCCGACGATGATCGCGGCCCCTAACCTGATTGCGATCGCCCATCAACAAATCCAATCGGTGTTGGCAAACAGCGAGCACAGTCACACAGCAGCTTCTCCATCGTCAGACGTCCTACACCGGCCAGCCAGCCCAGTCGCGGATCATTCAGTGACCGCCCCCTCAGCCGTCACGCCGCCGACCCATTTGGCCCACACACATCAGCAACGAAGACAACCCTCTCCAGCATCTTCACCGACCTCACAAACACATTTCCCTCAAGAAGACTCTTTTTCCCCAGCCCCAGTCCAACTACACCGGGAAAGTTCTTATTCTCCCCATGCCCCCACGCTCCCACGATCTGATTTTGAGACAACACCTTTCCCCGGACTCCACACAGACTATGCAGGTCTCATCTACCTCCTCAATTTGTTCACCTACCTGCACCTGCCCGCTTACTTACCCCAATACAACAACCCTACCTTTCCTCATCTTCTCCTGCTATATACCGCCCAGCGGTTAGGGGTTCCTACAGAAGATCCGATTGTCACTGTCTTTGCAGACGATGAAGTCGCTCTGGATTCTTTTATCCTTCATCATTCATCCCTGATCGCCTGGTACAGCGCCATTCGACGCTGGCTCCGTCGCCACACGCCCTTCACCCTCAAAGCCCTCATTCATCGTCCTGGCACCCTCGCCCTCACCCCCACCCACCTGGATCTCACCTTCGATCTCACCCAAGTAGACAGTCACATTCGCCGAGCCGGGCTGGATCTCAACCCCGGCTGGCTCCCCTGGTTTGGCAGAGTGGTGCAATTTCACTATATAGATTGTCGTAAAGCCTCATATCAAGCTTTTCGGGAGCGAGGAGACACCCCATGAAACCCACTGCCGACCCATCATTAAGACTTCACACCTTTGCCCTGGCGGCAGTGGCCAGTCAGCTACCGGAGCCGACGACAGGCTCATCGGTACCAGAGCTGGATTTTTTGCGATCGCAGCTCACCGCTGCCACAGCGACCGCAGACACCTGGCACCAGGGGCTCAAAGCCCACCTCAGCCAACCCATTCACCAGGATATTCCCCTGCTTCAGCTCGCGCGTAATTTTCATCTCAGCCGATTAGAACTCCTCACCGTCGCCCTGGCTGCTGCCGTTGAAGACAATGCCCTGGTGGGTCGAGCCCTGGCCCGCGTGCAGTCGCCCCTGGGCGGATCTCGCCCGACCTTGAGCTTGTTGTCTACTGCCTTAGCAGAAATTAGCAACCACCGTGCGCCCATACCTGCCCTCATGAACGGTGTCGCAGTGCAGAGTGGACTTCTCACCGTGCACAACCACAACGCCCCCTTACCCGAGCGAAACGTTAGTGTCCCCACCCATCTTTGCTTTGCCCTAGATCACCTTGATGCGGCTGTGTCCGGCACCACCCTTGGGTTAAGCGACAGCCTGCCGCTTCCTCTCGCCGCTTCTCTGCTCACCACCGTCAAACAATATGGTGAGAGCCTCACCGCCGACCCACATCGGTTACTGAGCATTCGCACAGGTTCTACGGTGGAAGGCCGCGCCGTCGCCGCAGCGCTAGCAAAAAAACTCAATCGCCGCCCGTTATTTATTGAGAGACTTGCAGAACGCGTTGACACACCTCAATCCTCTGATCAATTTCCAGATGGGCTTTCCCCCTGGCTATATTTGCGTCAGCTGCTACCCGTCTTTTGTTTGGAATTGGCCCCAGGCGATCGCTATTCCCTCCCACCTATTGCCCACTACACCGGCCCCCTGCTGGCCCTTTGCGGTCCCGATGGTAGCCTTACCGCACCCAATCGCGATACGCTCACTTGGCACTTGCCGATCCCGTCGCGTGCAGAACGTCAGGCGCTGTGGCAACAGGCCATTAGCAACTCGGATATGGCAGTGGAGCTGGCCCGTGACCATCGCCATAGCTGTGATCGCATTGCCCAACTGGGCCGCCTCGCCCACCACTACAGCACTCTCAACCACCATGAGGAACCCACGCCCGAGGACATTCGCACGGCAGCCTGGAGCGGTGAAGGCATTGGCCTCGATGCCCTGGCCCAGCCGCTCACCCAAGCCATCTCAGACGAGGCTTTGGTCATCCCCAACAGTCTCCAGAAAGACTTGCACACCCTGCTGCTACGCTGTCGCAGCCGTGACAATCTCACCGAGGGGCTGGGTGCATCGGCCACCGCGCGCTACCATCCCGGCGTCAAAGCGCTGTTTGTCGGCCCGTCGGGGACCGGGAAAACCCTAGCCGCTGGCTGGCTGGCCACTCAATTAGGGATGCCCCTATACCGGGTAGATCTGGCCTCAATTGTGAGCAAGTACATCGGCGAAACGGAGAAAAACTTAGCTCAGCTTTTGGCCCGTGCCGAACGCGCTGAAGTGGTGCTGCTTTTCGACGAAGCCGATTCTCTCTTTGGTAAACGCACCGACGTGCAGCAGGCTAATGATCGCTTTGCCAACACCCAAACCAACTACCTGCTCCAGCGCATTGAGAGCTACGACGGCATTACCCTGCTCACCAGCAACAGCCGCCAGCGGTTTGACTCGGCCTTTGCCCGGCGTTTGGATTTGATTATTGAATTTACCCAGCCACGAGCGCAGGAACGCCGCGCCCTTTGGCAATCTCACCTGGGCACCCGTCACGATCTCACCCCTGGGCATCTCAATCAGCTGGCTACCACCGCTGACCTGTGTGGGGGCCATATTCGGAATGCGGTGCTCTCTGCGGCGGTGCTGGCTCAGGCGGGCGATCGCCCCATCCAATTTGGAGATGTGGTCCAGGGCCTCAGCGCCGAATACCGCAAGCTAGGCCGCCAAACCCCCGCCTCTCTGCAATCTGACCAAGGAGGCGCTTAAACCATGGAAACCGCCCAAGCCCGCAAGGCAGAAGACACTGCTAAAACGACTCACGCTGCGCCCGACGTCGCCCTTAAATCGGAGACGAAAGCGGATGGTGGTGCGGCTATGGGGATGCCGATGTTTTTACAGCGGTCATCCACTGACACGACAATGCCCATTCAGCGGCAAACAGAGGCGGCAGAAGAAACCTTAGACATGGAGGAGGAGACCTTAGCAAAAGAGACGCTGGAGGAAGCTGCTCTGGAGGAAGCCGCTCTGGAGGAAGCTGATATTCAAGCTGAGCTGATAGTTAATGAGCCTGGAGATGCCTATGAACAAGAGGCCGATCAAATGGCTGAAGCTGTCACAACATCATTACCTGAAGATCCTTTAGAGACGTCTTCACCTAGAGATGACCAGATTCAGCGTCAATCTATTGCCGCGACCGCAGCCCCCTCCATATCTGGATTAGCAACCGCAGATAGCGGTCAACCCATCCCTCGTCACGTAAGAGCGCAAATAGAGCCGACGCTAGGTACTGATCTAACTGATGTGAGAGTGCATTCTCAACCGGCAGACAGGAAGATGGCTTCGTCGCTGCAAGCCAAGGCCTTCACTCACAACCATCACATCTGGCTAGGAGAAAATCAGAACGCCGATGATGTCCGTTTGATGGCCCATGAGTCTACCCATGTTGTGCAACAAGCGACAGGCGATCAGTCCGTTCAACGGATTCAACGCAAGTCTACTGGCTCCCAACATCCTGAAGACATTGCTGAACCTCGTCGCCGGATGGCACAACGGATTGAGGATGCCGAGAAAGAGGCCCAGGAGAATCCACCCGAAGACGCCCCTGCGAGTTTTAATGATATTGACCGTAGTGAAGTGAATCAGCAGAAAGGTAAAGCGTCTTCTGATGCCGCCCTGGTTGTGAATCGACCTGAGCAAGAACGACCCCAAATAGAACAGGTTGGCAGCGAGGCTCAAAGTGATGCGGAAGCACCTGCCGAACCTGTTGTAGAAACAGAGAGTGCTGCTGCTGAAGGCGCGATCGCAGAAGAAGAGGGTAATGGTGAAGCCGGTGGCACAGCAGAAGCCAACCAAGCTGCCGGGCTGGCCGAACAGCTCTTTAACCAAGCCGATGCTCAAACGGTCGAGATATCACTGCCTAGCACGACCCTTCTGCAACCATCTGCCCCAGTAGATGCCTCTGGGCAATCCCTGCCTGCCAATCCGACTGCCGATGCTCAAATGGCGGGGCTGATCGACCAAACTCAATTACTTAGAGACCAAGGGCAAGCGTTGCGCCAAGGCGCAGCCGAACAGCGCGGTAACGCCATCACTATTCGTGGCAATATCAAATTGGCCCAAGGCAGTATGCATGAGGTCGATGCTAATCTAGAAAACGTTCGGGGGGATTTGGACTATAGACGTGACGTCTTAGGTCAAGCAAACGAATCTTTGAATATCTCTGAGAAAAAGACTGAAACAGTCGCCGAGCAGGCCCCTGAGTATCAGTCTAAAGCGGACGAAGGCAAAGCCGACTCTGAGCCGATGGCCACAGAAGTCAACGATCTCTCGGCAGAGACAACGGCGAATACCCCCGACGATGATGAGGCAGCTGGCAAGGCGAAAGAACAAGGCCAAAAAGTCGATCAGGTCAGCAGCGACACCCAGACAACAGACGATGCTTTTGCCCAAAGTCAGGCCCGAGCCGAATCGTTGGGCCAAGATTCTGAAGAAGCTAAAGCGACCAATGAGCAAACCCAAGAAAAACTAACGACTGTAGACTCAACACTTGCGGCTACTGACGACCAGCTAGCAGCGTTCTCGGCTCAAAATGCGGCTACACAGAGTCATTTCGAGGGCTTGTCAAAGCAGCCCGACCAACTCATTAGCCAAGCAGATACCCTCGATCAGGGGGGGCAAGATCTCATTCAAGCATCCGTTGATCTCGAAACTCAAATTCATCAGACTCAGGTTGACTATGAGACCAGTATGTCCGCCGTCCCAGCTTCAACCGTTCCAGATGAGGCCGAAGGGGGGCCACCTACCATCATCCAGCGCACGCCGGAAAGTCCCGGAGAGCGAGTCAATCTGGGTCTTGATGAATGGGCTCAGAACACGCTTGGCGGCTGGCTGGGCTACGACCCTGTCAATGAGGAACAACGGCAACAGCAGTATGCTGCCAGTGAGGCCCGCCGCTCAGCGCAAATTCAAGAAATTACCAACGAGTATGGCGAAAATTTAGAAAACGCAGATGCGTTAGACAAAGTCCTAATTGGAATATCTCTTGCCGGAAGCAATCTGTTTAACTCTGCCGCAGAGGCGAGTTGGCCTAGCTTCTTTGGACATTTGTTACAGGGGTTTGTCGATCCTCGGATTGGATTGCAAGGGGTTGTTTCTGGTCTCAATATGGTGCTCTCTGGCATTGCTAATGTCGCTAATTTACTCACCGGAGAAGATCTCACTTGGGAAAATGCCATCAAGTCTACCGCTGAGATTGTTACTGGAATTACCTATATTTTAGGTGGCATTACCTTAGTGGCAACGGCAATCACGGTCATTCTCACAGCGATTGCTGTGATCGGCAGTCTTTTCTCCTTTGGTGCAGTAGCCGCAGCACTCGCCCCATTCATCAGCTTCTTCTGGGGCGTTGCCACAACGGTTGGAGGGTGGACTATCCTCTGGGCAAAAATCACCATCCTCGCACAGCTCATTGCTGGTCTTAAAGACCTAATGGATGCGGCAGTGGCTTCAAGTGCGCAAGAGTTGCAGGGGCAGGCACAACAAATGAGCGACGATGCGACCCAAATGGCAGGGGCTGCCGCTATTGTCGGCTTAGCTAAGCTCGGTGCAGTAGGTGGACGCACCGCTTTGGGGCAACGCGCCGCCAACGGGATCAGAGGTTTCTTGGGTGACCGTGGCATTATTCCGCCAGCGAAGGTCGCTCCACCGCAAGAACTTGCGCCTGTTGAGCCCACAGCACCTCGGTCAGCAGAACCCGCACCTGTTAAACCCACAACACCTCGGCCAACGGAACCCACACCTGTTGAACCCGGTGTGGCTAAACCGACTGAACCGACCCCTGTTGAGCCAAGTGCACCAAAGCTAACTGAACCGGTCGAACCCACACCCGCTGAGCCGACAGAGCCCAAACCAACTGAACCTAGACCCGCTGAACCCACCGAACCTAAGCTAGAAGAACCCGCAGCCCCCAAACCGAAAGAGCCAACACCTACTGAAAAACCGGTTGTCCCTAAACCGACGCCAGAAGAATCCATCCAAATTGACAAATATGTAAAGGCCTTAGAACAGTTGAAAACGGCCAATGAGGCAAAAAATGTTGCCGATGCCGATACGGCTCGTCAGGTGATGGATGAGGTTGAAAATTTTGCCTTAGAGCAGCATGGTCGAGGAGGTCCTTACAACGATCTGGTGGATCACATCGATACGCTGACAAAAACGAGATCCCTCCTAGAAGCCGCCCATAGTCGAGGAAATCAAGTTTATCCCATAGAAGAACCCCCTGGCAGCGGGAATTACATAGAGGGTATGGGACGTCAGTTCACAACCGAATCTGCCCAAGCTGGACCTTTCAAAGGAAAAACCTATACCCAAATTGAAGCAGAGCTAGGAATCCCCAAGTCTATTGAAGGCACTCCCCCAGGTCGTGTTCGGATAACCTGGCAGCTAGGCGATAATAGCTTTATCCATGTAGACGTTCCTGGAACAACAAACACCAGTCCTTATGCCATTAACCGGCAACCTCATCTAGCACGGACTGCGCAAGTCCCTTATCAAGAACTACACTTGAGTGACCAAGGCATAGGAGTGCCTGCGAATTCTACACCCGCTCACATTGAGATTAGACGAGATGCCTTGCTACAACAGCGAATCAACAGTGGAGGGGGATCTAGTGGAGGTGAGTAGTGAAACAGAGGTCGGTGATGAGTGAACTGTATGGCGATTTGGTGGTTCCTGACATGGATCCGATTGAGCTAGCTGAGAACTATTCGAGTGCTGATATACGACAGAATTTAGAGCATCTAGCTGCAATCGCTAGGCGTTTAGACCTGTCTCGCCAGTGGGCCTCGCGGAGGCTTGTTGGCATCAACGGCAGCAATGCCCCAGTGGGTGCATGGCGAGGAACTGTGGGCATTTCGATGAATCATGCCTGCACAAGCGGTATTGGTTTCTGGCACGAGCACTATCTCCACAAGAGTATTTCAGATATTGATACACAGCTGTGCGACAGCGGCAGCCCGGCTCAACAAGCGATGGCCCAGAGGCGGATTAAGCAAGCTCAGGACGAAATGGCTATTCGTATCCCTGAGATCAAAACCATTCAACAGATTTTTGAAGCTGTTCAAGCTCAAAGTCAACTGCCTCTCAGGCTTGCTTTAGATGTGAAAGGCAGCTTTGCCTATGACTTTGAGATTGGCTTTCGTCGGACGCTAGCTTACGCCCTAGCCTATGAAGCCAGCATTGCGGCAGGGTCTTTAGCGCCTTACGATTCTGTCGTTTCACCTCTGATCGTTGGCGATATCAGTGAGTTGCGCAAAGCTACCCCGTTGAGTACCGATCGCTATGCCTTGTCGATATATCTCAATTTACTGAGTAAGCTCAATGCGGCAGCAGCCTACCAACGACGTCAAAGCAACTGTCATCCAGACCTCCCAGGGGAAGTCAACCAACTCGAAATAAAGCGGGCTTTTTTAACAGAGAGTATGCAAGAAGCCGCAGGACATCGATCAAAGACATTAACTAAAGATGGAAAACTTTCTATACAAGCCCTACTGAAAGAGGTGCAGCTCAACTACGATCAGAACATATACAGTATTGCACCACAACTTTGGGGGCAGATAGCACCTTCTCACGCCTACATAGATAAGCTCATGGACAAGCCGTATTTATAAATTTACGACGGGAGAATTCTAAGATGGGAGATTTTTTCTTAACTTCTGTAGCTGTATAGTCACTTAGCCAAGAGAAATTAGAGGGGCATATGGGATTCAATTATGCTGCAAAATCTCGTTTGAATCGCAAGCGAGCACATGGCCGCCTTCATCACCCATTTTCTGAAGAAATGGGTGATGAAGGCGGTATGCCAATGTTTTTGAGGCACGTGATCGCACAACCCTCGGAGCCCAAGCCAGAAGAAGTCTCCTTAAATTCAATCATTAGTGCCGATAGACAAACCGCTGTGAAGCCACTGCCTAGATTAATAGGAAAAGGGAAGCCCCATACTACCGTTGCCTATGGCAATAGTCTTCGCCTCCAAGGTCGTACCCGCGCCCGATTTAGGAATCACTTCGCGACCCAGGGTGTGGTCACAACCCCAGCCGAAGGCTGCGAAGGATGTCGTTCCAGCCGCTGCATTCATGTCACGGGCACATTAGTGTCTAACTTCACCGTCACCACCCACGTCACGCTGCCCCGCGTTGCCGAATTCCCAAACCTAACCACCTGCCAACAGCAACGAGTACAAGGTGCCATCGATACTGTCCTTGCGCCCCACGAACAGCAGCATGTCAGTGCTTTCCAAACTCACAATGGCTCTATTTCTACCCCCTTTGATATCACCCTTTGTCGAGGTCGCTTTGCACTCAAAATTCAGACTATGCACGATCACGTAGAAAGCAACCGTCGTAGCACCGTTCAAGCCGCTAGCGATGCCCTTGACCCTTTCCATTTTGATGTCGATCTCAGCTGCACCGATTAACTCATACTCTCTGCCTAAAAATCTCTGAAATTATTTTGACCAAATATTTATCCACATTTTGAAACAAACTTCTTCCCATCGGGTTGATGCCATAGAGTTTGGAAACCTCCGTATGCGTTTTTCATCATGGTTTAAGCAACAATTTGAAAACATTTCAAAAGATATTAGGTTGAACCATCTCATCATCAACAATAGTCTGATTTACTAGAAGAAGCGTGAACTCAAGTATTAGGCAGCGATCACAGTTCTCTTTTATACGCATCTTCGAAAAGCACAGACTCCATTGTAATCAGGCGAAAACCTTATCAAAAAAGAGGGCTTAAACAAACTTAAAAAAATATTAGAGGTTTCAACGTGAATAATAATATTCAGTTAGCGCCCTCTCAAGCTATCTCCTTGAAGGCAACCCTCAGCCAATTACCGACATCATTACAATCTCCAATAGACCATCAATTGCGAATAGTAACCACCTTTAGGGTTGAGCAATCTCAATTGTATGTTGTTGCGATACCTCCTCTGGTAATTAGTGATTTAGAGGCTACTGAGCCTGAGCCGCCAATTGAGCAAACGGTTCGACAGTTTTTTGCAAGAGAAAAAATAGCCAAAGGACCGAACAAGACCCATATTTCAGTGATTGATCGCTTTGAGTCAGGGGCTAAGAACTATGCCGTTGTTAAAGTAACGCCCTTGCCCCCATCCTCTATTCCTGACGCAACGGCGGCAACGCTATTAGTTCATCAAAATGCCTGCGATCACGCTTCACTTCGAAAATTGCTGACCCCTCGCGAGCAGGAGATTATCTGTCTGATTGCAGTGGGGCTTGTAAACAAACAAATTGCCAGCCGTCTGGATATCAGCATCTGGACGGTTTCAGCGCATCTACGCCGAATTTTTATCAAGCTCAAAGTAGACACCCGTGCAGCCGTCGTATACCAGTGTGCGAAACTCATTCAAAGTTGGGAGTAGACCTATAACAACCGGGATGGGTCAGAAAACAGCCTTTTTAAGGGTCACACTTGGGCGTGGTTTATTCGAAGGTCACACTTTAAACGCAATCAGGTAGTCTGAATGACTGCCCTTGCTCTGCGATGGCAAGGCCACTCCTTTGGAGTACGCCGCCTGTGAGCCCAGCCCTTTCCGTCGCTGCTAGCCTATCTCCGGACATTCGCCAGGATATTGGCATTCAGGTGCTTTCTCGTTCACAGCCCATCAGCCACCTAGCCGCGACCTATCAGGTGAGCTGAAAGTTCGTCGCGGTACGTCAGGAACTCTTTGACTTTATTGAGGCTGGACTCCACAGCGGGCAGGCAAGCCATACCCAACCATCCGCAAGCTGAGGAGGGCACCACACAATCAGCATGATCAGTTGCTGGCCTTCGTAGGTGTCCTCGACCAGAAGCTGACAGCGATTGCAGCTAGTTTTGAGCTGCCGCTACAGGCGATCCGCGACGTCTGTCTGCTGCATCGAAAACATAAGACATCTAATGCCTACTAGGAACGGTGGAAACAGCTACATAGTGGACTGTCCAGCAAGCTTCATGGGGTGATGGAAGCGGTCGGCGAAGCGCTTCAGCAGACACCGAGGGCTAGCTCGATGGTGGAAAACCTTAACTATTAGACGACACTGAGATGGGGCTCTTCCAAGCTTTAGGTGATCCGATAAACGCTGAAGGAAACTAGAGGCTGCCCTGTTTCGGTAATCTGTGAGAGTGATCTGAATTTTGTGTAAGCGCTTTTTTCTTAAGCGGAAAAGCGTTCTGGAAACAGGATAGCAAAATGTGACAGAGCTGCGCGCCAATTCTTAATCGGCCTGTTCCACTTCTTCGAGATG
>JBARVU010000084.1:0-4741 GCA_049646425.1 Phormidesmis sp. | reverse complement strand
GGAATAGACACTGCATTGCATTTCCGTCCTGAAATCTTACGCCAAGACGCTGTCATTTCATCCAACGTCATGGCATCCCCGACAATCTTGAGCGCCTGCCCGAGATAACTTTTCGGTCAGTCACTAGGTAAGGCTTTAAAGTTGTTGGATCAATGGCTTGTTGACCATTTGGATGAGGTCATAACAGCACAATCTGGATTTGCTGATGAGAAACGAAATGCAATCTACTTAACCCGGACTACTGACCGATAGACTTTGACCGCCTCAACCTGAGACGGAGTAGGCTAACCCGCTATTAGACTGGTGAGTTGGCGAATCAGCTATCTGTGAATGCCCAATGAAAAGGCCCATTTATTTGTAGAACCTCTGGATCTGGGCGGCACTCGTCAATATGACAAACAGATTGACTTAAATTTCCTTACTTGTGGTAGCTGCCGTTTTGTAAGATCGTCTTTGCTCTGTATAGCTGCTCTACCAGCATGAGCCGCGCAATTTCGTGGGGGAAAGTCATGGCTGAGAGACTGATCATCGGATGGGTTTTAAGGCGATTACTTACCCCCTCCGGCCCCCCAATAAACAGCACCAACCGCCCAAAAGCCTCACTCTCCAACCACCGCGCAAACCCAATAGAATCTCTGAGCTGACCATATTCTGTCAGGATTACCAGCCGATCCTGGATGGCGATCAGGCTTTCTAGCTTGTCAGCTTCTCGTTCCTTGTCGCTGTCTTTAATTTCAACAATTTCTACCTCAGGCAGACGTTTTGCGTAAAGAGCAATCCCATCTCTGAGCCAGGATTTTTTCACCTTGCCGACTGCAATGATTTTGATCTTTGGAAAGCTTTGGCCCACAAGCACTCGATGCAGCACACTCTGAAGCGAGTTAGCCCTATAAAACTACTTCGCTGTCGGTGTCATTTTACGCTCTAGTAAGGAAAACGCCTGCGAAGCGATGACATTTAAGATTAGATAAATGAGGGCAACGGTAAACCATATCTCAAAGGCCCGAAAGTTTCTAGCGACAATCAACTGACCCTGGCGGAACAGCTCTTGATAGCCAATGATCGCGACCAGACTCGTATCTTTTAATAACGTGATAAATTCGTTGCCCAGCGGCGGAATCATGCGGCGCAACGCCTGAGGGAAAACCACATAGCGCATGGTCTGCGCTGGCCCTAGCCCTAAAGATTCTGATGCTTCCTTTTGCCCCGCTTCAATTGACTGGATGCCCGCCCGGACAATTTCTGCCAGGTAAGCTGCCGAATTCAGACTGAGCCCGACGATAGCCGCGCTCCACTGGCTGAACGTAAAGTCAATGCCAATCGACCTGACTAAAGGCGGCACGCCAAAGTAAATCATAAAGAGCTGCACTAGCAGTGGCGTACCTCGAAAAAAATCGATGTACACCCTCGCTGCTAGCCGGATTAGCCAGATTTTTGACAGCCGTGCAATGCCTAAAGCGATGCCGCCGATAGAGCCTAAGGCAACGGCAGCCGCTGTGAGCTGCAAGGTGATTAGCGCCCCTTGCAGCAGGGCAGGCAACGCAGCAATCACAAAGCCTAATGACTTTTCCAAAACGAAAGCTCCAGTAAAAGGGTCGGGCAGTCCACAGTCTCTAGCGAGCTGAAGCCCTATTCAACCATGTCAGCCGGAGGCTCGGTGCCAAACCACTTTTGATAAAGCTCTGCGTAGGTGCCGTCAGCCTTGATTTCAGACAGCCCTTCGTTGATCGCCTCTATATTCTCAGACCCCTGGGGCAATGCAATGCCGTAAAACTCTTCGGTGAGCAGTTCGCCGACCACTTCAATACCGGGGATGTTGCCGGTGGCGATCGCATCCAAAGTCGCCGGCGCATCATTCACTACCGCGTCGACATTGCCGTTTGCCAGCTCTTGCAAAGCCAACGGCGCAGAGTCAAAGGTGGTGACCGTTGCCCCTTCAACGCTGTTGGCAGCCTCAGCACCCGTGGTCCCAATTTGCGCGGCGATCCTTTTGCCTTGCAAGTCGTCTAGCGTTTTGATATCTGTAGTGCTTTCTTGAACGGCGATCGCCAACCCTGCCTTGAAGTAAGGGTCTGAAAAATCAACCGTCTCCTGGCGCTCATCTGTGATCGTCATACCGCTGATCGCTGCGTCAATCGAGCCGCCCTGCAAAGCCGGAATCAAGCCGTCAAAAGGCAGGCTTTCGAACTCAACGGTTTTGCCGGTTTTCTCAGCGATCGCATTCATTAGATCAATGTCAAAGCCCTCGATTTCACCGCTGTCGTTCATCGACTCGAAGGGCGGAAATCCTGGCTCTGTACCCACCGATAAAACGCTGTCGCCGCCGCTGGCACTCGTATCGTCGCTAGCAGTGGTATCCCCGCCACCGCCACATGCTACCAGTAGGCCAGCGGTCGCTATTCCTAAAACCGCAGACTTCAAAAAAGCGGCACGAGTCATGTTCATCGTCAATAGCCTCACATTTCACAGCTGATAGCTGCCTGATAAATAACTGAAAACTTTACCCTCTCTTAACCTACTAAAGACAAAGTCAATAGCGCTAGAGAATGCTGAAGTTTTTGATCCCAATGGCCTATTATTGCGCTCTGGTGCATCAGAGAAGTAATGAATGTTACCTAAAGGACGGCTAAAAGGCTAGATGATACTCTTTGAATAGACCTTCATTAGCCTTCGGGCACTGTTCATATGCCAGCATCCACCCCGGTCATTATCAGTCGCAGCTTACGAAAGAGTTTTGGCAATCTTTCAGTGCTCAGAGGCATTGACTGCCAAATTGAACGGGGCGAAGTTGTGGCTATCATTGGCTCTTCCGGCTGCGGTAAAAGTACTCTACTGCGCTGCTTCAACCGTTTAGAAGCGATCAGCGGCGGTCAGCTTATCGTCAATGATATTGATCTTTCCAAGGCCAATCTCAGCCGTCGCCGCCTGCTAGAACTGCGGGCGCATGTCGGCATGGTGTTCCAGCAGTTCAACCTGTTTCCTCACCTGTCTGTGTTAGAGAATCTGTGCCTCGCGCCGAAAAAAGTCTTGGGCCAGTCGAAGTACGAAAGTAAGGAAACCGCTAGTTTTTACCTTAATAAAGTAGGTCTAGGTGAAAAAGCGCATGCCTATCCCGATCAGCTTTCAGGCGGACAAAAGCAGCGGGTGGCGATCGCCCGCGCCCTCTGCATGAAGCCCGAGATCCTCCTGTTCGATGAACCCACCAGCGCCCTCGATCCAGAACTCGTCGGTGAGGTGCTACAGGTCATGCAGCAGCTTGCTCAAGAAGGCATGACGATGGTCGTCGTTACTCACGAAATGCAGTTCGCCCGCGAAGCCGCCAGCCGAGTCATGTTTCTGAACAAGGGTCAGGTAGAAGAGCAAGGCGATCCCCGTGAGGTGTTGAGGAATCCTCAAAGTGAAAGATTGCAAAACTTTCTCAGCCGTATCAACATGACGATAGCCTGAATTCGGCGTTTCCTATCGTTAGGCAGATGCCAATGGGATCACAGTTCCAACATGCTGGAAGCGCTTTATCGAGCACAGAAGGCAGGCAAGATGGGACAGCAGTCCAAAACAGTAGTACCGGCTGGCATCAAGGCGATCGCTCACCGGTTTTGGAAAGAAAGCCATTCATTGCCCCCGGCCGCCTGGTCTAAATGGTGGAAGACGCTAGCCATCGGATTAGGCATTTGCGCTCTGACTACCTACAGCATTACCCAGTTAGCAATGAGCTGGGAAAGTTCTTGGCTACAAGCATGGGATGAAAAGTGGCTGCTCATTCTAGAGAAACGCTTTCCCCTTTCCTTTCCTCGCAGCATTACCTGGGAGTCACCTGGGAACACGATTGGGATGCTGCCTGTCTTTCTGACGCTGACTGCGCTGACGGCCTGGTTTCGGCAGCCGATTATCGCTGCAACGGCAGTTGTTGCCTATATCGGGCAGTTTGCACTGGTTTGGATTAGCTGGGGCACGTGGAGTCGTGATCGCCCTGACCTGATTGCGAATGGTGTCGCTGCTCCTGGCCTACACTCTTTTCCCTCAGGGCATGTCGTTGTCGTCACAACTATGTATGGCCTGATCTTTTACCTGTGGTTTCGCACGTCTCGCAACTGGCTAGAAAAGCTGATTGCGATCGCCTTTGGCACAATCTGGATTGGCCTGATTACCAGCTCTCGAATCACGCTAGGCGCGCATTGGCCCAGCGATATTATTGTGGGCCTGATCGTCGGTGGGCTTTGGCTGACGACGGTAATTTTAGCCCTCGAAAAGGCAACTCGCGCTGCGAAAAGCGCCCTTTCTCAATAGCTTTAGGGTGTGATCATTGTGCCTATTTTGCTCAAACTGTCCAGATTCTACATCGGGTCGATACTGCGATACTTTGCCTGAAAAGCCATATGGACGCCATAGGCGACAAAGCCAACCCCTAAAGTAAAAAGTATCAGTTCGTTTGTTGGGTTGTTGTCGAAAAGTTCTAGTACCTGTTCAGTCGTTTTGATCTCATCCGCATCAAACCACCAGGCGGCCCGCATCGCAGAGACGCCAATCACCACATACACAACGCCACGCGCAGCAATCCCCGCTCTACCCACAATGCTTGCCCAAGTCTTCTCGGTATCGCTCATCTTGTGCCGCTTAAAGCGCTTGCGAAAGTCTGCTTTAAGCGCTCTGTAGAAGTAGTAGCAGCCAATGCATAAGAAAGTTAGCCCTACAGCGCCTACCAGCCATCTGCCGCGCGGCCATCTCATGATGATTAAGGCCC
>JBARVU010000083.1:0-1830 GCA_049646425.1 Phormidesmis sp. | reverse complement strand
TCTATCACGATTGCCAACAACAAATACAAAGATTGATGGCACTCAATCGGGATAAAGTCGAATATTATCTGAGGGGTAAAAGGGCTATGGAAGCCGTCATACGTGCCCTGTAGCCGTTGTGTCACCCCCTCAGCTGTTTCTCTATTTTGATAGCCCTGGCAATCGGAGGAGAAATTTTCTTTCTACCAAAGTTTCAAATTGTGCGCGAATAGCTTTTGCCGCCACAGAATCTGACAGCAATACACCTGCTTCAATATTGCGCTGATGGGCGGCTTCTGTAAAATTCGCTGAAGTGATCAGCAGTCGTTCGTCATCTGTGACGACGCACTTGGCGTGAAGACAAGCACGGGGCGCTCTTTCCTTTGATAAGGATCTGGGGTCGTAAAATACTTCGGGCATTCGTTTCCCTGTCCAGATGTCGCGTTGAAAGGTTTCGACGAACTTGCGAACTAAGGTTGCATCGGATTCTTGATTTCGACCGAAAGGGCGTTTGATATTTACGAACAGGCGGACTTGTAGATCGGGCTTTTCGTCCATTCGGCGGGCGAGCGGTTGGAATAGTTCTTGTGCCTTGCGGCCTGCATCTAAGGCGTAGCTAGAGATTAAGACGCTTTGGTTCGCATGGCTAAAAAGTTCTTTGACAACGACCCGCGTATCACGACTTTCTGCGCCGAGGATTTCTTCACCCGTCCAAACAAGATCGATGGCGTTGCGTTTTTGCTGCGATCGCCCCCGTTCCTGCGCCAACATCTGGAGCATGTAAGCGATGTGCTGCGATCGCATTCCCTGCTCGCTCAGCCGATTCAGCTCAGCGGCGATTTCGGGTACCAGCGAGGTTGGAACTGTGTTCGTCAGGGCAGAGGGGTGGAAGGGGTATTGCAGGCGCTGGTGTGAGATCGCATCCACTAATCCTTCCATCGCAGGCCGACTGAGCTGGTGAAATACCGACGCCATTTGCTCAACCTATGGTCGCTGGGAAGAAGGCAGCGCCGCTAGTTTCTACCGTATCGACGACTAAGGCGCGGTCTAGGAACTCATTCCCCTGTTCACAAGACGTTTCTGAAATCAGCACGCAGCCGTGACAGGCCGCGCCATGACGGAAGCGTTCTTCGTAGAGTTCGGCGGGGGTGTGTTGAGCGCATACAGGATCGTTGGAGCAGAGGCGTCCCGATTCTAGGGCGGTTGTCAGATGGTGCTCCAATTTTCGCCCGATTTGAATGAGTCCGCCTAGCGTTCCTTCTGAACCCGACGAACCAGTGTACAGCAGAATTCCATAGCCCGACTCGCCTGCATAGACGCGCTCTCGGATAGCGCTGGCGGAGTAGCCGCATTCTAAGGAAATCGAGGTGATTAACAGATGAGATAGGGTGTGCAGCATAATGTAGGGCATCCCAGGAAAAGTAAATTGGGGCTTTTCATCGGTGCCGTCTAGCTTGATTTCTTTGCGGCCCAGCCATTGCTTAAAGCCTCTGATTAACGCTTCCTCTCGTTCTTTAACGGCTGCTCGCTGAAGCCAGGTATGAATCGCTTCTGGTTTGAATGAAACAAAGACGCCCTCCCCTTTGATCTCAATTGCGGGAAACCAATCTGTATCCAGACCCAAAACGGCGGGAGCGACATCTAGCTGAAGCTCTCCGTCGATATCAGAGAAAGGTGGCTCAAAGCGAGTAAAACTAACTTGGGCTCGGACTTCTCGCAGTCTGTGGACGAGCACAATACGATCTATGTAGGGAGTTAAAGGCTTTGAGAGCGCGTCTAACAGTAGGTTGCGAGCGTAAAAGTCTTGATCGGGCAGATCTTCTCCAATTTCCTCTGGTTGAGATAGGAGAG
>JBARVU010000082.1:0-2612 GCA_049646425.1 Phormidesmis sp. | reverse complement strand
TTTCCCTGATGTATTTGAATGGACGCTAGCGCATGTCGGTGAGTTGCCTATGCCTCGCAGGTCATCTAAACTACAGCAGGCAAAACCCTTATACGCAGAAGTTTTCCCGGCTTAAGTTGGTACCCCTACCGCCAGATGCCCATGATGATTGGCTGACTGGCCAGCTGGAGAATATGGATGTAAGCCCATCCTACATGGAAGACATCGTAGCGCGACCGGTCAGTCGAACGGATAACAATGCCCGCAATGACAGCGCAGCATTGCTTGCCAAGAACTCTAAATGAAACAGCTTAAGACCAGCTGCCTAGGAGTCTCTACGGTTTGAAAAGGGTTCACTAGTCGATATCTGTTCAACCCTATAGATCTCCTGGTCTTGCTGCCAAGTACTCATCTCCCTGAAGCTGGATTACCATCAGCTTCGCCGGCTCCTCGCCCGCCGTGCCAGACAGATGCCCCTGTTGTCCGTCTGCGTTAGGCCGAGTATTTTGATCGCCGCCAAAAGACACTTCCCCCGGCCCCATTTCCACGCGATCGCCATCCATTGTCTTTACATACCACCGGCCCGATAGTGGCACAATCCACTGCGGCCTTGGGTTCTCGTGCCATTCACCTACCCAGCCCACCGGCAGCACCGAAAACACCACCTCTGCCGCACCTTTCATCAGCCGATTGTTCCACTGCGGCGCAGCATCGCCCCCCATACTCTCCTGCTCAAAAGCCGTCAGCTCACAGCGCGTCTGATGACTTACGCCCTCATCATCCGTCCACACATGCCAGTAACCCAACGCGGGCTTAGCAACCTCAGAAGCCATAACAATCACTCCGTTTTACCGCTAAAGAGACCTTTCAAACCTTTCAAGGCACCCTGCAAACCGCGATCGCTGCGATTGCGAGGCTGCGTCGCCATCTCAATATCGTCATCTTTCTCTCCCTTCAGCCGATAGCCATATTCCAGGTTGTCTTTACTCTTTTTCAACACCGGAAACGCTCGAAACCCGCCCTGAAGCAAATCCGCCTGACTGCTATAAATCGCCTGGCTAATTTGGCTAGAGCGACGAACCGCAATCGCCCCCACCGGAAACCACTGCTGAGTCCCCTTCCCGCGCATGTACACCTCATATTCAGGCAGGCCATCCGTCTTCATCTTGTCGTACTGCTTAGACGCCTTTGCCCGTTCCTTCGTCCGCTTCGATACCTTCTTCTCAGGCTTTTTTCCAAATCCCTTCGGCTCAGACATCGCGCTCGCTCCAATCAGTACGTTGTAAAAGTTTACATCTTTTTAAGAAACTACCCAAGACGAACATACTTGGCCCGGTACACCGGCAGCCCCTTCTCCTCTGTAACCGCTTCTCGGTCAGTCTTCGCGGGAAACGGACTCTCACTGAGCCAGCCAGTTCCTTCGCGAACAAAGGCAGGATTTTCAGTGAAGCGATCGCACATCTCCTGACAGACCTCTTCAATATCCGACTGTAGCCATACCCAGCCGCCAGTCGGCATAACTTCCGCCAGTACTGCCACCAGCTCCGGCTGCACGACTCGCCGCTTTTGATGGCGCTTCTTAAACCACGGATCGGGAAATTGAATGCTCACCCGCTGCAAAGGACAGCCATTTGACCAACAGGTCAGCAGCGGTCTGAGCGAATTGTTGACATTGCAAAAGATGAAGTGCAGATTTTTAGAGGGATCGTGAGCCTCTTCTGCAGCGGCAGGACGATCCCGTCTGCGGAGCGATCGCTGCACCAGCGGCTCTCGAATCTCCAGCCCCAAAAAATTCCATTCCGGCACCTGAGCCGCCATCGCTCTAAGAAAATCACCTTTGCCACAGCCAATATCTAAATGCAGCGGACGCTGAGGATCGGCAAAGATCGCCTGCCAGTCTGGTGCAACCACCGGATTGGCATATTTGATGCTCAGCGGATTGACATGCTGACGAACGCGACGAATAGGCGGCATAAGCAAAACGACTCATAAAATAGCGATGGCGTCGCTCAGTTCACTCTATCGCGATTGCCCGCGTCGACATTGAGCAAGTACGGAATTTTATCTTTTGCGCTAGGCCAGTTCAGCCAGACAAATCGCAGCAAAAAAGGCGCAGACATCCCCATCAAAATGAGCCCTCCCCACCAGGCCGCCTGCACATCCTCAATGGTGTAGGCTTCGGTCCCGCCGGTCAGCCGAGACATCCCGTCGATACCCACTGCCGCCAGATTGTTGAGCGCATGGCACATAATCGGCATCCACAAACTGCGCGTACGGATATACAGCAACCCCATCACTAAGCCAAACAGCGTCAGCCCCAGGGGATTGTTAAAATGCAGCAGGCCGAACATCAGCGAAGATGCTCCTAATCCCCAGCGTAGCCCCCACTTAGCGCCCCATCGCTGGAGCAAAATTCCCCGAAATATCAGCTCCTCGACCAAAGGCGCATATACCAGCAGCAAAAACAGCATCAAGCCGTCATACAGCTGCGGATAGCGGCTGTTGCCATTTCCTAACAATAGATTTGTCTCTAGAATTCGGGCTGCATAGTCAGGAAAGCCCAAAGACAGTAGATAGAAAACAACTGAGAAACTGCCCAGCGAGAAAATCAACAGACCAAACACCAATAGTCC
>JBARVU010000081.1:0-12462 GCA_049646425.1 Phormidesmis sp. | reverse complement strand
CAGTCCAAAGGGTCAGACGACTGAGGTTAGTCATCGTCATCGTCGTCGTCCAGCGCCATTCCGTTGTCTTCGACATCATCGTCTTTGTCGTCGTTCCCCATTAGGTCAGCGAGTTCTTCCGGCTCGGGCTCATCGCCTACGCTATCGATCGGTTCACGGGGAATCATTCGACCGGTGCCTTCTAGCCAATTAAGGATAGAAGTGTCCCTTTGGAGAGGAATGACGCTGGCCGGTTCTTGACGAGGGATTTGACGGACGGACGGGTTATAGTTGCTCATTTAAGCTGGATTAATCAAAACAGACTAAAGGACTAGAGACACACTTGCACTTTTTGCAGCCCTTTACAGCCTTTCATCAAGGCGTAGGGCGCTGCTTTGCGGTTTATCGGATGACTGCTGGAATCTTGCCGCATCTGGGCTGCATGTTTGTCGATGCTTCAATAGAATAGGCTTGAGCAGCCTGTTTTTTTGTCGCAGCTCACTTAGCTGAACGGGTCACTCAAAGCTAGCCAATTCAAGCTGATTGCACAATCACTGACCGGTCGGTATCCGTACACAGTCATCCATAAAGTGGTTAGCCTACATTACCACCTCATCTCCTACCGCTAATAGCCAATGGTGTCAATCTCTCCATTATATTTCTTCTCAAAGCCTTTTTGATAGCTTTCTGTGCCTGTGCTATCTGCTGCTGTGCCGTCCTCTCTGGTGTGATTATGCTGAGCAAGAATGATTTAAGAAATGCGATCGCCCCAAAGAACCGAGGTATCACCGCCACCGAGGATGATCGGCAGGCCATTGCCAGCCTGGTTGCCCGCATAGAAGATCGCAATCCGACTCCTCAGCCGCTGTCAGCGCCAGACTTATTAGCCGGAGACTGGCGGCTGCTTTATACCAACAGTCAGGATCTGCTAGGCATAGATCGCGTTCCTTTGGCGCAGCTCGGAGAGATTTATCAGTGCGTTCGGCCTTCACAGTCGCGTCTTTACAATATTGCTGAGGTAAATAGTCTGCCCTACTGCGAAGGGCTAGTGTCGGTGGCGGCCAGCTTTGAACCGGCTACTGAAGCAGCCACCCGTCGGGTCAATGTAAAGTTTACTCGCGCGGTGATTGGGTTGCAGCGGATACTGGGCTATCAATCGCCCGCTCAGTACATTGAGAAGCTGGAATCTACTGAAAAATTGAGCCTACTCCAGGGAATTGATTTTTCGATCAATTCAGATCAGCAGCAGGGCTGGTTGGAAATCACCTATCTGGACAAAGATCTGCGGATTGGTCGTGGCAATCGAGGCAGTTTGTTTGTTCTGACAAAGTAGGTCGCTCTGGCGATCGCAGCTATTATGCTTCCTCTTTCTCAAGCTCATTTGACCCTGCTGAGTACCTGCGATCGCAAATACCAGCACGTTTTCTTGAATGCCCTCTCTGGGCCTTCAACTTTGGAGCAGCAGGCGACGACTCAATGGGGCAGCCAGTTCCACCTGTTGATGCAGCAGCGCGCGCTGAATCTGCCTGTAGAGGTACTGGCAAATGCGGATACCGAAATGGTCACCAGCATAGCGGCTTTGGAACAGGCCGCGCCGGATGTGTTTGAGCATTTATCGGCGGTCTCTAAAGTAGCGGAGCGCGCCTCCGATCAGGCTTTTTGCCAAAGCGAACACCGCCGTACGCTGGCTTTTAATGGCTATTTGCTCACGGTGGTTTATGACCTTTTGGTCTGCTCATCTGAAGCCGGTCAAATTTTTGATTGGAAAACTCATCAGCACCCGCCCCGTCGAGCGTGGCTACAGGCAGACTGGCAAACGCGTCTGTATTTGTACGTGCTGGCTGAGACAACGAACCTGGGCCCAGAGCAGCTCTCGATGACCTATTGGTTCGTGCGGCTGGGCAATAGCCTGGAAGCCGACGCCGGGCCAGCTTCTAATAAACGTGAAGCTGAGCGTGCCCAGCCTACTGCCTATTGCTTTGACTACAGTGCGGCGCAGCATCAGCGCACTCAGCGAGATCTTCAACAGCTGACAGATAGACTTACCCGGATGCGCCAGCAGCATAATTTCCCTAAAGTAGACATGGAGAAAGGATTGTGCGATCGCTGCCCCTTTAACGTGCGGTGCGATCGCATACCCTCTTCGGCCCCACTCCCGGCAACGTCGTATCAGCTACTCCAATCCGCCAGCCAGCTCACCGTCGATCAGATAGAAGAAATTCCGCTGTAGCCGGCAGTGATGCCACGGCCTAGAAGCCTGCGCTAAAAATCCTCAGCATCTTCTGCAAATTCTGTTAGCTTATGAGCAACCTATCGGTGAGACCTCGTAACCAGTGGCCATGCTGCGGCTATCTGAAAGGGGCGATCGCCCGGCGCTTTCGCTTGAAATCCACCTAGACTCTGGGGGATCGCTTGAAGCGCTATGCTGGGTGATCTAGCTAATGGTTCACCAACCGTCACCGGCTTTTCACTTATTCTGGCTGCTACTAGCCCTTGCTGCCGCTCGCCTAACCTATGGAAGCGCCTTTTGAAATTACGCTACAGATTGTTATCACCGTCTTAGCAGGGATCTCTGCTCAGGTCGTGGCGGCATATTTGAAGCTGCCGAGTATTATTTTGCTGCTGATCTTCGGGATTGCCCTGGGCTCGGATGGTTTGGGCTGGCTCGCTCCGCAGTCTCTAGGGGTGGGCTTGGAGGTGATTGTCTCTCTCTGTGTGGCGCTGATTTTATTTGAAGGCGGCCTCAACCTAGAGCTAAAAGAAATTGGCAAGGTCTCTGGAAGCCTGCGCAATCTCATCACCATCGGCACTTTTATCACTTTAGTAGGCGGTGGCCTAGCCGCTCACTGGCTAGGCGAATTTCCCTGGTCGATTGCCTTTTTGTATGCCTCGCTGGTGGTCGTCACTGGCCCAACAGTCGTTACACCCTTGCTCAAACAGGTCGACGCAACCCGAAAAGTCTCTACGTTGCTAGAGGGCGAAGGCGTTTTGATTGATCCGGTAGGGGCGATCTTAGCGGTGGTCGTACTAGATATTATTCTCAATGGCGATACCGATCCCACAGTGGTACTCGGTGGACTGTTGGCCCGATTGGGCATAGGGGTGGTGATCGGCGGCGGCGGCGGTGCCCTGATGGCACTATTTTTGAAAAAGGCCGATTTTCTTTCGGATGAACTTCGCAATCTTGTCGTACTCGCGGGCATTTGGGGGCTCTATGGCTTAGCTCAGAGCGTCCGTGGCGAATCGGGTCTGATGGCAGCGGTGGCGGCAGGGATCGTGGTGCGGGCGATCTCGATTCCTGAAGAGCGCTTACTCAGACGGTTTAAGGGGCAGCTCACCATTTTCTCGGTGTCAGTACTGTTTATTTTGCTGGCGGCTGATCTTTCTATTGCCAGTGTGTTTGAGCTAGGGCCAGGATCGATATTCACCGTCTTGGTGCTGATGTTGGTGGTGCGCCCCATCAATATATGGGTTTGCACCTGGAACAGCGATCTCAACTGGCGTGAGAAGGCTTTTATGAGCTGGATATCACCTCGGGGCATCGTGTCGGCCTCGGTAGCCTCGCTATTTGCCATCTTGCTAACCGAGCGCGGTATCAACGGGGGCGATTCGATTAAAGCCCTGGTGTTCCTGACGATTATGATGACGGTATTTGCCCAAGGGCTGACGGCGCGCAGCTTGGCGCGGCTGCTGGGAGTGACTTCTAGCAGTGCGACGGGTGTGGTGATTGTCGGCTGCAATGCTTTGGGGCTGACAATTGGGCGGTTGTTTAAAGATCGCGGCGAATCGGTCGTGATTATTGATACCGATCAGGCAGCCTGTGCAAAGGCCGAAGCAGAAGGGTTTGCTGTCTATGTCGGTTCAGCGATGAACGGCGAGATTTTGGAAGAAGCGGGTCTAAGCTCTATTGGCACCTTTCTGGCGGTGACGAATAACGGCGAGGTCAATTCTGTGATTGCGGAGCGGGCTCAAGAGGAATTTCAGCCGCCCCGGGTGTTCGCAGTGCTGCCGCGTCGGGAGTCTGGTGAATCAGCCAATAATCGAGGTGACTTGCGTACGCCCCGGCTGCCAGTAAAGCAGTGGAATACGTTTATTACCGATGATGCCGTCGAAAGGGGTACCTATGAATTCACGGCAGAGACGATCGCTGCTCAGCGCGATCAGGTCAATCGGTTGATTCAGGAAGGCGACATGGTACCGTTGGTGACCGAGCAGGACGGCCAGCTAGAAGTTGCGCTCGACAAAACTAACTGGCAGGCAAGCAGCAAGCTGGTTTATTTGATCCACGATCCAACCCCTCAGCTGATGAAGCGATTGTCGGGAACCCGCAAGCCTTCCCGGCAGTTGGTAAAGCCTACGATAGAAAAAACGGTGGAAAAGGTAGGCGCAGATAAGAGTGCCAAAGATAAGAGCACCAAAGACAAGAATGCACCAAATAACGGCGCTACAGACACAGCTGCTGTTGCCAAAAGCGCTACAGACAAACCGATCAAGAAAAAGTCTAAGGAACCCAAATCGATTATGCAAAAACCCAGTCGTCAGGAACCCAACGGTCAGCTTGAGTAGAGCAACCGCCGCTCACCGTCAGTGGTTAAAGCTGACCAGGAAGCATCAGACCAACCACTGGCTCCACTTTTCCACGACAGTCTCTGAGCCGTACCATAGCCGATTGGGCCGGGGCGAATGGAAAACTGCTTCAATTGTGAGGTTCTCGGCCCCTGCTAAGTGAGCCGCCGCCACCGGAACGATGCCATCCCCCCATACCGATCCATCGCCGCCTGTGAGCTGGTAGCTTTTGAAGGTAAACCAGTCTTCTTTCTTGCCTTTGACCGATTTCCCAGCAATGCATATGTATTTAATGTCGCTGTAAAAAGCACCGGGATAGGCTTGGTTAACAAAGTCTAAGTTCTTACGAGTCCAGCGCTCCTGGCTAACATGAGGCGTACCCAGTGTCAGTAAGGTTTCAACATGGGATCTCGCTGGCCGGGGATAGGTTCGATGGCGATCGCTGGGGTGGACGTCATAGGGCGTTTCTCCTAGATAGATCCGAGAGATCCAACCGCCCGCTGAATGGCCAACGAGATTAATGGCCTTGCAGCTGTGGTCTACCATTACCCTTTGAGCGGTTGCATCCAGCGCCTTGATAATATTGATGACCGAGCGACCGCCTAGCGTAGGGAGCCAATCGCGCCGTCGTAAAGGTACCGTTACGGCAGGAAACCCCTGTTTAATGAGCGCATTTTCCATCGCCTGATAGGGCTGAGCGCTGGCCAGGTATCCCGGCAGAATCACCGTAGGTAGAGGCATAGAGGGAAATCAAAAACGTCTGCTGGAGATAAGCTGCAATCCTGCTAGCGGCACCATCCTACGCAATAGTATTAGCTTATCCCTTTACCGGCATACAAGCTGTGCAAAAACAATCGACCGATCAGCCATTTCAGCCGTCTAGCTGCCTCGGCACGCTCTACGGCATTGGTGTCGGCCCCGGCGATCCTGAGCTGATTACCGTCAAGGCACTGAGGCGGTTACAGGCTGCGCCTGTGGTGGCTTTTCCTGCCGGCTCTCAAGGCAACCTAGGCGTTGCAGAAAAGACGATTACGCCCTGGCTGGCTAGTTATCAAAAGCGTCTGCCCTTATCGTTTCCCTATGTGACAGACGCGCAGCAGCTATCGGCAGCCTGGTGCCGGGCGGCTGAGATAGTATGGCCCTACTTGCGGTCGGGTGATGTGGTCTTCGCCTGCGAGGGCGACGTTAGCTTTTATGGCACGTATTCCTATTTGGCCTGGAGCCTACAGCAGCAGCATCCTGAAGCTAGCGTCGAGGTGATCGCCGGCATCTCCTCGCCTATGGCCGCTGCTGCCGCGTTGGGGATTCCCCTCACCTGTCAGCACCAGCGCCTAGCCGTTTTGCCAGCGCTCTATAGCGTTGACCAGCTAGAGTCGGTTTTGAGCTGGGCAGAGGTTGTTGTGCTAATCAAAGTCAGCAGCGTCTATTCACAGGTATGGAAGATCTTGCAGCGCCACCAGCTTTTAGCGCGCAGCTATGTCGTCGAAAACGCAACTAGACCCGAGCAGAAAATCTATGCCGGGCTGCAAGCACACCCCCAGCTCAAGCTGCCTTATTTCTCTTTACTCATTGTCCGTCAGGGGCCAGATCCGATTGGCTAGATCCCCAATACGCTGTAAAACTGCCGTAAAAACTGGCATAGAGCACCCTCAGTGCTTCTGCGGAAATGACATACTCTATAGGTAAGCTCTATGGTGGCAATATGGCAGCGACCGTCATGCGCTGTGCCATATATTGCGTCTCTCATAGCTCTTCGGCTTTCAAGTCTTGAAATCTATATGGCCCTTCCTCTTCAGCTGACATCAGCCATTCGCCCTTTTCTCAAAACGGCCAAGGTCATCAGCCCTACGGGTATTGCCGTTTTGCTGTCGGTGGGCGCTCATGCCGGCCTCTTAGCGGTTGGCCCTCGCACTAACTTTTCGTTTGCAGCGTTAAGCCAGGCAGCGCAAGAAGCCGATGCCAAAGAGACAATTGTCCCGCTTGTGCAGCTTACGCCCGCTGAGCAAAGCCGGCTGCCCAACTTCGCTCAGCCTCGGCTACAGCCGCCAAGTGCAACCGACTTCGGCAAGCTATCGCTGCCCTCGGGACTTCCCTTCGTCCCCAATACCAGCATTCCAAAGGCTCGAACGATTCCGACCAATCCATTTCCCACCGCCACGCAACCTCGGACGCCGCTTTCGCCTAGACCATCGCTGCCCAGACGATCGCTGCCCTTTCCGACCTCATCGCTTCCGCCAAACATTCTAAGGCAGAGACCTTCGGGGCTATCGGTTCTCCCCAATCTGCCTGCCGGCACCCCACCTGGCGAATCTGAAGCAGAGGGGAGTAACGCTAATCCCAATCAAAATGATAGGCCCACACCCTCTGGGTCGGCAGCAGATCTGTTGCCGCAGCTCGAACCGAGTGTGTCTATTGGTGAAGCGCTCGCTAGGGCGGAAGCAGGCGGATCGGCCCAGGTTCCTGATATTGGCGATCGCCTACAGTCTTCGCAACCGACCACCGAGGAAGAAGACCCTCCTGAAGCTACAGAGCGTCCGGATGAAGCCCCTGAGGTGATTGCGATCACGCCGGCCCAAGGCAACGCAGCGCGCTTATTAGAAAGCTACACCTACGACGATGCCAACACCTCAGAGTCAGCCGTTGATACCAACACCGCAGACTGGCTAGCCGCTAGCGCTAGCGGTAAGGACGGTATTGCCACTGCGTCTGCGTCACTGACAATTGATTCTGAATTCAAGGCTTGCCTAAGTGAGAATCCACCAGAGGATGGACTGATTGGCGTCGTGGTAAACCCTGACGGTACTCAGGAAGTTCTTGCAGTCCTTAAAAGCACCGGCTACGACTTGCTCAACCGTCAGGCAACCGATGCCGTCGAGCGCAACGATTTTGGTGATTTGGCTGTCCCTACCCAGTACCAGGTAGAGATAGCGGTAACTTACAACCCGAGCGGATGCGTAGAGTCTCTGCCCAACGAGACAGAAGAATAAGAAACATGGCGTGACCAAGCTCCTTTCTGGCCGGTTTATGAAAGGTATGCACGCATTTTGCCCCAAAACTTATGAGAAGTCTGAGAGAGCGTTCCGTCGTTCTGTGATCCCCGGCTCGGGATCACGAGAGCCTGGGCGTTACAGGACAGGGAAACATGCGTTGGTTTACAGTACTTCACAGACAAGTTCACAATATTTAAGCTTCGTTACTTTTGTTTGCTGATTGTTCATTAAATTAATTCCAGTGGGGATCGCTGGATTAGTCTAGGTATATACCGTTATACAAGGCTCGATTGCCCCCTTTTACTATGAAAGTTGCCCGCAGAGTTGGTTTAGGTCAATCGGTAGGGTTAGGTTTGCTGCTGATAGCCGGCTGCGCAGGGCTGGTTATGCTGATGTCCTACGGAACGATGTGACATCCTGCCGATAGGCTCCTACTGACCAGTTCCCTATTGACAGGGCAAGTGAGTACCTTGGCATTTAGGAAGCCCCTGATGGAAAGTTTAGATAGGAAGCCATATAGTGCTTGTGCCATGCGAAAGCCGCTCGGGAAAGTCTTGGGCGGCTTTTTCTTGGCGTTTATTTGATGGTGCTAGCGGCTTTATCCGGAACCTGACAGACTACAAACGTTGAGTAAGCACTTTCCCGTGCGTATCAGTACCGCAACTGCTGAGCAGGTTGTGTTCCTTTGCTAAAGCCTGAACTCGCTCTGTTTTCCCAGGACTAGGGCGCCAGGCTTTCGGATTGTCATAGGCGTAGTACGTTTCTACGCCATCAATACCGAGACGGGCAGCGGCTCGAATCAGCGTAATCTCGTCGGTACGATAGCGCACGGGATGGGCCAGTATGGAAATTCCGCCGGCTGATTGAATTGCTCGAATCACTCGACTCGCCTGCCTGTCTTCACCCTGGGGAGCCCCACCTTGGATGTAAGGCTTCATCCCTTCGTCGGTTGGGCGAAACGCATAGCCCAGAATATGAACATCCGTATCAGCCAGCAAAGAGGTAATCTCTACACCCGTCCATAGCTTGGGTAAAACTTTCGCAGCGGACTTACGTTTACGGCTCCAGCTTGAAGGATTGCGCCAGCACCAGTCCTCTATCCACTGGCAGGCACGGCGATAGCCCCTAACGTTGTGGTGGTCGGTAATAGCCATGCCACGCAGGCCAATCTCTACAGCCTGAGTCATCAGCTCTGCGGGGGTAAGCTTCCCATCAGAGCAGTTGGTGTGCATATGAAAATTGTAGGTTTTCGGGCAGCTTTGCGCGTTAATACTCTGTAATACTTCTTTAAGTAGTAAAGAATCCTGCGTCGCCGTCCGATGGGCCATTGGATAGATAGGGGCCCTATCAGCAGGATTTGCAGACATGGCTATATAGCACTTATCTTACGACTGACTCTACTATACCCAAACTACCGACCGATGGGTAACCTGCTCGCTGCCATAACCACAAACCCTGACGGTTTGCCGGGTATCGTCAGCGAAAGGAACTGTCTTTAGTGGGCATAGTCGAACAGCGTATCCAGGTATATCCGCGACGGCGTGCGATCGCCTTGGTTGTGCCCATTCTGCAGCAGAAATAGAGAAAGTGCCGCAGCGTATACACGGTCTTGATCCCAGGCGGGATGCGTTTCTATAAAGCCCTTGAGCGATTCGTGAAGGTCTTCAGGAATTTCTGCCAGGATACTTACGGTTACTTGCATAGAAAATTTCTAAGTAGTCCTGCGCTACCGGCAGGTGGTCGAATCATTTTGCGCAGGAGAGTAGGGTTTGTCAATGATAAAAGAACTTGGAACAAATATTTTCGCTCGATCTTCAAGACGAACAAACAGGCTTTTTCGCCGTTTTTCATTACAAAAATTTACTTTCAGGACGCAATTTCTCATATTTCAGCGGCAGTTTTGCAAAATCCCAAGAAATTCGTAGAGACCTTGGTATATCGTAAAAACCTGTGGAAAACTATTCCTCATCTGTGGAAAACTTTTAAGGAATCGGTGGATAACCTGTGGAAACCTGTCAAAGAAGATTAAAAAACGCGAAAAATGAAAGAACATCGTTAAATTCTCATCACGGTTGCTTTTCTTGCCAACTAACCCTTAGGGGAGATCGCTAAAGCACATGCATGTTGAGGATTTTCGGTTATTTTCCGTTAGAGGCTGGATCGCGAATTATGAGCGCAGTAGCATTTTCCGGAGTCGATTCTGTATCAAATGAACCTATCTTTTGTCTGTACTTCCATCACCTTTGGTGATCGCTGCTCAAGCAACCGGTCAGTCTCCTGGCCTGGGGAAAACTTATTGCCGCTGGCTCGTTGATAGGAGTTGCAAAAGTTGATACTCTGGTCTTCCATGAGAATTTATACCCCTGAAACTGAGTAAGACCTGCTGTGTTTTGTCGCCGCTTTGCGATTTCTGGAATCTGCAGCCTGTTGATGGCGGCTACCTTAGGGTGCACATCTAGCAGTGTGGTCAGTGAAGAGGTTCGTCCTGATAGCACGACTTCGACAGTGCCTCTGTCAGTCGGGGCAATTCCCGACCAAGATCCCGAAAAGCTACAGCGTCTGTATAGCAAGCTCGCGGATTATTTGAGCAAAGAGCTTGGGGTGCCTGTAACGTACCGGCCTGTCACTGACTATGCTGCTGCGGTGACGGCATTTAAGGTGGGTGACTTGGACTTAGTCTGGTTCGGGGGGCTGACGGGTGTGCAGGCACGGTTACAGGTGTCGGATGCAGAGGCGATCGCTCAGCGGGATATCGACGCTGCGTTTCATAGCATTTTCATTGCCAGCAGTGCCAGCGGGTTAGAGCCAATAGAAAGTCCGGCGGAACTGTCCGAGCTGAAAGGGAAAAGCATCACTTTCGGGTCAGAGTCATCGACATCGGGGCGGCTGATGCCCCAATACTTTCTTTCCCAAGCAGGCGTCGAGCTGTCTGACTTTAAGGGAGAACCTGGGTTTTCCAACTCTCACGATGCCACGCTTAAGCTGGTCGAAGCCGGCAGCTACGAAGTCGGTGCGCTCAATCAACAGGTGTGGCTAGATCGGCTTGCCGCTGGTGAGGTCGATGAAAGCAAGGTGCAGGCGATTTGGCAAACACCGGCTTACTATGACTATCACTGGGTTGTCAATAGCAAAAAGCTCAACGAACAGTATGGGCAGGGCTTTACTGAAAAAGTTCAGGCGGCATTACTCAAGCTGGACGCTAGCAATCCTGAACAAGCTGAGATCCTGGAACTCTTCGGGGCTGAAAAGTTTATTGAAACCAAAAACGAAAATTACGCTCAAATCGAAGCGGTGGGCCGTGAAATCGGCAAAATTCAGTAGCGGGGCCCGAGCCCAATCGTGAATAGTCCTGTTCTAGCGCTAGAAGCGGTTACCTGTCGCTTTGATGCCTATCGGGCGGGCGAGGTGGTGGCTTTGGCGGCAGTGAGTTTGGCGATCACCCCTGGCGAACGAGTGGCGCTCATCGGCCCTAGTGGTGCTGGCAAAAGTACGCTGCTGAGCATACTGAACGGATCCCTGTATCCGACGAGTGGCCATGTGTGGATGCTAGGGCGCGAACTTCCCAGTCTGAAGGGCCGTCGCCGCCGTGAAATTTTGCGACAGGTCGGAACGATCTATCAGCAGCACCATTTGGTGTCTAACTTGAACGTGATTCACAATGTCAACGCGGGTCACCTGGGCCGCTGGCCGCTGTGGAAAGCGCTTTGGTCACTGGTATGGCCTCAGCAGGTGGACAGGGCTCAGCGAGCGCTGACGCAGCTAGGGTTAGCCGATAAGCTCTACACCCGTACAGACAGGCTCTCGGGCGGGCAGCAGCAGCGGGTGGCTTTGGCACGCGTCTTAATCCAAGATCCGGCGATTATTCTGGCTGATGAACCCGTCGCGAGTGTGGATCCAGCGCGATCGCACAGCATCATGCAGCAGCTTTGTGAGCTAGGCAAAAATCGAACGCTGCTGGTAAGTCTGCACGACGTGGCCTTGGCGAGGGCTTATTGCGATCGCATAGTCGGGCTGCGGCAGGGGCAGCTCATTTTTGATCTTCCCAGCGCGGCAGTGAGCGACGATCAGCTCACCGAACTGTACGATCTGACGCTGAATGTCGCTTAAACAGACTGCAACCGGGCTTGAAGACATCCGGCGATCGCTTTCTCAGCAGGGCGCGTTGGTGCTGTGGCTGAGCCTGGTCGCTTGGTCACTGTGGCTCTCCGGGCTCGGTCGTCAGCCGGTCATTAACTGGGCCGGGCTGCCCTTGATGGGCCAGTTTTGGGTAGCCATGTTTCATCCGCAGCTCGACAGCGACTTTATTCGCGTTATCGGCAGTGCGGCGGTGACGACCTTGGCCTTTGCCGTCTGCGGAACGGCGCTGAGCCTGATAGTGGGTCTAGTCGGTGGGATTGCCTGCTCTCAGGTGTGGTGGCAGATCTGTTGGCCGGGCTGGGTCGGCCGGTTTTGCTGGCTGGGGCTGCGGGGACTGCTGGCCGTTCCTCGGGCGATTCATGAGCTGATATGGGGCCTGCTGCTGCTGGCGGTGCTAGGGCTCGACCCGATGGTGGGAGTGTTGGCGATCACTATCCCCTTTGGAGCGATTACTGCCAAAGTCTTTGCTGAAATTCTAGATGAGACGCCTGCTGCGCCGATGGAGTCTCTGCTCAATAGCGGCGCTCCTCCCCCGGCTGCCTTTGCGTACGGGCTACTGCCTCAGGCGTTGCCAAACCTGATCTCCTATGGGTTCTATCGGTTTGAGTGCTCGCTGCGTTCAGCGGCGGTGTTGGGCGTGATTGGGGCGGGCGGCCTCGGCTATCAGATTTTCTTGAGTTTGCAGTCTTTGCAGTACGAGCAGCTATGGACAGGGTTTTATGCGCTGATGGTGCTGAATGGGGGGGTGGATGCGTGGAGTGGGTGGCTGCGGCGGCGGATGGGGTATGTG
>JBARVU010000080.1:0-5620 GCA_049646425.1 Phormidesmis sp. | reverse complement strand
CCTTAAATCCCAGAAGCCTTTATTTTCAAGGGATATAGAAGGAATGCCAACCGCCTTCTAAGCGGTCACAGGTTCGAATCCTGTAGGATCCGTCGATAAACCAAGGCTTGTAGAATAGTCTGAGAATATGCAGAATTCTTATCGCTAGGAAGGTTCTTGAATGAAAGCAATTTGGAATGGTACTGTGCTGGCTGAATCTGATGACACTGTTGTCGTCGAGGGGAATCACTATTTTCCGTCCGGCTCTTTGCTCAAGCAATTCTTTCAGCCGAGTGACCACACATCACACTGCCCCTGGAAGGGTACAGCCAGCTATTACTCTCTTGAGGTGGATGGCAAGCGAAACGAAAACGCCGCCTGGTATTACGCTGAACCGCTAGAGGCAGCGGCTGAAATACGGGGCCGCGTCGCGTTCTGGAAGGGCGTTGAGATAGGCGACTAAGCTACCAGACCTAACCCCTATCACGTTTGTTGAGTTTCTCCAAAAACACTACGTCAGTACCCAGGTATCCTTGGCCCCACCGCCCTGCGACGAATTGACCACTAGCTGCCCCTTCTCCAGCGCTACCCGCGTCAGCCCCCCCGGATGCACATGGATCTTATCTCCCTGATGCAGCACGTAGGGCCGCAGATCGGTATGCCGTCCCTCAATGCCGCCATCTACTACCGTCGGAATCTGCGACAGGTACACCGTTGGCTGGGCCATATAGCCTCTTGGCTTTTCACGAATCTTTTGGGCAAATGCCTGCCGCTCTTCGTCGGTAGAATTAACCCCTATCAGCATGTCGTCTCCACCTTCAGCGCTCGCTGCCTTTACCACCAATTCATCCAGATGGTCGAGCACATATTCGCGATCGCTGTCCCGCCAGCACAGATAGGTAGGCACGTTGGGCAACAGTGGCCCCTCACCCAAATAGAACTGAATCATTTCTGGCACATAGGCATAAACGACTTTGTCATCTCCGATGCCTGCACCGATGGCATTGACCATTGCCAGCTTCCCATGCTGACACAGGTCGATCAAGGTGGCAATGCTGTCAGGATAATCCTCTCCTAAAGTCAGGTCGGCAAACAGATCTTCGTCACCTCGCCGGTACACCACATCAAGCCGCTGAGGGCCGTCATCAGTGCGGTAGCAGAGATATCCGTCTGACATTGTTACATCTTCCGGGCAGATGAGTGCCACGCCCATTTCCTCGGCCAAGAGCTGATGCTCAAAGTAGGCAGAAGTATTAGAGCCGGGGCTAAGCACAGCCATGCCACTCTCAGATTTGGGTGCGATTAAGTCCATCACAGCTCTCAACTGCTGAGCGTAATCGTCCACTGGCCTAGGCGCAAATTTCGCCATCAGCTCTGGGAGCACTCGCTCCATCGCAATCCGATTTTTTAGCACATAGGCAATGCCGGAGGGAACGCGCAAGTTGTCTTCCAACACGCACCAGTTACCGTCGCCGTCGCGCACCAGGTCAATCCCGCCAATGTGACACCAGATGCCTTCAGGCGGTTTCATGCCCATACACTCAGGCCGAAACCGTAGCGCCGACTCGATGATGTCGCGCGGAATTACGCCTTCTGTGATGATGCGCTGGTCGCTGTACACGTCGGCGCAAAACATGTTGAGCGCTGTGACGCGCTGCGTTAAGCCAGCGGCGAGAGTTTTCCACTCTTCAGCAGCGATTACCCGAGGAACCGGGTCAAAGGGCAGCACCCGCTCTTCTCCCTCGAAGCTAAAGGTTGCTCCTAGCTCCTCTAAAACCGCCTCTAGCTTAGCTTTGACCTGAGCTATATCTTGGGAAGGCAGCGCTTGAAACCACTGTAAAATAGGCGCTAGATCTGGGCGGAGTTCTCCGGCTGCGGCAAAATATTCATCGTAAAAGCTTTGAGGATCGTAGGCGTCGAAGTTCATTATGAAGGAGGCAGGTAGGGTGGGGTGGACTGAGTCCCGCAGGCGAGTTGCATCACCGTATCAGGCCCAATGTCTGTGAATTGTTATACAGGCCACACTTGATGTTAGGTCTGTTTAAGGATCTAAATACAGGAGATCTTGACTCAGTGGCTGTTAGTTTAGGGATTGACTTTGGCACGTCGGGGGCGAGAGCGATCGCTCTCACCAACAACGGCAGGGTGCAGTGGCAGCAGCGGATGGCCTTTGACCAGGGCGATCACCTGGCAGACCTCTGGCGCTCTATTCTATTTGAGTTGCTAGCAGCGCTGCCAAAATCAATCGGGCAGGAAACTACCCGAATTGCTATCAATGGCACCTCTGCAACGGTGCTGCTGTGCGACCTGGCCGGCCAGCCTCAGGTCGAGCCGCTGCTGTACAACGACGACTGCGGCAAAGCGGTACTGACTCAGGTTCAGGCCATTGCACCGGCTACCCATCCCGTCTGTAGCGTTACCTCTAGCCTGACCAAGCTGTTCTGGTGGCGGCAGCAGCTAGGCGGTATCCCAGCTGATTGGAAGCTGATGCATCAGGCAGACTGGCTGGCATTTTTGCTCCACGGGCAGCTCGGCATTTCGGACTATCACAATGCCCTGAAGCTGGGCTATGACCCGGGGGCTTTAGCCTATCCAGCGTGGCTGTGGGCGGCAGACCGGCGTCTGTTCAGGACAACCCTGCACTCGATTTTGCCTCAGGTAGTCGAGCCGGGTAGGGCGATCGCCCCTATCGCGCCGGCCCTGGCTCAGCGCTTCCATCTCCACCCGGCCTGCTCAATCTGTGCAGGCACCACCGATAGCATTGCCGCTTTTCTGGCTAGCGGCGTTAACCAACCCGGCGAGGCGGTCACCTCACTAGGATCAACGCTCGTGCTCAAGCAGCTAAGTAAAAAGAGAGTGAATGACGCGACGTTTGGTATCTACAGCCATCGCCTCGGCCACCTCTGGCTGGCGGGCGGTGCCTCCAATACCGGCGGCGCGGTGCTGAAGCAGCTGTTTAGCGATGAAGAGTTAGCGACGCTAAGCCAGCAAATCGACCCGACTATCCCTTCCCCTTTGACCTATTACCCTTTGCCGAAAGTAGGCGATCGCTTTCCCATTGCCGACCCCACGTTGCAGCCCTGCCTGACCCCCAGGCCAGGGGATGATGTTGCCTTTCTTCACGGTATCTTGGAGAGCATGGCCCGCATCGAAACCGAGGGCTATGCCAAGCTGCAGGCTGCAGGCGCACCGCCGCTCCAACGGGTGGTGACTGCAGGCGGCGGTGCACAGAATGAGACCTGGCGGTTAATTCGGCAGCGGCGGTTACAGGTGCCGGTGCAAACAGCAGCCCAGAAGGAAGCAGCCTATGGAACGGCACTATTGGCAATGAGAGACTCAATCTCTAAAATATAGACCCTGCTTAGTCGATCTCTCCCGACGGCAATCAATGGGCATGGTCGCAAAGCTCAAGGATTATTGTTTCTGAGCCCTTCGATATCGTCGATAGCTAGCCCAGTCGCCAGAGCGATATCTTCTGTAGATAGTTTGCTGAGAAGGGAGCGGGCGATCGCTATCTTTGCTTCTCTTCTACCCTGCTCTAGTCCCTGCTCTAGTCCCTGCTCTAGTCCCTGCTCTAATCCCTGCTCTAGTCCCTGCTCCAACCCCTTGGCCTGCCCAAGCAAAATCGCATTTCGACTATCGTGAATAAACATGGCCTGTCTATCTAAAACTTCCATCTCTGCCCGAGTCAGGCGGCTCTGACGAGCCACTTCAAAAGCGTTATGAATCGCAGGTTCGGCCTCTAAGCTAGCAGGTACTGATTCTAAATGATTCGCTTCTCTAAGAAAGTAGAGCCACTTATCGGTTAGTGATTCTAACTCATCAATGCCTTTGACAAACTTAGGCAGTTCCGCAAAAACAAGTTCAATATCATCGCTGTAGTCGGTCAGATCGTCTTTTTCTTTCAGTCGATAGCGCGAGACGACTCTGTCGCTGTGCTCAAACATTTCAAAGTCTGTGATGGTTAGGGCAATCACTGGATTCAACAGCGGGTAGTCTTCCCCCGCTTCTAATTGGATAGAAAAAGCTTTGGCCGCGTTGTACAGTACTCGCTTCTTGAACCCGAGTACGTTGAGCACCTGCATTTCGATGATGACCGTGCTACTATCGGTCAGCTCAGCTTTTACGTCCAGGTATGATTCCTTCACTCCTTTGATTGGAGGGGCTTGGTAGGGATCGAGGATACGTAAGTCTCTAATTGTCGAATTACCTTCGTACAGCAGCGCATTCAAAAAACTAATTAGAATGTTTTTGCTCTGGGGAGAGCCAAAGATCTTCTTGAAGGCAAAGTCAGTTTTAGGATTGATGAAAGGAAACATTGGCCACTGCGCTAAGACACGCTTAGAATATATGACCCTATTCTAAGCTGCTTCTTCCTAACCTGAATTCCTACAATGCTAGGGATTTGGATTTGGATCGCCACTGTAGGATTGCACGCCTGTTGCAGGGTAGTTATCGCGATGAGGACTGAAAATCTGCAGGACGGCTTCTGCTAAAGCCCCAAAAAATCCTGGCTGTTTTTTTAGCTCATTGACAGCTTCATCCACGTTCTGAGGAGAAAACTCGTATCCGGCTTCCTGTCCGATACTGGCTAGCTCCTTTGTACTTGTTGTGGACTCAAGCTTTTGTTTTATCGTTTCGTCTTCAGCGGCTCGAGATAAAAACTTGAACACATTATTTTTAGACATGATAGCTCTTCTTTTCAATGGAGGAAAATTTATAAGGCGTTTGGTAAGGTCTTGGGTAAATCAGGTGCGAAGTTTTTCTAACACTTCACGAACGACCTCACTTTCTTCTGTGAGCTGACTATCTTCTCCCCAAGCAAGGCGCTTATGACGCAGGGCGACTTCAACTTTGTCAGCCCAGTCACTCGGAAGTGCCAATGGCTCCACGTTGCTGTTCATAACAATGTCGCGAATAGAGACGATTCCGACTAGCTGCCCATTCTCTACTACGGGCGCTCGCTGGATCTCAGATTCTCGAAACTGTTTAGCCAGAGCCGTCAGGCTTAGCGTTGGCTCCACTACCACGCAAGGAGTGTTCATGATCTCGCAAACCATGACATGTGTAGGATCTTTGTCTTGAGCGGTCAGTTGGTAAACGATATCCCGCTCGGTAATCATGCTGTAAGCGCCACCTTTGACGGCTTTCTCGACGACGAGCGCTCTCACATGCTGGGACTGCATAAGAGCGATCGCCTGGGCCACCTTTGCAGAACTCCGAATGGTGACGACATCAGTCGTCATGATGTCTGAAACAGTCAGCATGGCAGATCTCCTTTTGGGGTGTCATGCAAGCGACTCACTCATCCCGATAGCGGTTGTCGCTTGTTTGTGGTTACCTCTTACTTATCTCTTAAGAATCTGAGGAATTTGTGAGGATTTTTACGAGATACGATCAGTTAGTCGGGTTCGATGGCGGGCAAATACACCTTCATTTGAGTGCCCTGGCCAACCTCGCTAGAAACTCTGATAAAACCGCCTGCCTTTTTAACAATGCCGAGCGTGGTTGCGAGTCCTAGGCCAGTGCCCTGGTCGGACGGCTTAGTGGTAAAAAACGGATCGAATATGCGATCGCGCACCTCAGGCGGAATTCCTGTCCCCGTATCCGCAATTGTGACAACCACATACTGGCCCGCTGG
>JBARVU010000079.1:0-5600 GCA_049646425.1 Phormidesmis sp. | reverse complement strand
TGGCCTTACCTGTCCTTCATTTTTACAGTACTAAAGTATCAATTTTTTCAAAGACTCACCCAGGGTCGTTTTCGTTTCAGGCAATCGACGGTTAAACTATGGCTGGGTGTGCTTGCGCAGTCATAGCTTTATATTAAGCTTTGTATTGAGAGCTTTACATTAAGAGCTTTACACTGGGAATCGCTACAGTTAGGGTTCAACGACTAGGTCGATTCGGAGGGTTAGGAATGAGCGAGCAAAGCGTTCACTACGAAACGTTAGGGCTGACAGAAGCTTCTTCTTTTGAAGAGGTGCAGTCGGCTCGCAAGCGCTTAGTTGCGGACTGCGAGGACAATCCTCAAAAGAAAGAGCGTATTGAAGCGGCCTACGACGCCATCTTGATGGAGCGGCTCAGGCTGCGCCAAGAGGGCAAGATCAAGGTACCTGACCGCATTCGCTTTGCCGAAAAGCAGTCCAAGCCAGCGGTCACAGTTGCCAATAATAGATCCGTTGAAAACACTGGGCCGCAGTGGTTTTCGGACTTGCTTGACCAGCCCGAAAACAGCAGCGAGCTACTCTGGCCGTCGATCATTTTTGCTGCCCTGGCAGGTCTTAGCTGGGTACTCACTTCAGGCAGCTCTTCAGGAGCTTCTCTGGCCCTGGCGTTAGGGATGATGTGCGCCGTTTATTTCCTTAACCAAAAAACCCGTCGGCTGTGGCGTTCGATGGGACTGGCAGCGGTAGGTC
Organism: Phormidesmis sp.; assembly: GCA_049646425.1. Classification (GTDB taxonomy): domain Bacteria; phylum Cyanobacteriota; class Cyanobacteriia; order Phormidesmidales; family Phormidesmidaceae; genus Phormidesmis. The sequence continues at coordinate 4,874 of JBARVU010000079.1, read as the reverse complement.
TGGCGGTGGGTCTTGGGCTCGGGCTGCTGATCGTACAAATCTTTAGCAGCCAGGGCACGGCGCTGACAACTGCTCAAGTGTCGTCTCTCTATGCGAGTATTACGCTGCTGGTACTTTGGTTTGTAACGGGTTTTCTGCGCTAGGGAGGGCGGCGGCCTCTCAGTGCAGACTGCCGCGTGTCATCTGGGCGCGCTCTATCGCTTCGAATAGTGCTTGAAAGTTGCCTTCTCCAAAGCCTTGGGCAACTTTGGTCTGGCCTTTTTCCAGATAAGTGCTGCGTTCGATGATTTCAAAAAAGAAGGTCGGCTCTGAAAAAATAGGCTGAGTGAAGGTCTGTAGCAGCATGCCCTGTTTGCCTCCCTGCGCCCAGTCCAGCAGTAGCTGCTGACCGCTAGCGGCTGAGGTATCGCCGATAGGACAGTCGGAGCGCTGCTGCAATCCTTCGTAATAAGTATCTGGAACGCCGATCAGCGGCAGCTCCTGCTGTCTGAAGTGGGCGATCGCCCCAACCGCGTCCCGGCTGCGCAAGGCCACATGCTGCACGCCCGCCCCCCGATTGTGGTTGAGGAATTCCTGGATTTGCGAATTAGCTGAGCTAGGCTCGTTGATCGGTAGCTGTAGCGTGCCCTCAGGATGGATCAAAACCTGGCTGCGCAGCCCCGAGCGAGCCGTGTTGATGTCAAATCGCTGCCCGGTCTCCAGGCCAAATACGCGCTGATACCAGCAAGAGGCTGCTGAGAGCTCACCTTGAGGAACGTTGAGCACGACATGGTCAATCGCACAGAGCCAAGTCGTATCGTCCGCGCGCTGCTGCTCGGCTGCCCACTCAGGCGAAACCTCTACCAGCGTGTGGCGTAAGTCAGCCCAGCCCTGGATTTGACACTGTCGTTGACCGGCAGCATTGGCGGTGACCTCATGCAAGAGGTGGGCACCCGCGCATCGGGCTCGCGTCAGTACCTGATCAAACTGATCGCTGGCAAAGCCCACATCGACGAGTCCTGGCGGATGCTGCTGTAAATAGCGGTCAACCTCAGCGCCTGCTCCGCTGTTGGAACCAGGCTCGCTGCCCGACAGCCGAATTTTAATTCCCCCCTGCATCAGCCCCACTGGGTGGGCGTGAACTGGATTGAGGGCCATCCTCGGCGCTGGCTGAAAAGCGAGTTTGTGGATAAACCAGGCTCGCCAAAAAGCCACATCTCTAACGTAAAAGTGCAGATGGTGGAAGTGCATGCTTTCTTGAAGGTGAATTGGACAGCAACGCCCAGCGATTGTGCTTATAGCGAATCTGGTTGATCCTAGTTGGCCGGCCAAATGTTAAGGAACATTGCATTTAATTTCATCGCTTGAGATAATGGCGGCGCAAATTGATTCAGGAATGTTTAGATGAGTTTCTTTAAGCCCCTATGCGTTCTTAGCAGTTTGAGCATAGGTTTAATTGCGCCGGGTGGGGCTTTGGCAGACCGGATGCGGGTGAGCTGGTATGGCCCTGGCTTCGATGGGGGTCACACTGCTAGCGGCGAAGTGTTTGATCGCTATCGTCATACGGGAGCTCATCCCAGCTGGCCGTTCGGTACCCTTGTACAGCTTACCAACCCAGATACCAGAGAAACGGTGACTGTTCGCATTAATGATCGATCTGGCGGCGCGCTCGATATTTCTGAACAGGCGGCTCGCGATTTGGGAACTTACCACACTGGCATTGCGCCAGTAGAGGTTGAAATTGTGCGGTGGGGCGAATAGCGTCAGTGCCACCGTGCAGCGAATCACTATTGACCAGCGGCAGATTCAGGACTCATCTCTGATCCTGGAGGCCGACCAAGTTCATTACCTGCGGCGGGTGCTGCGGATGGGCGCAGGCGATCGCTTCATCGCCCAAGACGGACAGGGCCAGCAGTGGCTGGCGGCGCTAACAGAGCAGCCGCGCTCAGCCCAGATTATTGAGACGGCGGCTCAGGAGCGATCGCGGTCTCTCTTGACTCTAGTGGCCGCGCTACCCAAAGGCAATGGGTTTGATCAGGTCGTTCGTCAGACGACTGAACTGGGCGTCACTCATATCTTTCCGGTGCTTAGCCAGCGTACACTACTCAACCCCAGCGAGCGCAAGCTATCGCGCTGGCGGCGGATCGCCCAAGAAGCCGCTGAACAAAGCGAGCGGATGACGGTGCCTAACATTTCTCCGCCCGTAGATTTTCAGCAGTGTTTGGCACAACTCGACCGAGCGGAAGACAGCAACCCAGGGCTGCGCTACCTTTGCGTAGCTCGTAGTATAGGGTCGATGCCCCCGCCTCACCTGCTTGCTCACTTGCAGAGCCAGTTAACCTCAGCCACGCCTGTGACGCTGGCGGTGGGCCCGGAGGGCGGCTGGACGCCGGACGAAATCACGGCTGCCATTGCTCGTCGGTATGTGGCTGTCTCTTTAGGGCCGGTAATCCTGCGAGCAGTTACGGCACCCGTGACCGCACTATCTCTAGTCACCGCAGCCAGAGAACTCTTGGTATAGCTTGTTTTCATCGTATAAGTTCGGATGGCCAAACCGATTTAGCTTGTTTAAGCTGTGGGTGTCTAGCGTCACATAGGCTCAGCCTATACCGCGCGGATATTTCAGAGCTATCCCCAGGTTAAACCTCAATACATACCCATGGCTAAATCATCAGATACCGTATTCGCTGGTTTTCACGCACTTTCTGAGCCTATCCGCATTCAGGTTATCGAACTCCTTCAAGAAGGTGAATTCTGCGTGGGGGATATGTGTGATCGCCTCAGCATCGCCCAGTCCAAGCTCTCTTTCCACCTCAAAACGCTCAAGCAAGCAGGTCTAGTTACTGCCCGTCAACAAGGCCGCTGGATGTACTACAGCATCAACGCAGATAGCTTTAACGCCCTAGGAGGATACCTCAGCAACTACAAAGACTAAAGCTTTTGCAAAAAGACGAAGGATACTGTACTCTCTGCCCTACTTGACTTACAAATACTCCTTTAGAGCTGAACTATCGTTTCTGCTGCCCGCTCCTATCGCTTCAGATACTTTCAGTCGAAGTACGTTCGCTCTGCGCCAGCATGCCCACATTGTTCGCCTAGCTAGCGGCACTGTAGGCATTTTTTCTCACTCGCAATCAAATTTGCGGCTGCTTCGACTGACAGCGTCAGCTTCTGTGATCCATCATCACGTCTATAATTCCAGAGGTCGCTGCCAAGCTCTCTTCAAACAGCACGTCTTCACCCCAGCGCTGTAGCTGCTGCTCCAAGAGCAGGTCCGAACGCTGATCCGACAGCGAACTCACTTCCTCAACCAGACTGCTCTGAGCGCTGCCCCCTGACTCCATACGCATACAGCCTACCGTTTCAGAACATAGGATGGTATTGCAGTTCGCCTGAGGATTGGTAGACTGCAGTCGTACACCCGTAAGGTCGCCCAAAACTTCGCCCTGGTCAATCACGGGCACCCCGGCCAGCTCAGCCTCAATTTCGCGACCGCCCTCACCGACAAAATAGATCCGCTCCAGGTCATAGTCGCCGCCCTCGTACTCATACGACTTCAGCTCCCAGTTCATGCGGCTCGCCAACCAGCCCAAAAACATTAGCGCTTGAGCTGGGTTGCCTTTTTCATAGTCGACGCCCACCCGGTTCACTTCCAGCAGCGCCATCCGTCGCTCCGGCGGATCAAATGCCGCCGCTGCTAGCTCTTGCCAGGGCGCTAGCCGGTACCAATTGAGATCGGCAATATTGGTGTGCTCATTTACCAGCTTCTGAATTTTGACCATTTCGGAGGCCGCGTCGCTGAAGTAGCTAGAGTCCAATATCAAGCAGCTACTAATCAGCGCTAGCTTCTGAAATAAGGTTTGCTCCGGATTAGGCGTCGCTTTCCACCACACAAACTTGGGCAGATCCGAGACTACCAGCGAATTGACCAAATCGCCCACTCTTTCTAGCGCTTCCTTAGTGCCCCGCAGCGTAATGTACTCACAGCACACCAGATTGCTGCTGTTGCTCTTTTGCACCGGGCAGTAGGCCGAGACCTGGGCAGTCACACCCTCATCCTCGCCAAAAATAGGGCACAGCGTAATCACCCGACAGGGATTCTGCGCGGCTAATGCCCCGTCAAAGTTAAACCCACGAATATCCGCATTCTTAAAGCCCTGCTCTTTGACAGGCAGCTTGCGCACTTCCTCCCGCAGCTTGGTCAATGTAGGCGGGTCTATTCTTCCGCTCAGTCGGAGGTTGTATTGCTTTTGAGCTGCTAGGATCGCCTCGCGGGTTTCAGACCGGTGGAGGCCGTCAATTTCGTTGGTGTAAACGCCCAGCGTCGCCAGCAATTGCTGCACCTCTTCGGGCTCATAAATCACCATCGTAAATGTGGTCGCACGGGTGGCCACCGGGGCTGTGCCGCCATCGTCTTGAGTGCGCCAGATATTGCGTAGCTCAGATTCAATCTCATCTAGGGAGATATCTTTAGGCTTTTGTAGCGCCAGAATAGAAGTTGCCATAGCTTTTGTAGAGAAAGAAACCGAAAGGAATGTCTAGCAAAAAAGCAGAACGAAAGGAACAAGCAGCGGGCTGGTCAAAGGCTATACAAGCATAGCGAAAACGCACTTCATTAATCGTCTCTGAGGATACGCAATCATATCGAGGCGGGAAGGCCGTCTTTTAGAGCTTGCGCCAGCGTCGATTGGTCTGTTTGAGCAGCAGCTCAGCCTCAATCGGGCCCCAGGTGCCCGCCTCATATAGCGGAATGCTATCCGGTGGAGCCGGGGCGTCCCACACTTCTAACAAGGGAGTCAGCACTCGCCAGGACTGCTCCACCTCATCGCCTCGGGTAAAAAGGGTCTGATCGCCGAGCATGGCATCTATGAGTAAGCGGCTATAGGCGTCTGTGC
>JBARVU010000078.1:0-2668 GCA_049646425.1 Phormidesmis sp. | reverse complement strand
CTAATAATTCCAGCGGTGACGGTGTTATCTAAGCCCAGGGGATTGCCGATGGCGATCGCCCACTGCCCTGGCAAAAGATTTTCGGCTGTACCCAGCGGTGCGACTGGCAAATCGGTCGCCTCAATCTTAATCACAGCAACATCGGTCACTGGGTCAGTGCCGATCACCTGCCCGGTAAAAGTGCGACCGTCTTTGAGCGTGACAGTCACCTCGTCTGCGCCTTCGATCACATGGGCATTGGTCAGCAGCTGTCCATCCGCACTCAAAATGAAGCCGGAGCCCGTTCCCTGCTCAAATCGTTCAGGCAGCTTAGGCGACTGCGGCCCTTCCGGCAATTCGTCTCCAAAGAAACGTTTAAACAAACGGCGCTCAAGCGGATCGGCTGAATCAGTGACCGTTCTGGAAGCGTCAATGCGAACCACGCTCGGGCCGACCCGATTGGCGGCAGCGGCGATGAAATTATCTTTAATTGGCAAGCTAGGAGGGGATGCCTGGGCGATAGTCTCCTGAGAAGTAGGAAGAACCGATGGCAGAGAACGCTCAGACAAGGAGGGTATCTCAGTATTCTGGCTGTCGAGATAGGTGTGGCTAGTCCAGCCGACGCCCGTGCCTACCAGCAGTAGCAGCCCACCGAGTCCGAGGTGCTTAGGAGAAACCCCCATGTCTTGATCTTCCTGTTTGAATCTTCTTTTAGTTGAGAAAGCTATTTTTAGATAAAGCTAAGCGGTTGAGCGCGGCAATCGACTCCCTGAAGTAAAGTATAGAGATCCTTTCCAAAGTATAGGGACGTTCTCTCTCCTCTGACGACCCCCCGGTAGATTATTCCTGATCGGGCGTTGGGGGATAGTAAAGTTCCTAAAGCAACACAGCTGGTGCTTTTTTCTGTAGCGAATTTCCGCTTATCAAAATGACTAACTTCTTCGAGCTAGCCCAGCGGGCGTTTCACTTAAAAAGGTCTCTGAGCCCGACACTTCGCTGCGGAATGACTCAGGTTGCCATTGCTAGCCTGATGGCCCCTCTTAGTATATCCGCTCAAGCGACTGCGGCTAGCCCGAGCTGTCCTGCGGCGCTAGAGCAGATCCAAAGCTATCAGGTAACCGCTGGTGACACCTTAGCGAGCCTAGCTGCAACCTATCGCCTGCAACCTACAACGCTACGTCACTTTAATCCCGAGATTGAGGACGATGCGCTAACTGCGGGGACGACGCTTCTAATTCCGCCTTTTAACGGCATTTCAGCAAGCGTCGCGGCGGGGGAGAGCTGGCAGTCTTTAGCAGATCGGTATGGCAGTCGCGCTGACTTGCTGTTTGAGATTAATGGCTGTGTGACGGAAGTCCCCAGCCGCATTTTTGTCCCTGGAGTGCTTACGGCGGCCCAAGGGCCGACCGAGGCCATTCAGCTACCGGGCTACCCGCTAGATCAACCAGCCAGCATTACCCTAAGCTATGGCTGGCAGCCCAGCGCTAGTCAAGATGAGCTGGTTTTCAACAGCGGCATTGCCTTTGCGATTCCAACGGTGCTGACAGTGCGCACCGTTGGAAGTGGTACGGTTGCCTTTGCGGGCGATCGCGAAGGCTATGGCCAGCTCGTCGTGGTCAACCATGCGCAGGGCCTGCAAACGCGATATGCCAACCTAAATGACATTTCCGTGACAGTGGGTCAGATGGTGACAGCAGATACATCTCTGGGTAGAGTAGGCGGTAGTGAACCCACTTTCTTATACTTTGAAGTGCGTGCTAACTCGGATTCTGGCTGGGTCGCTCAAGATCCTGGAAAATATTTGCCTGCTTTAGAGCTGCGCTGACCTTGCCTGATGGGAAAAACAAGTTTTAGTTCTAAAGTTTTAGTTCTAAAGTTTTAGTAAATATTCGGAAAAAATAGCACAGCGCTCGCTAATCGGATAATATGCCTCTACAATTCCGGTATCTTTTGGAACAAGAGGCTCTCTAGAGGAATCCCTTCACTATGACAAAGCCATCAGAGAGAACGAAGCCTGTGAGGCTCTCTAGTGCCGCGTTTAGAGGGTTTCGCCCAGAGCGCCTGACGCTTCAAGTCAAGCCTTTACAAGGGCTTGTCGGTAAGTTGTCTGGCGGCAAGCGGACGGGGACAACCCCGCCTGCGGTCAGCGATGTCGATACTAACCTGTCTAGCCCAAAGTCTTCAAAAGGAACCCAGGTTGCGTTTAATCTGCTATTGGTTCGGCCCTGGGTGTTGGTCGTGAGCTTTTGGCTGGTATCTATGGTCAGTGCAGGCATAGCGCTAGAAGGGTTAATTAGCCCTAGAAAGCTAACAACGGATATGCCGGCTGCGTCTGTACCAGTGACCCCGAAGGACTCCTTTATCAGCGTCGAGCCGAGTGCTGACGAGATAGCCGGTCAGCCGGTCAACCCAGATCCTGAGACAGTCTTCATCGCGCCCGCTGAGACCCGTCGTTCAAGCTTTCCCGCTTGGCCTTTGGGGGCGTTGGTGGGGACTTGCGCGGCAGGCTGCCTGGTGATGTCACGGCGACGAGCGATGGCGCGTATGGCCGCTGCGCGATCGCGCAGTGCTCTCCGCAATGAGTCGCGCAGTAGAATTCGCAAAGTGCAGGTAAGTTCTGATAGTAGACCGACAGCAGCCAGACCGACAGCGGCCAGACCGACAGCTACGGTTCAGCCCACTGCAAGGC
>JBARVU010000077.1:0-7626 GCA_049646425.1 Phormidesmis sp. | reverse complement strand
CATAACTTCCGGTTGAGCTACCGCCAGGGAAAAGCTAACGAGCTGGTAGCAAACGCATAGGAAAGGAAAGGTCAGGAAAGGGCGTGCCTGTTTCTATTGCCCACACTATTTCCGATAATGTCTATTAGTAAAAGTTCTTGTGGTCATGTAGTTGTCAAATTTGAAGTTTGCGCTAAAGAGGGCACCTCCTTCAACAACTGCTGATTCTTCTGGTGTTAGATCAGTGAACAATTGTTTATTCTGGATATTCGCAAGAGTCGTCATTGTTTTTCCTCTTAGATAAAATTGTTTGAAATGAAATTAGTTTTCACTTGTCTAATTTCACTTTGATCTTCTGAGAATCAATCTGAAAAATCAAGGGTTGAAAAGGTGTTCTTCGTGCATAAATAAGAGATTTATGTCTTTGTTCCTTTTGAAATTTAGGTGTCGACACCACGTATATTATCGCCAGATTCTACTGATCGGCTGCATCGCTATGGCTAAACGAACTGCTTAGACAAAGTAGAACAACCGGTATACAGCGCCGCTCCCTCTCAATATTTCAACTCTCCGCCTGCGCAATATTGGGTTAGTCACTCCAAGCCGACCGATAAAGTCATCAGAGCGCTTGCCAAGACCGTCATCCTCCCAAAGCTGAATGTTTGGGACACCACCCAACATTCGAGGATAAAACGCAAATTTACCAATCTTTTGAATGTCTCCTACTTTCATTCCTCTTTTGGCCTTCCAAATCTTCCTCCCATTGACAAGCAGATATGGCTCGTCGCGCTTGTCTCTTTCGTCCTTAGTAAGCTTGAGGGCCTGAATATGAGACAAGAAAACTGCACCTCCTTCGATAAGGGCTGCTTCTTGGGACGTCAAGTCAATGAATAAGGGTTTGTTTTGGCTGTCCGTAAGAATAGTCATTATCTTACCTCTTCGCTGAATTTGTTAATTCTGTAAAACTTGTTAGCAATCTTCTAATCCCGTTTTGATGATCTGAGATCTTCTCTAGAAAGTCAAGCGGTAGCATTCTCTTTTTTGAACACAACTCAAGGAGTTATGTTTTTTGTCTTTGAGCTTTTGCATTCAAAAATGGCTTGATGCATAGATATTCAGAAACCTTGCCTGTCGCTTTTTTAGGCTCTCGTGAAGTTTTGTTATGGTTTACGGAAATTTTGGACTTATGTCTCCGAGTTCTAAGTGAAGGTTCGTCAGCTTCAAATTGCTAGTCAAACCCTAGAAAAGTATAAAGCTGAACTCACGCATCTACCGAAGTTCTGTAAGGAGAACCCATTTTGGACAACCCAGGTCAATATCTAACCCCTTTTCAGCGCAAGCTTTTGCTCAAGCGCTTACAAACCAATTTGCGACCAGAATACCGTCGTCGGATTGAAATTATGCTTTTGGCTGATGAGGGACACTCTCAGACGCAAATTTGCCAAGCCCTTGGCTGCGCTCAAGAGACGGCTAGATACTGGATTTCGATGGCAGAGGTTGGGCAGGCTCATCAGTGGTGTGATCGCACCATAGGCAGACCGCAAAAAGTAGACGATCACTATCTTCAGCGCCTAAGAGAACTGGCCAGCAGCAGCCCTCGAGAACACGGCTATGCTTTCCAGCGCTGGACGGGGGAGTGGCTGGCAAAACAACTGGCAAAAGAACTCGGAATCAAGATCAGCGGCGGTCATATCAACCGCTTGTTAAAAGAGATGGGGCTGTCTATTCAGCTAAGAAAATCTGCAGATGAAACTGTTTAGTCGGCCAAGTCCTCGTCAGTGAGAGCAATGAGAGATAGCGGCTATAGCCAACTTCCCAACAGAACGTAAGGCGCCCAGTACATCGGGCGCTGATATCTTGGATTTTTCAATAGGGAAAGTTGAGCTTGCCTGAGGGCCTCTGCTCGGGTCAGAGTACGATCCGCCAGGGCTTGATAAAGCTGGCTCATGAGCAAGGCGGTAGATTCGTCGTTAATACTCCACAGAGAGGCCAGCGTGCTACGAGCTCCGGCTCTGTAGGCAACGCCTGCCAGTCCTAAGGTCGCGCGTTCGTCTCCGGCGGCGGTTTCACAGGCGCTTAATATCAGCAGCTCTAAGGGGTCAGCTCGGCTGGTCTGGCGAGTTCTTAAAAAGTTATCCAGTTCATTCACCTGAATCGGGCGATCCCATGCCAACACAAAGGTTTGGCTGGGGTCAGAGCTGAACTGTCCGTGGGTAGCTAAGTGAATAATCGGAAAGGAACGCGATCGCACCTCATCTTCCAAGGCTTCAACCGTAAACTGTTGATCGAGCAGCACCTCGCTGGGCACTTCAGATTCGATGATGTCCAGCTCAGATTTGACATAGTCTAAGGCAGAGAATCCGTGCCGGGATGCAGACAAGCCTGCGGCCAGGGTGGTTAACTGAGTTTGTTCTAATGGCTGTGGATCGACGAGCTGTAGATTGGGAGCGATCGCCGTACTATAGCGTTCTACCAAATACTGCTGACCGTCATAGAGCGCAGCCATCGGAACATTTTGCAGCGGGCCATCTAGCGCAAACACCAGCGTTTGGATCTGGTTCTGCGCCAGTTCGCTAGCGGCAGGCTGAATCAACCATTCGTACACTTGCTGGGAGAGCGCTTGGGCCTCTAAAACTCTGTTCGGCTCCATCAGCGATCGCCGGAGTTCAGCTAAGATTGTCTCAGCCTGAGCGCGAGCAATCGACGTAGCATAGTGACGCAGCGGCTGCCGAGGAAGCCTCAAAATCACCTCGATCCGATCCGCTAAAATCACCGAGTACAAAACGGCTGAGCGCTGATCGGCTTGGTCGATAACCGCGTCTAACGCGATATCAGGGGCCAAACAAGCTTCTCGAAAGTAGTTATCGAGTTCGGCAAGCTGAAGTGCCTCGATGGTTTCTCGAGCTTTTTGCAGCGCAGCCTCGTCGGGGCGATCGCGCAGCAGCAAATCGACAAATTCTCGATAAACCGGCTCAACCTGTTCACGAAAAGAGAACTGTACATCTGGGTGCACGGCAACGAGGTCGTAGCGCAGTGACTGGAGGGCCTTTACTGCCTGATCATAGGCGGCAATCGCCTGATCGTACAAAGTGGGAGATTCTTCACTAGCAAGGCTTTGCCGTCGCGCCTGTTCCCACTGCAATCTCAGCAAACGCCCTCGCTGCCAATACCACTGATAGCTAAGGTCAGCCGCTTCTATCGTTTGGGCGATCAGCAAAGCTTGCTCGGTCAAAGCTGCTGCCTCTGGTATCTGCTGAGTGCGCTCATACAAGCTGCCTAAGCATCCCAGACTGTACGATTCTGCACGCGGGTCGGCCAACTGCCGCGACTGTTCAACAGCAGTTGCCAATAGCTTAGCTATCGGCTGAGACTGAGAGACTTCACCACCGTCAAAGAGCGTTATCAGGCTTTGTGCCAGTTCGATATGAGCATAGATGGCTGTTCGGCCAGGGGGCAAATTAGCTAGCTGAGGCACGATCTGCGGCCATAGCGCTTGGGCTGCTGCCCACTGCTGTTCTGCCAACTGCACACTCAACTGATGCAGCTGAGCAGAGACTTGGAGACTGATATCGCTTGATGCCAGCTTAGCTTCTTGATAGAACTGCAAAGCCGTCGCGGGCTCACCCCGAATGCGGGCGGTGTTCCCCAAGCTTAGCAGCGTCTCAGCAGTGGCTGCGGGTGCTTGAAGCGATCGCGAGAGGGCCAAACTCTGCTGCAAAATATCCGCAGAGGACTCTAGATCGCCAGTGCTGCGCAATACTGACCCTAAGCTACGCAAGCCAAGTGCCTTGAGCAAAGAATCGGGCTGGCTTTGGAGGTGCTGGGTGGTTTCAGCCAGAATGACTCGGGCCTGTCGGTAGTGACCCAGGAGTCGCAGCGCCTGAGCTTGATTGATCTGAGCCCGCGTGGCACCGATGTCGTCATTGAGCTGGTGATAAGTGGCAGCGGCTTGTTGCCAGGTAGCGATCGCCGCTGCCGCCTGCCCCTGAGAGAGCTGGAGTCGCCCCTGGATATCCAGCGTTTGAGCCAAAACATGACGATACTCTTCAGACAAGTTTGCTGCGTTCAACTGGATGAGGGCGGCGGCGATCGCCCCTTCCGCTTCCTGCCATTGCCCTAGTTGTTGATAGGTCAGTGACAAATTGCTCAGCGCCATGGCCTGTTGCAACGGTCTTCCGTCAGCTTGAAAGCGCTCTGCTGCCTGCTGCCATGCGCTCAGCGCCGCTGCGAACTGTCCTGTCTCATACAGGGCTCTGCCCTGCTGTGTAAAAGAGGCTGACTGAGGATTTGAGAGAGCGGGCTGCTGGGTGATTCTCTGAAAAGGCTGTGCTATTGCAGGTGGCAGCAGGGCTACTAATAAAAGCAACAGCAGGCAGATCAGCCGAAATTTGATGCGCCGCGAGAGGTTCATGGGGCAACTGACCTCGCCGGCCTAGGGCGTGGCAGTGCAGACGCTGATTCTCCTCGGGCTTGACAGTTAGCAGACTGGCTCCCAGATGAGTACAATGCTGCCGCTGAAGCATTCGCTACCAGCTGCACAGTGCCCCGATTGTCTCTCGTCCATCCTTGTGCCTCTACGACAGATGGCTCTCCTGTTATCGGTGGTGCTGTCGGCTGAGCGCGATCGCGCTCAACAGTTTCCTCACCTCTTTCTGAATACATGGTCACTAGCCCCACCTCAATGTCTCGGCTATCAAGTGCCTCCTCAGGTAAAGGCGGTACGCCCCCTCGCCCGGTCACCACAAAAGTACTTTGCGGCTCGTCGGCATCGATCTGGCAGCCTTGGGCCACTTCGGTTCCCGCCAAGGCAACTGGCAGTTCGACCGACTCAGGATTCGGATCGTCCGCTAGCTGATTAAGAACGACCTGCCCGCTCAGCATCGCGTCGGTTTGAGAGATGGCAGTGATATCGTTAGTAGATAGTCGAGCCGGGTCGAGCTGGCTAGGATTATCGGTATCCAAGAGAGTTTTAAGTTCATCGAAGGTACGGTATGTGAAGCCATAGATGCCTTGTGCTCCAATGACAATTTCACCTCCCCTGCCTAGAAAAGCATTAGCCGTGATGTCGCTATTTTCATTCGGGACGGCAATAACGAAGCCATCAGGAGCCCCAATCGTGATGTTGCCACCATCTCCTGTACCCGAGCCAGCGGTGGTTGAGATCTGGCTATTACGCCGCATCAGCAAAAGGTCTAAGTTCTGTAGCGTAATGTTGCCCCCCCTTCCCGAACTTGTTTCAGCCGTGATACTTCCCTGATTGTCTAAGAAGGCAGACCTAGCCGCTATCACTAGGTTGCCTGCATCACCTGTGCCATCGTGGCTAACGTTTACGCCTGCCCCCGCTTGAACCGTTAGCTGCCTTGTTGAAATGCTGAGGTCGCCGCCCGAGGCCGTCGAAGTTGTCGCAGCACTAGCAAAAATACCGCTGGCAGGGCTAACCCCAGCGACTTCTTCTAGGCCAAGCTGAGCCAGTCGCTCAAAGTAAGTAGAATCTCGACCTGATAAGAGAATGCTATCTGTTACGCTCAGACCAATACTACCGGCTTCGCCGCTACCGAGGCTGCTAGTCAAAACTTGACCGCCGTCGACAGCTTCTAATTGATTGGCATAGATATTAATATTGCCACCGCGCTGAGCGCTGAGCGTTCTGGCATTGATAGTTGCCCCGTCTAAAACCTGTAGAACAGGACTATTGATTGTAATGTTGCCAGCCCTGCCGGTCGCTTCTCTGCGAGTGCTTGTCGCTAGCTCGCTAGTATATCCCTGAACATTGTTACCTGAGAGACGCACAGCATCACTAACACTGATGCGAATATCCCCCCCCTGTCCCTGCCCCCGAGTACTGGCGTTGACAAAAGCGCCCTCATTAACAAAGAGCGCCTCAGCTGAAATGTCGATGTCGCCACCCCGACCAGTTCCATCAGGCTCTACGGCAGCAGAAACCCTACTGTTGTTTAAAGAGATGGATCCCTCAATCTGAAGTGAAATATTCCCTGCATTCCCCTCCGCATTCGTATCCGTACTCAAGGTAGAATACCGCCTAGACTGAGGATCATTGTCAAATACTGAATCGCTCAAAGAAAGTGACTCAGCCTGAATCACAATATCGCCCCCATTGCCGGCAGCTCTAAACCCTGGAAACTCTATGGAAGGATTTGCTGACATGGATTCCGTCCTCGTTTGGATAAAGCTCCCCTCCATTAGCACAGCTCCCTCATTCGCCTGCAGCAGAACATCGCCTGCATTTCCTTGACCAAAGGTACTAGCACTGATGTCAGTAGCGTCTACTAGAGTGATCGATCCTGTTTGAGATTCCAGTACAACATTGCCTCCCTGACCGACTGCATTCGTTAGCACGTCAGTAGTCACGCGACTACCGCCATCCATAACAATAGAGCCATCTGTCCGCACAACAATATTACCGCTGTCGCCGACGCCGCGAGCACTGGTCAGCAATGTACTATCAGTTGAAGAAAGCGTCCCTGCTTGAATTGAGATATCGCCGCCTTGGCCGATTGCCTCAGGGTCTACTATGCTGGCAATCTCAGAAAGAGATTCTAGAGAAACAGCGTCTTCGACCTGAATGACGATGTCACCAGCACTGCCCTGCCCAGCGGTGCTCGTGAGTAATATAGCCCCAGAACTCATGAGCAGCGAGCCTGCCTGAATAACAACATTACCGCCCTGACCAGTCGCTTCAGCTTCAAGCCGATTGAAGATATTGCTCTCAGTAATGCTCAACCTTTCAGAAACATCGAGGATAATATCGCCTGCTTCTGTATCGCGGCTCCCTTCGCCTTCGCCTATGCCAGCAAACAGGCCCTTGAGTTCTTCAGAAGAAGGCTCGTTGGACAGTGTCAAGTTTTGGGCGCTGATAGTGATTCTACCCTGGTCATCCCCGCTGACGTATATCAGAGCATCATCAGATAAAGATACGTCTGAGCGGAGCACAGACTCTGGCAAACTAAGGCTGGGTTTGCCGCTATCTCGCGTCAGTTGAATTGTCCCTTCGTTGCGTACCCCGCCTAGTTCAACCTGGCCGCCAAAAGTAAGCAAAACTCCACCTTCTAACTCAATATCGCCACCTACTAACAGCAAACTCTGTCCATCAGGTACCTGTAATCCAAAAGTCGGCAACCCGAATACGGTTTCGAATGCAGTAGATTGATTGACAATTTCAGCGGATTGTTCTTCAGAAGCACTGAAGAACAATGCTGAGGGCTGAATCGATAGTAAAGTGCTTGTATAAGGTTCTGACGCACTAAACATATCCTGATCGCTAAACCGAACGGCATCGGCTGTCGTAGCAACAAAAGAACCTTCGACATTTAAGCTTGCATTAGGGCCAAAAATGATGCCGTTTGGGTTGATCAGAAACAGATCAGCATCTCCTAAGACGCCCAGCGTGCCTAGGATGTCAGAGCGGTTGTTCCCCGTGACTCGACTCAAAATCGTCTCAATACCGTCTGGGCTAAAGAAATAAGCGCCTCGATCTTCAGAAATATTAAAGTCTTGAAAGCTGTGAAATAAGTTTTCACCTCGCTCGGCACCGCCCAAAATAACTTCGATGGGTAATCCATCAAAGTTGGGCAAAATAATAGAGTTTTCTAAACCTAAAGTATTGTCAGATGTAATACTGCTTTGGCC
>JBARVU010000076.1:0-3942 GCA_049646425.1 Phormidesmis sp. | reverse complement strand
GGGGTACAGCGAACCCACCCCGATTCAAAGCAAGTCCATTCCGATTGTCATGCAGGGCCGCGATGTCATGGCCAGCGCCCAAACCGGTACGGGCAAGACGGCTGGCTTCACGCTACCAATCCTGCAGCGGCTGTGCGATCTCGTGCCTCCGCAAGACCTGTCGGCGCCGGTAGGAAATCGACGCAAACCAGCTGCGCCTGCCAACGCTAAGCCTGTTCTCAGAAAAAAAGGTGACTTCGGCAAGTCTGAGCCATCCGGACGGCGTTCTGTGCGGGCGCTGATTATCACCCCTACCCGCGAGCTGGCAGCTCAGGTGGGTGAAAGCGTTGAGACCTATGGCAAGTACTTGCCGCTGCGCTCAACGGTGATCTTTGGCGGCGTTAAAATCAATCCTCAAATCTCTAAGCTGCGTCAGGGCGTTGATATTTTGGTGGCAACGCCTGGTCGCTTGCTGGATCATGTCGGTCAGAAAACGGTCGATCTTTCCCAGGTGGAAATTTTGGTGCTTGATGAAGCCGACCGCATGTTAGATATGGGCTTTATCCACGATATTCGCAAGGTTTTGGCGCTGGTAGCTGAGCAGCGGCAGACCCTGCTGTATTCGGCAACGTTTTCTCATCCGATTAAGCAGCTTGCGGACAGTTTCTTGCGATCGCCCGAACTGATCGAAGTCGCTCGCGCTAACTCGGCTGCTGAGAGCGTCGATCAGGTGGCGTATCCGGTAGACCGTGCCCGTAAGAGCGAGCTGCTCTCTTTCATCGTCGGTTCTCGCAACTGGCAGCAGGTACTGGTCTTCACTCGCACAAAGCACGGCGCTAACCGCCTCACCAAGCATCTACAAAAAGACGGCCTGACTGCGGCGGCGATTCACGGTAACAAAAGTCAGGGGGCTCGCACTCGGGCGCTAGCGGCTTTCAAGGCAGGAGAGGTACGAATACTGGTGGCGACCGACATTGCCGCCCGAGGCTTGGATATTGACATGTTGCCGCACGTGGTGAACTTCGAGCTACCCAACGTAGCGGAAGACTACGTGCATCGAATTGGTCGCACCGGCAGAGCAGGGAATGAAGGGCAGGCCGTTTCGCTGGTTTGCGTCGATGAAAAAGGGCTGCTCAGAAGCATTGAGCGGCTGCTAAAGCGAGACATTCCGAAAGAAATCATTCCGGGCTATGAGCCAGATCTGTCCATTCCGCCTGAGCCTATTCCCAACGGGCGCAACAATGTACAAGGCGGCGGGCGGGGCAGATCCGGCGGTGGCGGCCGTGGACGTAACTCTCGGACGAGTGGGGGCGGGCGATCGCCTAGACCTGTCCTCAATAAAGGACAATCCTCTAGCCCTAAGCCTCGCCGTTCATCGAGCTGAGCTGCTACGTTAGCAGCAGCTCAGCGGTTAACACCGTGGGATTCCAGCGAAGTGGATCTGTTTAGCAGGAGGGAGCCCCAGCGGTTAAGTCATATACTATGATTTGAGTATCCTTTAAGACTGAGAAGACTGAGAAGGCTTTTGTGTCTAAGGGCAGCATCGGCAGGTGAACTGGCAAGCGTATGCTGTGGACAACGGAATGGGCGGGGAACCGATGTGAGGGTGAGCGACGGTAGGGTTTCCTTCAGCACTGAAAGCCTGTGGAGGTGGCTACAGCGTCAGCCTAAGCCAGTTCTTGTAGGATCGACCCTGCTGTTCTGTCTTGTCAGCGGTGTTGCTTTAGAACTAATGGCTGAGTACTACCGTTCAGCCTTTCAGGTACAGTCCTGGGATCCGGCATCAGGACTGTACGTCGCCCTACTTTTTGGGTTTGGGCTGTGTTATGCGCCAGTTCTATTTTTCGTGACGCTGATCAAAAACCTACTGTGGTCTCTCGGCGGAGAAAGTGTTGGGCTGAGTGGAATAGCCGCTGGCATATATCTATGTCTAGGCTACTGTATTGCATCTTTCCTACTGCTATATCGGATTAAGATTGACCCTGGGCTGCACCAGCTGCGAGATGTGCTTTGGTTTGGGAGTGTCTTTGCAGCTGCCTCCTTGGTAATGTCTGGCCTACACACTACTACGCTAGCCCTGATGGACCAGATGGCCTGGTCGGATTGGTTGCAAAACTTCTCACTGGATTGGGCCGGAGAGATCACAGGCATTATGGTGCTGGCTCCGCCCCTGTTGATTTTGATGCGGGTACTGCCCTGGTCGGATCAGCACCTGACGCTACAAGCGCCTGCGCCGACCCTCAGCTTCACGCTGTCAAGGAAAGTGATCCTGGAGTGGATCGGCACTATTGCTGCATCAGTATTATTTACCTGGCTAGCCTTTGGTGGCATACAGGGGAAGTCGCTGGATTACTCCTACCTGATGTTTGTTCCTATCATCTGGATGGCTGCTCGGCGCGGATTCGAGCAAACAATGATCGTGACATTCCTGGTCAATATCTTGGCCGTTGTGTTTGTTGGCGCTAGTTCAAGCTCTGATCCGCTGGCGCTACAGTTTGGGCTGGTGACGGTGACTTTTACAGGGGTATTGCTCGGAGCCTACGTAAAAGAGAACATAACAGAAATTACCCGACGGCAAAAGCTGGAAGGAGAATTGTCTTACAAGGCAACCCATGACAGCCTAACCGGGCTATACAATCGGGCATGGCTGTGGGAGACATTAGAATCGGCGATAAAGACGGCTGAGAATGATAGAACATACCGGTTTGCGCTGCTATTACTCGATCTAGATCGCTTCAAGGGAATTAACGACAGCTTGGGACATTTGGCGGGCGATCGCCTGCTCAAGGCTGTCAGCCAAAGAATCGTCGGCGCTGTTCCCGAGGGGACAAAGGTCGCTCGTTTTGGCGGAGATGAATTTGTTGTTCTGTTGGATTGCCTGGTTAGCTTTGATGAGGCGATTCAAACGGGGCAGCACCTATGTAGAGCCCTCTCTTTAGCCTATCCGATCATAGGATACGAAACGTTTACAACCACCAGTATCGGTATTGTTTTGAGCGCACTTCCTTACGAAAGACCGGAAGATATGCTGCGCGACGCCGACATTGCTTTGTACGAGGCCAAGCGCAGTGGCAAGGATCAATCTGTCGTCTTTAACCGTCAAATGTATGAGTCGATCACCTTGCAATTACAGTTAGAGAACGACCTGCGGCAGGCCATCGAGGAGCTGGACTGTGACTGAGAAACAGCTTCGTATAGAGTACCAGCCTCATATCTGCCTCGAGTCCGGAAAAGTGGCTGGATTTGAAGCACTTGTTCGCTGGCATCATCCTACCAGAGGAAGAATAGGCCCAAACGCCTTTATTCCGATTGCTGAAGATACCGGATTGATTGTACCCCTCGGCTACTGGGTGCTAAAAACAGCCTGCTACCAGCTCAAAGATTGGCACAACAGCAGCCAGAACTATGCTTTGATAATGTCAGTCAACCTTTCAGGTAGACAGCTATTTCAGCCAGATGTTGCAGAGCAAGTTGCTAAAGTTTTAGAGAAAACTGCTCTCCCACCCCAAAATTTGAGACTGGAGATTACCGAAAGCGTTTTGATCAGAGACTTTTCAGAATCCGCCAAAAAACTAAGCCAGCTCAGCGCCCTGGGCGTTCAGCTAGCAATTGATGACTTTGGCACCGGCTACTCGTCGCTGGGACGCCTTCGCAACTTCAGCGTCGATGTTTTAAAGATTGACCGCATTTTTATCCACGATATGAAACTGGCTCCAGAAGGTGCCGAAATCGTACAGGCAATTGTTGCCCTTGGCCATGGCTTACAAATGAGAATTAACGCTGAGGGCATCGAAAGCGAATGTCAGCTAGCCAAACTACGCGAGATGGGATGCGACGAAGGGCAGGGATTTTTATTTGCCGCTTCACTCAGGCCCAAGGCTGCTGCTGCCTTGCTAGCTGAGAGCCAACAGTGGTAACTCAAAACTTGCCTTGAAGTGGTCGTATTGCCACAGCGCTGAAACC
>JBARVU010000075.1:0-8570 GCA_049646425.1 Phormidesmis sp. | reverse complement strand
CATCTCGAAGAAGTGGAACAGGCCGATTAAGAATTGGCGCGCAGCTCTGTCACATTTTGCTATCCTGTTTCCAGAACGCTTTTCCGCTTAAGAAAAAAGCGCTTACACAAAATTCAGATCACTCTCTGCAACTTGATGCATCGTTGAATTATGACTTTCAAACTAAGCTCGTGCAGATACAATAAAGTACCATCAGCTTTGTCCGCGCAGCCGTCTGAGCAGTTCCCAGGCTTCCTGACGGGAGAGATTCAGCCGGTTTTCGCTGTGTTGCCAAAACTGTTCCCACCAGTCTTCGGGCTCCTGCTGTTCACCGCTGTATTCGGTCGGTCTGCGGGTTCTGGCGTCTGTCACCAGGCTACCTACATAGTTAGCATCGTCGTAAATACGCTTGATTTGCGCATCGATTTCGGCCAGATCTTCTGCCGAAACTACACCGTTGCTGGTGGCCTTGTAGAACTGAACGGTGACACGAATTGGAAAGTTGGGATCGCGCTCGATGGCTAAGTCGTCGATTTCGGTAAAGGGGCCTTCTACCGCCCCGTGGCCGATTACGGCAGCTTCTACATTGCTTTGGGCGCGCTGCGCAGTCGGGGCCGGAGCAGCTTCAGACATGACCATATTGTCGCTGGCGACGCCGCTGTAAAACGGCTCTTTTTGCTTGAGCGGCACCTGAATCAGCATCACCAGGTTGAGCCCTGCTTCTGCGGTTGCCGTGACCGGCGGTAGAGGCGTGGCGCTATCGGTAACTTGCTCAGCTTGATCGCTGATGCGCTGACCGGTCAAGCTAGCCCGTTCGCCATTTTTATTAAAGAACAGACGCTGCCCCCAGGTGCGCCCTGCATCGAAGCCATCGCGCTGATTGTCAATCACGGTAACGCTAGTGCCTTCACGGGTGGCGAGCAGCGTCAGCACAGCTGGGTCGCCTGGGTAGGACTGATAGTTGAACAAAACCGGGTTGAAGGTCGCTTCGCCGCCTGGCGGAATGGGCAGAAAGGCGGCTTGAGCGCTAACCAGCACATGAGAATCGCGTTCAGCCAGCAGAGACTGGTTGCGACCTGTCCAGGAGTCTGGGTCGGTGAGGTGCGATCGCAAGTCTTCCAGCACCTCAGCCAGCAATACCGGCGCTACCGTCTCGCCTTTTTCATTGCCAGTCAGCACAGAAAACCGCTGCAGCGGCACATCTGCTGTCAGATCGGAAAAATTTGGATAGCGAATCACCGGCATCAGATGCAGCTGAGCGTCGCCCGAACGCGGATCGCTGTGCTCTACTTGAATCGTCATATCGCTGATGTTTGGCCCGACGGCAGAGCTATCGTAGCGACCGGTATCTTCCCAGGTGACATCGAGAATCTCCAGGTCGTGCTCAGCCGCCAGCCGTCTGGCCTCTGGATCGCGAATCATTGACTGAGTGCGTTCTATGACCTCCCTGTACCGCATAAAATTTGCCACATCAGTCGCCAAAGGAGCAGCCTCTCGGCGCGATTCGATTGCATCGGGTGGGGTCATTTCAGCAGCATCGGCGTTCGTTTCGGGGGCAGTTGGTTCAGCCGGTGCAATCCCCCAAGGCTGAGCCGTTGCCATTTGATTGAGCCCTAGTGCCCCGCTGAGCAGAATAGGGAATATCGCCAGTGCGCCCGGTACCCTCTGCTTGACTAAGTACTGCCAAATCAGTCCCTGGTTCAGCTGCGCTTTCATCTCATTTCCTCACCGCGTGATCACAACACCTCAAAGGTAAGGGGCTGGTGATCGCAAAAGGGCGTGGTTTCAGTTTCAGAAACAGCGGTCAGTAAAGGGGATCACACTAAGCGGCTTGCACAGGCCGGTTGCTACAAGCTGACAGATAAAAAATACGGGGTGCTGCCTGATTTTTCATCGTTTCTACATTTAGCAAGAGTAAACTTTACCGAAACGACGGTACTTTTACCGGGATGACTCCTGTATTTCCCCGTATAAAGAAAAAGCGCGATTGAGTGTCAACGTGTTTTCTACGAAACGGGAATCAGCTTCAATGAAATCATCTCTAGGAAACAGCACTCTGCGAATGCAAGTAACAAAAGTCCGGGCAATAGCGCCAGAAGAGAAAGGTGCTAAGCGCTTATCTCCTCTAAAGCAACTAGGCATTTCGCTGATAGCATTAGCGATCGCAGTCGGTATATTGACGAGAGTCATTGCCGTTTTTCACTATGTGACGTTTGACATTGGCCCTGATCCCGATCAGATCAGAGATGCTTTTGTGGTGATGGAGATGTGGCAGGGAGATTTTCCGACCCTTGGCCCCAAAGCCTACGGCGCTGGCCTTGGCGGGTTTCATACCTTACCGCTCTACTACTACCTTTTCTTCCCCTTCACCCTTTTCGGGCAAACCCCGGCGGCTCAAGCTTTCCCGAATGCCCTCTTCTCCTTTCTTTCGATTCCGCTCTTTATGCTTTTAATCTATCGTTTGCTAGAGAACGTTCGTTCTCCCAAACGGCTATTTTTGAGCGGACTTTCTGGGGTCTGGTATAGTCTCCTCTTTGGAGAGATTTTTATTAGCAACTTCCAGTGGAATCCTAGCTCGATTCCGTTCTTTTTCATGGCGTTCACCCTGATCTACGATATTCAGATCAGGCGCCTCCTCAGCTGGAAAATTCAGGTAGTGGCTTGGATTGGCAGCGGCATTCTCCTGGCGGTATTAATGAGTTTGCATGCCTCCACGCTGTTTGTGATGCCGGTTGTCTACGTCATTGCTTCGATTAGATTCGTCTTCAAGGCCCTGAAGCGAACAGGAATTAGCTTTCGGCTGGGGCTACCTGGGTTGGGCCTCCTCGCTACGATAGTTGCGCTGACGCCCTATTGGGTAGGTGAGTTTGGCAGGAGCTTCGGCAATACAAAAACCCTCCTCAAAGCGATTTCTGCCGCATCTGGTGACGATGACACTTTCTTTGTCGTGAAGCTTCTCCAGCGGCTGGCCAATGCCGGACTACACGCACTCACGTTAGTCAGGCAAGTTTATTTCTGGGACGCTTCAATTCCTTACCTGGTGATCTCGGCTGTCGCAATTGTCCTCGTTACCAGCGTTGCCTTCTCAGTATTTCGTGGCAATCAAAATATCTGGTTGATTTGGCTGTCTGCCTGGGGGCTGCTGCTGCTGGCAGCGGCAAGTCTTGATCCGGCAGAAACTGTCTTTTACTACAAAATCCTGATGCTGCCTGCGCCCATTGCCCTGACTGCGGTTGCCCTGGCATATATAGATCTATCGGGTAAACGGGCGATCGCTTACTATCTGGCAATCTTTTTCTTCGTGACGCTTTCCTGTGCCCATAACTTCTACCGCGACGCTCAGCTGATGGCCACAAAGTATGGCCCAAACCGGCTGATGAACACCCAAGACCTGGTTCAACTCATCGAACAGCTCCCTATAGGTGCCGAAATATGCGACCCACGAATTGCGCGCAAACGTGCCGAGATCAATCGGTATCACTATATCGACACCTATCTCACCCAGCGGCAGATAAAAACCGTCAGCGACTGCTCAACAGGCAACTACGTTATCCACCCCAAAAGAATCTTGGCGCTTAAGGGCAGTTTTTTGAACGCTAGCGATTACGAAAGTACCTATTTTTTGAAACCCGAGGATCCCCCTGCTTTGGAACTGTGGCCGGTCTCAGGAACAGCTGAGAACCCAGCGATTGCCCGTCCGGCAAGCCCGGTCATTGAAACTCAGACCGCGTACGTTTACCTGCTGTCTTAGCCTAGGCGCTTCCCAGTACCAGGCCAGAACGGGCAGGGATTTCTAGCAAGATAGCGCGATCGCCCAGCCAGTCTACCTGGCCTTTGCCATACAGCACCTGCCCATTTTCCACCGCCATGTCAGCTAGCCGAACCTGCACCGCCTGTTCGCCCGCATTGAGCGCGACCACGACCATCTCGTCTGCCAAAATTCGGGAGAATACGTAGCAGTGACCTTCTGCTGCCAGCGTTTGATATTTGCCGGTGCGTAAGGCCGGGTACTTGCCCCGCAGCGCGATCAGCGTTTTGTGCGTCTGCAAAAGCGACTGGTTCCAGTCTGCCTGCTGGGGAAACGTCCGGCGACAGTCGGGGTCTAGCCTGCCTGCAAGGCCGACTTCATCGCCGTAGTAAAGGCTGGGCGCACCCGGAAATGTCAGTAGCAGCAGCGTCGCGAGCTCCATACTGGCGAGATCTTCACCGACCACGCTCAGTACCCGCGCAATGTCGTGACTCGACAGCAAATTGAGCTGCGTTTGCTGAATTTCCCAAGGGTATAGGTTGAGCAGCGCGTCAATTTTCTCGGCGTAGCCTTTGGCATCTAAAGGGGGGTAGGGCTCGTACTCTACGTTTTCGACTAGAGACATGTCCACGTTGTGTTGGGCAGCAAAGGCGATCGCTGGCCCCGTAAACAGGTAGTTCATCACACCGTCAAACTGGGTGCCATCTAGCCACTGGCGCGCATCTGTCCATACTTCGCCGACGATATAAGCCTCTGGGTTAATCGCCTTTATTCGCGAGCGAAACTCCGCCCAAAAGCCTTCGACCTCTACTTCAAAAGGCACGTCCAGCCGCCAGCCATCTACGCCTTTTTCAATCCAATACTCCCCCACCCGCATGATAAATTCTCGGGCTTGAGGGTTGTCATGATTAAACTCTGGCAGAGCCCTGTTATCCCACCAGCCTTCGTAGTTAGCAGGCTTGTCGCCATCGTACGCAGACAGCGGCCAGCCTTCTATTTTGAACCAGTTCAGCCAGGGGGAATGGGGGCCGTTTTCTAAAATATCGTTGAAATAGTGAAAGCCTCGACTGGCATGATTGAACACACCGTCTAAAACTACCTTGATGTCGCGGTCATGCGCAGCTTCGAGCAGGTCGAAAAAGGCTTGATCCCCGCCCAGCAGTGGGTCGACGATATGATAGTCGTGAGTATGGTAGCGATGATTGCTCGCCGAGCGAAAAATCGGCGTAAAGTAAACGGCCGTAATTCCCAGATCTTGCAGGTAGTCTAACCGCTCCGACACGCCCCACAAGTCGCCGCCTTTGTAGCCTTCTAAAGTCGGCGGACTATCCCAGGGTTCCAGGGATACCTGCATTTCTGGCGGCAGGTTAGTGCGAGTGGTGCGGGCGAAGCGGTCAGGGAAAATCTGGTAGAAAACAGCGTGCTTTACCCAGTCTGGTGTTTGACTGGTCATGAATTCGTTTGAAAGAGCAATCGGGGGGCGTCGGGCTAGCGGACGAAGGAGCTTTATCAGGTATCTTATCTGTACACTGGCCGCTGCCAAAGCGCTGAATGGGTCGCTAGCCAGGTGCGAATGTCAGCGTTGACCTGGTCGGGGATCTCCCAGGGAAACAGATGGGCAACAGCTGGGTAGCAGTGCAGTTCACAGTTGGGCAGGGCGCGAGCGGTTTCTATGCTGGTGGCAGCAGTGATATGGTGATCGCCCTCCCCACACAGCATCAGGCTTGGTACCTGCAGAGCGCGAATATCGGCAACCCGGTCATAGCCCGCCCGAATAGCGTCGAATAGCGCAGCTTCCGCATGGCGGCTCGTGCGCAGATAGGCCGGAGCCCCTTGACTGGCCAGATAGCGATAGGCTTCCGGCGTATGCTCACCGATCAGATAGCGAAAGAGGGATTTTTCACCGAGGGCCAGAGCCAGGGGAGAGGCAGGCAGCGCCCAGTTTAGGGCACCGGCTAATCCAGTCATCGCGTTATCTTGCCAGGTGATCGGTGGGTGAGATCCCCGAGGTCGCGCTGCGGTGCCAATCAGGATCAGGCCGCGCACTGTTCGTGGGCGCCGCAATGCCAGCTCCATCGCCAAAATACCGCCTAGCGACCAGCCTAGCACCAGGCATTCCTCAATCTGATACTGGGCCAGCAGCTCCTCCAGGTCATCGAGATGGCGAGCCATCTCAAAAGGATAGGCCGTCCGGCTGCGACCATAGCCTCGCAAATCGGGTGCATATATCTTGAACTGCTGGGCCAGCGGGCCTGTAAAAACGCCCATGGCCTCGCCGCTGCCGGGATGCCCGTGAAGACACAGGATAGGAAACCCCTGCCCCTGAATTTGAGTGTGCAGCCGCATATTGCTGACAGGTGGATGCTAGCGAAAGGTCAATCGGTACTAGCTGGTTGCTTGGGCAGGCGTACCGCTGCTGATTTGCCCATCGCCATCGACATCGGCAGCCTCAAAAGTCAGCGCCGCGCCGTTCATACAGTAGCGCTTACCGGTGGGCTGAGGGCCATCGCTAAAAACATGACCTAGATGAGCGTCGCACACCGCGCAGGTGGTTTCAGTGCGAATCATAAAGTGGCTGAAGTCTTTCTTATTGAGAATATTTTCGGGCTCGCTAGGCGCGTAAAAGCTTGGCCAGCCGGTGCCAGAGTCAAATTTGGTTTGAGAGTTAAACAGCTCTGAGCCACAGCCCACGCATTTGTAAATGCCTTCGGTTTTATTATTGTTCAGCTCGCTGGTAAAAGCACGCTCGGTGCCCGCCTTACGGGTGACCTGATAGGCTTCAGGCGTGAGCTGTGCTTTCCATTCTTCGTCCGTTTTGACAACCTTGTCTACCATTGAAAATGGTGCTCCTTTAGCAATGTTTTCCTGATCGTAGCGTATTCCCTCTCAGAGAACTATCCCTCTAAAGCCCCACTCGCTGCTGGCAATTGCCCGAAACTCGACAAATCCGTATTCGCGCCGCAAATAATCAATCCAATCCGCTCACCGGGCGCAGGCTGATAGCGACCCGAGATTAGCGCGGCTAGAGAAACAACGCTAGCCGGTTCTGCCACCACTCGCAGTTCTTCCCACAGGCGCTGTTGCGCTTGAACAATTGCCGATTCGTCAACTAGAACAACTTTTTCAACATATTTTTGAGCGATCGCAAACATCAGCTCACCGACGCGGCGAGCGCCCAGCGCATCGGCAGTGATCCCGCCTACTTCGACATCGACTGGTTCGTTTGAGGCGATCGCCGCATACAGCGAAGGGCATCGCTCAGGCTCTATCCCTACCACCTGGCAGCGCCCCTGATACCAGGCCGCAATCCCACCAATCAGCCCGCCCCCACCCACCGAAACCAGCACCGTATCGAGGTCAGGAACCTGCTTTTCCAGCTCCAAGGCAACGGTTCCTTGACCGGCAATCACTTCGGGCTGGTTAAAAGCATGGACGACGAGTCCACCGGTTTTCGCCGCCCGCTTCTCACTTGTAGCCAGCGCATCAAAATAGTCGCGTCCGCCTATCCGCACCGTCGCGCCATAGTCCTTCAGCCGCTGCACTTTGGTAGGCGAGGATATTTCTGGCACAAAAATTTCGGCTGGACAGCCTAGCTTTCGGGCTGCATAGGCGACTGCCGCGCCGTGGTTGCCACCCGATGCAGCGATGACACCGGCTTCAGGCAGAGTGCTTTGCACCATCCGACTGAAAGCACCACGCGCCTTGAACGAACCTGAATGCTGAAGCATTTCTAGCTTTAGCGTGAGCTGGGCGTCAATACCAAAAGCACCTTTAGCGAGCGTGATCGAAGGCGTTTCGCGAATGTGTTCGACAATACAGTCATGCGCTTTTATAATCAGCGGCTTAAACGTTTCCGGTTTCGTACATTTAGCCATAGAAACTTCCATGAGCACTTTCCATTTGAACGATTTACGTCAGACAAAACCAGAACGACCTGGCTGGTCACTTACTTTTGGGGCATCCTGCGCTGAGGCTGCCGCTGTTTGTCTACATGAACAGCGGCATTCGGAACAGATTACATTGAAAATTGAAGGAATTCAGTCTAGCGAGATCGAGCTAGCGCGGGATACCGTTGACGACATCATGCAGCGATTCAATGCGGATCGAGAAGTAGCTACTGAGTATGGAGCCTATGGTATTGCAGCTTTGATCATGCCTTACCTTACCAACCTTACCGTCATCGAGCGCTCTGTTAAGGGAAAAGGGTTTGGCTTCGATTTTTGGCTTGGGTCGATTGACGATCCGGGAATGGGATTCCAGCGGAAAGCCCGTTTAGAGGTTTCGGGTATCCGTAAGGGGACTGAAGCGGTTGTCCAATCTAGAGTTAATATAAAGTTAAGGCAGATTAGTCCTTCGGATGCGGTAGCACCGGGCTATGTTTCGGTGGTTGAATTTGGTACGCCTATGGTGCGTGTCGTTAAAAAATGCAGGACGTAGAAGCACTTCATAGAGAGGCTATAGCGCTGGTAGATCAAGCAGTATTAGCTCGGCAGCAAGGCGATACTGAAAGGGTTACTCAGCTCGCTCGAAGGGCTTTTGAGAAGGAACGGGCAGCGGCTGATTTGGTTGCCGACCAGTTTGAGCTTGAGCCCACTCGGGCCGTATTGCATCGCAGTGCCGCTACATTGGCAGTTGAATGCGGTGAGCTGCGATATGCAGAGCGGTTGATCGGACGCGCACTGGCAGGCAATCCCCCTGAAGATATTGCTAATGAGCTACGGGATCTGCTTTTGGAAGAAGTATATTCTCAACGTCAGGCGATTGGTCTGTAGCGATCACTACATTTCAACTCGCGGTTCGCTCTAAGAACACTCCTAACACAGCGGCAACGGGACTATTAGAC
>JBARVU010000074.1:0-3244 GCA_049646425.1 Phormidesmis sp. | reverse complement strand
CCCAATTCTTCGGCGCTCAATTGCAGGGGTTGCCCTGGCTGGAAGCGCTTAATCTCTCTACCGTAGCCGCTTTAGACAAACTGCTGCCACCTGAAAAAAATTAGGCACCAATTTTAGATCTATCTGTGCTGAAAAGGTAATAACTCCGTAGACCAAGCTGCTCACTACGCTAAGCTGCCAATTCCAATGTCTCAAACACTGAGTCATCCGTTGGGTTCTCCTGTGTAGGTGCCGGTCAGGTATTAAATGCCTGCTTCTGCCAGTATAAACACAGAGTCGAAGGGTTCAAAATCTGATTGTTCATCAGGAAAGAAGCTTCTGCCAACGCGTCATGACACGTCCAGTTTATCGAGAGCAGTTGGCGAAGTCGTTACTGCGTCCTCTTCGTGTACGTCCGAAACAAGGTGAGCCAATACGGTGCTAAAGTGCAGTTTCTCTCTCTAAGAGCTCTTCAATCGTCAGGTTAGGCTGGGCTTTGCCGTCAAACACGCTGCCGACCTTACGCTGTGTCACGTGATCCATAGCTACAGCGTATGCATCGTTGGGCAGGGGTTCGTAGCCGATATCGTCTACCACCGTTCGGGCATTGGCCATGTAATATTCTACAAACGCGCCTAAGGCCGGATTAGCCTCAACATCGTCAGCGTTGACATAGATAAACAGTGGCCGCGCTAGGGGCTGGTATTCGCTGGCGCGGATGGTTTCACCGGAGGGCTCAACCGGGCTGTTCCCGCTGTCTACCGCCAGCGCGTTGAGGCTGGCCTGAGCATCTCTGTAGTAGGCATAGCCAAAGTAGCCCAGCGCGTTCGGATCGGACTGAACACCTTGCACCAGCTCGTCGTCGTCTTCGCTGGCGGTGTAGTCTTGCCGGGTCTTGCCCGCTTCGCCGACGACCACCTCGGCAAAGTAATCGAACGTGCCTGAATCTTCTCCAGGACCATACAGGGCAATCGGTTCATCGGGCCAGTCGGGTCGAATTTGCCTCCAGCGAGTAATCTTCCCTTCCGCTGCTGGTTCCCACAGGGTCCTGAGTTCTTCTAGCGTGATGGTTTCTGCCCAGGTATTCTCTCCATTCACCACTACAGTGAGCGCGTCAAAGGCGACTGGCAGCTCAATGTATTGAATACCGTTGGCCTTGCACTCAGCCATTTCGCTCTGAGTAATTGGCCGAGAGGCATTGCTAACCTCCGTTTCACCGGCGCAGAATTTCTCAAATCCGCCTCCCGTTCCCGAAAAATCAACAGAAATCTCTGGACTGTCGGGTTTCTCCTGCTTGAATCGCTCTGCCATCTCAACGGTCACCGGGTAGACCGTACTAGAGCCATCAATGCTGAAGGGTTCGCTGCTGGCGATCGCCTCGACATCCACCGGCGCGCTGTCTGCTAGCGGCGTCGTAGAAGGCTCAGAGCAGCTAGCCATTAGCGTTAAAACACCGAGAGAAAGTCCCAATTTGCTCCACACGTTATCCATCGCGTTCATCCTCTGGCAGTGCTTGTTCTCTTATTCAAGACTATCTGCTGCTAAACGCCTGGTATAGAAAAATACTAAGAATCTTGTCTTGGGGAATATCTTTATAGATCGAAAGTAGGATGGACGAAAGAGTAGCCCGTGCTCTTGAGCTTGGCGTTTGAAATGCGAACGTTGTAGGAGCGGTTACTGGGCTGGGTCTCATCCCACTGAACGGGCGCGAGGCGGTAGCGATCGCACACCCGGCCAATCAGTTCTCTCACCGTCGGAATTTCGTCTTGCACCACGTTGTAGATGCCCGCTAGCTGCTGCTGCCGCGCCCAGTCAATCGCGCCGACGATATCGCTGAGGTGAACCCAGTTCGTCGCCTGGTCGCCTTTGCCAGGGCGAGTCGTGCCCGCCGCGCGGCTATATATTTTCTCTAAGGTTCGGCCTGGGCCATAAATGCCGCCTAGCCGCAGAATGCATACCCGGCGCTGTGGGGTGGCTGTTTCTAGAAGCGATCGCTCGGTAGCGGCGATTACTTGGCCGTTTTCGGTGGCAGGTTGCGGCGGCATGTCCTCAGTCACCCACGCCCCCTGCTGATGACCGTATACCGAGGAAGTACTGGTGTAGATAACCTGCTGAACAGCGGTATTCGGCAATACCTGAGCCAGCGTTTGAGCGGTGCCTAGATAAGTATCTGCGTAGCTAGCCCCTCGCTTTGAACCGACGCAGAGCAGCACGAGCTGCCGGTCTGCTAAAACTGCCTGCATCTGATTAGTATCATTGCCCTGTAGCACTTTTGCCTGGTGGGCGATCACCGATAGCTCGCTGATCCGCTCAGGGCGAGTGGTGGTCGCCAGCACCGCTAGTCCCTGAACTTGCCATTGACGGGCGATCGCACTCCCAACGTATCCACAGCCGACAATAGCAGCCTTCACCATACGGTTTTCCTACTCCTGACTCAGTCCTGTCTCTAATAGCTTATCCGAGCGCTGGTTCCAGAATCATCAGCTGTGGCTTTTATTGAAGACCTCTAGATATCGCTACCTATATGCTGATCTTTGATTGGCGCTATAAGAAATTCCTAAAAGGCTATTAAGATTATTCAATGGTTTTTCTTATAAAGATAGATAAAAGCAATGTTATTATTCTATGTATTGAATAACACCTATTCTTCTGTGTCTTTCATAAACCATCGTCTATTGAAATGCCCCGAAAGCCCTATCAGATCTTCTGGACAGCTTTATTTGCGGAGGGTATTTGCAATAGGATCAGTGAAGATTCTTTCTGCCGTTGCTGCCTCCCATGTTAAATGCTGACTTTTTCGCTCAAACAAGCTGGCTGATTCCTTGCTATCCGCTGCTTGGGGCCGTTCTCTCAATTTTTTGGTCGCCTGCGCTGATTCGTTTAACCGGTCCTCGTCCGGTCGGATACCTAAATCTATTGACGACCGTTTTCGCGCTGGTTCACAGCGGCTTGGCACTCACGGCAGTGTGGCACCAGCCGGCTCAGTTCCTGACGCTGTCGTGGCTCCAGGTTGCCGATCTAAATCTGACCCTGCCGCTGGAGCTGTCTGCGCTAACCCTGGGCGCGAGCGTTGTGATCACCATTCTCAATCTGTTGGTGCAGATCTACACGGTGGGCTACCTGGAAATGGACTGGGGCTGGGGGCGAATGTATTCGCTGCTGGCGCTGTTCGAGGCCGGAATGACGGCGCTGGTGCTCTGTGATTCGCTGTTCTTTAGCTATATTTTGCTAGAGATTTTGACGATAGGTACCCAGCGTCAAAATC
>JBARVU010000073.1:0-8812 GCA_049646425.1 Phormidesmis sp. | reverse complement strand
GTACTAGGCAGGCGTAGCGACTTGTCAGTAGGATAACTGTGTCTAAGCTAGCTGTCTCTAGAGAAGACTCACACCTATTTTACTTTAGCGAGTCATATGCTGTGTGCGTAGAGCGCGCTTAAGGGTTAAGTTTCAAAACGTCTGCGGGCAAATCAAACTTGGTCAACTAGATGACTTCTGCCTGATTAGCCTTTAGATGACTTGGATTACAGATAGCATTAGCCCATGCCATTTTTCATACTTCCGCCTTCACCGAATGAGCGCACACCGCTAAAACGTCTACCCACACAAGTACTTTTTTCACAGAAGTGGGTTCTTCTGACCTGTCAAAGACTATTCAAATTGGGGTTAGGACTGGGCGGAGTTCTCAATGTAGCGTGCCTACCGGCCTTGGCAAGTTCGCCCCTAGCCGCCCCACCCCCTACCCCTCAGGCTCTAGAAAATACTTCAGCGCAGCGGTCGCCGCGAGCCGGGAGGATCTCCCCGCTGTTGCCTGAGATCATGCCATCGCCAGCATCTGCCGATAGCGCGAACACCCGCTGGCGAGCGGAGGCTGCCCGGCATTTGCCTGAGGCGACTGTGATTGAGAAAGTTGACCTTAGTCGTGAGATCCCAGACATTGTGCAGGGCCGGCCAGATGATTCCGAGGCAGAGACTGCCAGGGCTGCGGCTGAAGGCGCTTTGCCAGACGGTGATAGTCAACTGCCAGAAATTCCCCGAGTCCTGGTCACCCCTGCCCAGCCGGAAGGCACACAGGTAGCAGAAGCAGCCACCTCAAACAGCAGCCTGTTAAATGAGGATCTGGGTACTTTGCAGGTGCTGCCACTGCGATCACGAGAAAACGAAGAGCTCGGCGTCTTACAGCTGTTACAGACTGCTCAGGCCAGAGCCCCCAAGCAGGCTTCTCCCATTGCTTTTCTCACGGGCAGGGCCGGCTACTTTAGCTCTGAAAATGTCTTTCGATCCGACCCCAGCCTGAGCGAACAAATATATCAAACCGGACTGTCGTTTTATCTTTCTCCTCGACTTTCTGAGCGGACAAGCCTGTATGTCATCGCCGAAACGAACATCGCTCGCTATGAAAACCTTCGCCGCGTCAGCTATAACGATTTAGGCGTTCAAGCCGGACTGCGACAAAGACTGTCTCCTAGAACCTATGCTCAAATTGGCTGGCGCAACCAGCAGCTATACTCACCGGGATATCGAAACAAGCTCTTTGATGTCAATGCCATTGATACGCTAATCAGCTATCGCAGTATTTTAAACAGCAAAATGTGGCTGGACAGCTTCTATCAGACTCGTTTAGAATTCGCCGCACCCAGCGCAGCTAGCCGCTTTCGCCAAACCCTGACGCTATCGCTGAACTATGGGGTTACTCGCAATCTACGCAGCAGCCTGATCTATCAGCTAGATTTCGACAAATATACTCAGATACCCCGCTTCGATACCTACCACCAAATCCTCGGTGTGATCAGCTACAACATCAATGACACCAGCCGTATCAGCCTATTTGGAGGTACCCGATTCGGGCGCTCATCTGTCGCTGAAGTGAGTTTGGAAGACACCTTTTATGGGG
Source organism: Phormidesmis sp. (assembly GCA_049646425.1). GTDB lineage: Bacteria > Cyanobacteriota > Cyanobacteriia > Phormidesmidales > Phormidesmidaceae > Phormidesmis. The sequence goes on along the minus strand of JBARVU010000073.1, from coordinate 7,236 downwards.
CAGGTCTCAACGTCAGCCTGCCCCTGTTTTAACCATATGGGATGCCCTTAGCGGCGATCGCCTCAGGATACTCAGCTAGAGGCGACCTACTTTGGCCTTTGCTGACTGCTTCACCGCCAATGCTAGCGTCTCCAGCATCGTAGCCGTCGTGTCAATATCGACGCAGGCATCGGTAATACTCTGGCCATAGACCAACTCGCCTAAACGCTTTGGCATGGGCTGCTTCCCCGCCACCAAATGGCTTTCGATCATCGCTCCCATCAGGTGCTGCGAGCCCGACAAAACCTGTTTAGCCAGGCTGTCGAGAACGTCAACCTGGCGGTTGTGATCCTTGGCAGCATTGGCATGACTACAGTCAACCATAATTCGTGGATTGAGCTGCTGCTCAGCCAGCGCAGCGGCGGCAGACTCTACATGACTCGCTTCATAGTTGGGGCCTTGCTTACCCCCTCGCAAGACTAAATGGCCGTCGGCATTGCCTGTAGTTGAAACGATACTGGCATGACCTGTCTGATTGATGCCCAGAAAATGGTGAGGCTGACTGGCCGCGAGCATGGCGTTAGAAGCTGCCTGCAAACTGCCGTCAGTATTGTTCTTAAAGCCAATTGGCATGGAGAGCCCTGAGGCCATCTCCCGGTGAGTCTGGCTTTCGGTCGTGCGAGCACCAATTGCTGTCCAGGCGATGATATCGGCGATGTACTGAGGGGTGATCGGATCGAGCAGTTCAGTCCCAGCCGGGAGACCCAGCTCAGCCAGGTCGAGCAGCAGCTTGCGCGCTAAGCGCAACCCTTCATTGATGTCGTAGCTGCCGTCCAAATGCGGATCGTTGATCAGACCTTTCCAACCGATACTGGTGCGGGGCTTTTCAAAATATACCCGCATCACCACTTCTAGCTGGCCTGCAAACTTTTCTCTCAGCTTGACCAGCTTCTGGGCATAGGCGTAGGCCGCGTCAACATCGTGCACCGAGCAGGGGCCGACGACCACCAGCAAACGGCGATCTTCGTTGTGCATAATGTTGCGAATGTGATCGCGGGTCTGCGTCACCAAAGCAGCGGCTGTTTCGGTGAGCGGAAGCTGTTCGAGTAGCTGAATAGGAGGAAGCAATGGACGGTTTTCGACCACGTGAAGGTCTTGAGTTTTATACATAGCTAGGGCATCTACCGACAGGTGTCTACCAATAAAAGCAAAGACTTCATCATTGTGACAGGTCGCTGCCCAAATGGGGAACGTCGGCTGCTCGGAATCTGACGGATCTACATATGTTCTACATATGGAAATCTATTTATAAAATTACAGCCCCATTGCCGACAATTTCTCCAAAAAGTCTTCCAGGCTCAGTCCTTGCTCTAAAAACTGAGGAGATTGGGGCTGATAGGGGCCTTGGAGTCGGTCGATGTGATCGATAGCGGCAGCGGTGGGCAGTGTCGGCACTTCTGGGTCGAATGCGGTCGGGCGCATCAGTGAACTAGAAAACCCTTTGAAAATAATAACCTGGTCTGCTTCGCCATCGATCTGAGCATGCACCAGCAGAACTTCTTGAGGATATTTGAGGGTGTACCTTTCTAAGCGGGTCACTAGCGCGATTGAATCACTCATGCTCTCACCTGCTAATCGCCTCTTTCCACAGGGCCACGAGCGGTTACTGACTGCTCGCTGAACGCCCCTGACGACCTAGCTTGACCACTATAAAATAGCCTAGATAGGCAACATAGATCACGAGCCCAACAATTCCCCAAAAGCCTAAAAACCCTCGGGTAAGCCCGGCATGGATATAGTCTTTGAAGACTAGGGAAGGCTCCATCCACGCCTGACAGGTCGGGCTATTCAAGAGTTCGCGCGAGAAGGCGCAGCGCACATACCACAGCTGTACGACTGCGCCGACTGCGCAGTACAGGCTAATTGCCCAGCGCCAGGCAGTAAATCCCAAGTGCAGCGATCGCTTGGGCTGCTCCCGAATCTCTTCGTTGAGATCGGCCCAAAACCAGACACTCAAAAGGATCAAAACTTTAGCCAGCAGCGAGGTGATAAAGCCAATCGAAAGGCCCCCAATCATCAAATAGACCGTAATCGCCAGCAGGCTAGCTACCCGCCAGTAAATGGTCAGCAGCAGGCTAATCGCCTCAGATTTTTTCACCCAGGACCAAATCAGCAGCGTCAGGGGAATGAAAACGGCAAATAGGAGTGCCAGTCGATAGTCAGTCCAAACCAGAGAGCGGACTGTGAAGGGATTTCCGAGCACGGTGCACCGCAGAGTAAACAAGCAGTCACCAATGTAGCATCTGCCGCATAAGATGAAGCTGATTGGCCAGCGCCTTCAGCCAAAAACCCTTAATAAGGGACGCGCCACTCAATAATGTTCCATTCATCAGTACGTCACAGCCCACTCTACGAGAAGAGCAAGCTCTACATCCCCAGCCCTTTTCCCGAGGAGAGGGATTCAGGGTAAAGGCGAGTCGGTACGCTATTTAACTGCTAAATCCCTAACCTCAATAGTCCAAGCGTGTAAAGACACTGAAGCGGGGAGAGAACGCCTATCAATCAGGCAATCCTCTCCCCGCTGTTAGCTGGCTATTAGGGGTCTGCTAGCTTTAGCTCAGTTGTCGTAAACGCGGCACTCATCGGCCTCGGGATTTTCGTCGCAGTACTGATCAAAAGAAGATTTCTTGGGCTTGTTCTCACGCTGGTGAGCGGCTTCGGCCTGAAGCTCTTCGACTGCATCCCAAGCCGAGGCGCAGTTGTCGGAGTTGCTGCCATCAACAGCGCAAGCCTCGCGAGCCGACTCGATTTCAGACTGGATTTTTTCTTGAATGTCGCTCATGGCAAACCGTATTGAATAAATTGTGTAATGAGTTATGATTCTCGCCCATTCTAGCTTAGCCAACTGCTAAACTGCCGTATCATAGATGGCAGTTTAACTGCGGCCCGCATTGGCAGATATGCTACACCATTGCCAAGGGTATTGCCAGTGCTGCTGCCGATTGGCCGCTGCTGCTCAGCCGGAACCAACGTCCACTGAAGCAGTATGCCAGCCGATCTGGGCATAATGCTCTACCCGTATGATTGTTTTAAGGAATCTCTTATTTATGAAGTGGGCTAGCGCGATTTCAACCAGTGCCTCGCTAGAAGCCGCTGTGCGGGAGGTGAGTGAGCAGGCAATGGCACAGTTGGACGGGCAGCAGCCTGATCTAGCGCTGGTGTATGTCTCGGTTGCGTTTACCAGTGAGTATGCTCGGCTGCTGCCTTTGCTGCGTTCACAGCTGGCGGTAGAGCACATCGTGGGCTGTAGCGGAACTGGCGTAATCGGGATGAGCGACGAGTTTCCAGAAGAAATAGAGGAAGGACCGGCCCTCAGCCTGACACTTGCTCACTTGCCGAATGTGGATATTCGCAGCTTCCATTTTATAGCGGCTGATCTGCCGGATTTAGACAGTCCCCCGACGCAGTGGAGCGAGCTGATTGGGGTTTCTCCGGAGCGTCAACCTGGCTTCGTACTGATGGCGGATCCCTTTTCGTCGGGGACGAGTGAGCTGCTGCAAGGGATGGATTTTGCCTACCCTGGCTGTGTCAAGGTAGGCGGGCAGGCAGGGATTGAAAGCTTTAACCGCAGCAGTGGGCTCTTTTGCAATAAAAAAATGTACCGGGAGGGGATTGTTGGAGTCGCACTTTCGGGAGAGATTGTGCTAGAGGCGATTGTGGCTCAGGGATGTCGGCCGATTGGTGAGCTGTACCGGGTGAGTGAGGGCGATCGCAATATCATGCTCAAGTTAGAGCAGGACAGCTTAGGCTTGGACGCCGAGTCTGAAACGCCTTTGGATGTTCTGCAAAACATCTTCCAGGGGCTGAATGAAGCCGACCGTGAACTTGCTCAAAATGCACTGTTTATTGGGGTTGCCCAGAGTGGGTTTAAGCCAAGCTTGACCCGGCGCGATTTTTTAATTCGCAATCTTGTCGGGGTCGATCCTCGTAATGGCTCGATTGCTGTTGCTGACAAAATTCGCCCGGGGATGCGGATTCAATTTCACATGCGCGATGCGGAAACTTCTGCCGAAGATTTGGAGAATCTGCTGCGCCGCTATCGGGTAGAAAGCTTGGAAGGTCGGCTAGATGCTTCAACCAAAGGGGCTGCTCCTAAGGGCGCGCTGTTGTTTGCCTGCACCGGGCGAGGCGAGGGGCTGTACGATGAGCCCAATTTTGACTCTGACCTGTTTGAAAAGTATCTAGGGCCGCTACCGATTGGGGGCTTTTTCTGCAATGGAGAGATTGGCCCGGTGGGTTCGACCACGTTTTTGCACGGGTTTACTTCAGTGTTTGCGATCTGCTCCCAGCCTGGTTCGTAAGCTACAGGTCTGCCCGACCGTGGGGCGCTTTGAGGCTTTCCCAACCGGGGCCAGTGGGAATAATGCCGCCCGGATTGAGCGGAAATAGGTTGCCGTAGTAGTCGCGCTTGACCACTTCGATGTCGCAGGTGGCGGCAATGCCAGGCAGCTGATAAAAGTCTCGCAGGTAGCCGCTGAGGTGAGGGTAGTCGGCAATGCGGCGGCGATCGCACTTAAAAATGCCGTGATAGGCCACATCGAAGCGAATCAGCGTTGTAAACAGGCGCACGTCAGCCAGAGTGAGGTCGCTACCGCACAGATAGCGCTGATTCGATAAGATCTTATCTAGGGCATCTAGCTCGGCGAATAGCTCGTCTATTGCCTGGTCATAGGCAGCCTGGGTTTGGGCAAAGCCACAGCGGTACACACCATTGTTCACAGCGGTGTAGATTTCGTCGTTGAGCTGGTCAATTTTTGGGCGCAGGGGTTCGGGGTAGAGGTCGGGGCCGGTGGCGATCGCCGCTAGTTCGCTATTGAGCAGCTCAATGATGTCAGCACTTTCGTTGTTGACAATCGTCTGGCTGTGACTGTCCCACAGCACGGGAACGGTCGCTCGCCCGCTATAGCCTGGATGGCAGCGGCTGTAAAAATCAGGTAGGGAACGACAATCTGGAAAGGGGAGATCGGCCTGATCGAGATCAAAGAGCCATCTCCCTTCGTCCGTTGAAGGATATACCGTCGTCACAGCAACGGCGTCTTCTAATCCTTTGAGAACGCGGGTGACCAGGGTGCGGTGTGCCCAGGGGCAGCTCATGCCGACAATCAGACGGTAGCGCTGAGGGCCGGAGCTGAGTTCGCGGTTGCGAAAGCTGCTTAGGGGTCGCACGTAATCACCAGACTGGCTGCGAGGGGCCATCTGAGACATCATGACGTGCCACATCGTGTTCCAGACAAATTTGCCGGTGCGAACGATCAGACCCGGAGGGAGAGCGGCGCGTTTGGTGGGCATAAGGGCTTAGCGGAATGCGACAGCGAGGCAGGGCGCAGAAAATTACCCGGCTCTTATCTGTATGTTAGACGGTGGGGGGTGGGGGAATGGGGAATAGGGGGGAGGCTTGATGCTGCACCTTGGCAGTTAGGCGCATTTGCTGGCTAGCAGCGTTTTGACGGTACCCAGCAAGTCGCCGGGGCGGAAGGGTTTGATGACGTAGGCATCGGCGCCTTGTTTAATGCCCCAATAGCGGTCGAATTCTTCACTCTTTGACGAGCACAAAATTACCAGCACATCTTGAGTGGCTGGATTGCTTTTGACCCAGCGGCACAGCTCATAGCCATTCATATTGGGCATGACGACATCGAGCACAACCAGATCGGGCGGATCAGCGGCGATCATTTCTTTGGCCTCTTGGCCATCTTGGGCTACCGCAATCGTCAGACCCGTTTTGTGCAAAAGAGTCGAGATCATCTCTCGAAGCGTAGGGCTATCATCTACGACTAATATTGTGCTCATAGTTTCAGTAGATTCAACGGTGGTGAGAGACCGTTCTGGGTCAGAAGCGGGGCAGAGTTCGATAGACTAAGCATTCCCTTCTAAGGACTTGAGAACGGCTTTGGGCTGTAATTTATCTTTAAACCAAACAATCTTGGCCGGCGTATTGCGAGTGTCAACCCCTGCTTTTTCGAGGTTCAGTCGCTCCGAGACTGCCAAGATTAAGTTTTCACAGCCTGATTCGCGCACCTGGTAGAACTTTTTGCGCAGATATTCCGGTCGCCAGTACCCTACTATTTCCAGCAGGTAGGTTTGGCCGTCCGGATGCACTAGTCGAAAATCTGGAATCATGACGCTACCGGGCAGGGGAATCAGGTCAACTTCGCGCTCTAGCTGCCATGGGGTTTCGGTTTTAGCCCATTTTTCGGCAAAGGCAGCTTCTAGCATGCTGTCGTAAGGTTTGCCGGGCGGGTAATGGCTGACTAAGTCGCAAGTATCGCTGAGGCTGAAGCTTTTTTGCTGGGTGGTTTTGGTGTAGGGATTTTTCCACTGGAGCTGGGCGGTGAGTTGCCAGCGGGTAACGTGGAGAATGGCGGGTACGAGCTTAGCAATATCCACGCCGTAGCGGGTGCTGGCTTTGAACAGGCTGGCCGGGCCGTCGATGGTAATAGTAAAGCCCTGGTCAGCTTCGCCTTCGATGTAGGTCATCAGGCGAAACAGCTTGAGGTAGCGAAACATCAGCTTGTATTCACCGGGGTCATTGCGGTGCAAATTCATCACCACATGACTGGCTTTATAAAAGATGCCCTGCACCTGGGAGAGGTTGTAGCGATGGATCAAAGCTTCGGCGGTAGGCGGCTCAAAGCTGGTGAGGATGCGGTTTTCTTTAAGGTCGGCGTAGAGTCCCTGGCGGATGTGAACGGGTTCTACGGGGCGATCTAGTTCCTGAGTGAGCTGGGCGGCCAGGGTTAGGAGGTGTTTCTGAGCGGTGGTCGGGATTGGAGTCGTGGTGGCAGCGAGGGTGAAGACGCGATCGCGCAACTGTTCCGGTTCCAGCGGGCTGACAATCTCAAACGTGCTGAAGCTATTGCGTAAGAGATGAGCCAGGCCACGCTTGACTCGGTAGTCAGTATTTTCACCTTCAAGGGTCTGGAGCTGCTGATCCAGGTAGCTCTGAGGGTGGCTGACGGCAGCCTGGAACAGATCGATGGTGGTTTGCGCGGTCGATCGGTTGGCAGGGGTGAGGGCAAGTTTCTTGGGAATCAGAGAATCGCCGCTGTATTGATGAATGAGCAAAGGTGACGGGAGCGTGGCGGGTTCCTCCTGGTTCCGGTGGGCGGCGCTTTTGGAGCGATCTCTCTATAATAGGGAGACTATAAAGATATCCTGAGTCTATTGTCTACGCCCCTTTCAATTCAAGCTGAAACT
>JBARVU010000072.1:0-11903 GCA_049646425.1 Phormidesmis sp. | reverse complement strand
AACATAGACACGCAGCTGTAAGGCCATAAGGACGAGTCGGTAATAGACTAAGTCATCATACTGCTGTGCCTCGGTATTTAATGTAGTAGCCCAGCAGACAGACTAGCGCGATCGCCCCCGCTCCAATCCCAATTGGACTGGGTACCCAAAAGTCCGCTTCGATATGCTGAGGCTGATTCGCGGCCAGATGCCAGCGAGCGGTGTGGTCAGTCGCAGCGACTTCTGCCGGCGGAGAGGCGGCTATGAGTCCCCAGGGGGTTGTTAGGTGAAAGTCTAAATTCAGCCAGCTCAGGTCGCTCAGGGGACTCTCTACGATCTGATCGACCGGCTGAATTTGAAAGTCGTAAGTGAGGCGATTGCGCAGGACAAAAATATAGTTGTTCTGCTGGAGGGCGAGGTGAGCACTCATGCTCGGAGCCCCTGGTAAACTTAACCCACCGCCATCCGCCTCGTCATTGCCACCGTAGAAAGTATTGAATTGCTCGACTAGCTGGGCGCCATTATGAAAAGGCAAAACAATTTGCAGCATGTCTTTGTCCAGTCTATGGGTCTTACCGGAGAGGGCTTTAGCGCGGGTCGTCAGCTGCTGGAAAATTCTGTCAGCGCCCGCTTCGTTGAGCGCTAGAAAGCGGTCGTTGAGATGGAGTGTCTGGGTAAGGCTACCGTGGGTTTGGCTGTCGAAGCGAACGCTCAGATCATAGTCTACGCAGCCCCCCAGCAGAGGGCTGAGCAATAAACAGACCAGTAGCGTTAGCCAAAGATGCTGAACCTTGCTGAGCAGAGGCACTAGCTGAACCAAATCAACCCTCCTAGGGTGAGGAGAACCCCGGCCAGGGCGATCCAGATGAACTGATTATCGGCGGTATTGACCTGACTAAGATCGATGGGTTCTGGCTCTGATTTGGACTTTTTGCGGCGGGGGCGTTTGGGCGCTTGGGCATAGCGACGGCCAGAAGCATCTGTCAGGTCTGAGAGGTCGGGGATTTGGGTGACCCATTCCGGACGCATCTCTAGCTGGGGCGCTTCGAGGATGTAGAGCAGGCGTTTGCTTTGGCGCTTGGTTTCTAAATCAGGGTGAAGAATAAGCTTACGGCACAGGGACAGTCCCGCATCGTTGTCGCCCGCCGCGACATGGGCGTTTACCAGCCAAAGCTGAATCTCACCGCCACGGGCGCCCATCGGGTTGGAAAGGGCAAGGGCGGTTTGGAAATGGGCGATCGCCTGTCTGTAGCGGCCTCGTTCAAATAGGGTTTGGCCGAGCGCTAGAGACTCCTTGGCCTGAGCTTTTTTCTCGGCGTTGTTAAGCCGGTTGAGGGCGCTGCGAACGGGGTCGGAAGTAGGAGCATTAGAAGGGGCATCAGGTTGCCCTGGCTCAAAAGTCATGGATAGCTGAGAAGGATGAAATTCGTTTTTTTAGTCTATCGCGCTGGCTGAATGAGCGGCTGACGCGATAACATTACTCGCAGCAGATGTGATCTTGATCAATTTCCGCGTCCTCTCAGAACTGTCATGGCAATGAACCGACCAAACCCCTCCCGACCAAGACTTTACCGAGTCGCCCTTAGTCTGAGCGGAGGTCTGTTATTGAGCGGGCTGCTGGGTGAGCAAGCGATCGCCCAAACCCCGGATGCGAGTGCGCCTCGTCCGCTTACTGAAAGCTTTTTGGTGGAGGCAAAACCGCCGCTGCATAAGCCCGGCCTGCTTCAACCCGCGACGCCACCTGCCCTTGTTACGGAACCGGTAACTGCGCCTCAAGAAGTTCCCACGCGACTGATGCTGCGGCTTGGCGAGCGACGGGTGGAGGTCTATCACGGTGAAACCTTAGCAGCTAGCTACCCGGTGGCAGTCGGCAAGCCCGGTTGGGAAACGCCAACCGGTGACTTTGAGGTACTCTCAACGGTTGTCGACCCCGGCTGGACGAGTCCTTTTACCAATGAAGTGTTGCCGCCGGGGCCTGACAGTCCGCTGGGCGATCGCTGGATTGCCTTTTGGACAGATGGCGAAAACATGATCGGCTTCCACGGTACCCCCAATCGCGCTTCGGTCGGGCAGGCCGCTTCGCACGGCTGCGTACGTATGTACAACGAACATATTCGAGAACTCTTTGAACTTGTCCAGATAGGAACGCCCGTCACAGTGGTGTTGTAACGGACGTCATGACTAGACAGTCGTACTAAAGCGTAGAAACTGGAGTAAAAACCGCTTTACCAGAGTGCTCTGGGGCTGTTGTTTTGGGTCGTGTCAGCGGTTGGGGTGGCGGCTGGACTAGTCGTTGCTTCCGCGTCGGTTTCCACTTCAGGCTCAGCAACTGTTTCGGCTTCTACGTCGGCTTCTACTTCAGGCTCAGCGACTGTTTCAGTCTCTACGTCAGTTTCGACGGTGGTGCCCGCTTCGGCTTCGGTTTCGCCTTCTAGATCAGTATCCATTTCGCCTGTGACCCCAGGTTCTGGTGCTGGTGTTGGTTCGGGAACAGTACTCGGGACGGATTCTTGCATTCCTGTGGGAGCAGGCGTTGGCTCTGGTTCGTCTTGGGCGTTCGCCGCTGTCGGCAAGACTGCGCAAAATCCAATAGCGGACAGCATCGAAACCGACAAAAGCAAACGCTTGATAGGCAGACGTGATAGCTGACTCATGGGGTAATCCTCACAGATAGTTTTAGATGGACTGCACGATCATTATGAGCAGTCGTGATCAAAATCACAATCACCTTTCGTATAGATTAATTCGAGGTTATCATTCGTTGAAAGCGGCTGAAAGGGCGCCGTTGCCTTAGCTTGGTATCAAACCAATTGATCTAATGATTGCAGGCTCATTGACTTGAAGAGACCGGCAGATCGAGTCCGCTTTGATCGCACGAAAGGTCGCCATCTAGCAGCTTTCCTTCTTCCCAAACGCCTGATTTTGAGGAGCCATTAAGAAATATAAAGGTGCCCGTTCCGCTACAGCGATTGTTTTCAAATTCCCCAATATAGCGCTCGCCGTTCTCTAAAATCCAGGTACCCTTTCCATTGAACTGATCGGTCTCAAACTGACCGATGTAGCGTCTGCCATTGCTGAAGGTAAAGGTACCACAGCCGTTGCGATAGCCATTCTTGTACTCGCCGTCGTAGCGATTGCCGCTAGGATAAACCATCGTGCCTTTCCCGTCAGCGGGATTCCCGTCGACAAATTTGCCGTAGTAAATAGCGCCGTTTTGATACTGATGGGCAGCTGAATTTGTCAGCAGCGTCGTCAGCGGTGCCTCTTCGCAAGGGAGAGAAATCGAATCTCCCTGGTCAGCGCGCGCAGGGGACTGACCAGCTGGAGGGGCACTCAGTAGGTTTGATCGGAAGGTGGCTGTGAGTGCTGTTAGCGCGATCGCCGCTGTGAGACCGGTCCCAATTAACACTGAAGGGCGCCGAGCAGGGCCTTTGAGAAGCTTTTGGAAGCTGAAGAAAGGGGAGGATTTAGCATTGGCTGCACCCACTGAAAGTCGCCTGATCAACGCTGCGAGCTCTCCGGGCCGAAATTCTCCGCTGCGGGGCTTTCGCTGCTGCTTTACACAAAGGTGACTGCCGCGCAGATCCTGGAGGGTCGTAGTCGGATCGATTTGCCAGTTTGCCAGAGTAGCCCCGGTGAAGCAGGCTTGGGCAAAGTTGGTACCACGCGCTCGAATATCAGACAGGATAGCGCCGCTAAAATCTGCCTCGCCAAAGTTGCCCAAGCTCAGATCGGCCTCTCTGAGATCCGCTTCACTCAGGTCGGCTTTGCTGGCATAGACCGATTGCAGACAGGCTTTACTTAAATTGGCACCGCGCAAATCCGCGCTGATCAGACAGGCCCGTTCTAAGTTGGCTTCACTGAGGTCAAATCCAGACAGCGCCTGACCAAACAGATAGGCCGTCCTCAAGTCAGGCTGAACGGTGGGATGATCGGCTCGCCATCGATTCCAAGACTCAGCCCCCTGCTCAATCAGTGCCAAAAAATCAATCTCTGCCATGAGTCGCTGTAAGTCTGTGAATACCTGGTATAAAATTTGCAACCCCTTGTAAACTATCGCTTATGTGCTGTTCTCAGTGCAACTACCGAAAGTACCGACTTTGGCGATTTAAGGAGTTATGGAGAGCCCGATCAGGTTGCACAGCTTGTAGACAATGCGGGCGCCGACGTTACCATCCCACTCGTCGGGGCCGGTTTCACAAAGGTCGAAGCCAATGATTTGGCGGGTATCGGCAACTTCTCGCAGCAGGCAAAAGGCTTCGTCTAGCTCTAGGCCACCCGGCACAGGCGTCCCGGTAGCGGGGCAGAGCTTCGGATCTAATCCGTCAATGTCAAAGCTGATATAGACCTGCTGAGGCAGATCTGCGACGATTTTGCGGCAAAGTTCGCGCCAGGGGGTGCCGTCGTAGCGCGATCGCTTCAGCGCCGTATCGTGGTGCAAGACCACTTGCCCTTGCGAGGCTTGCACAAACTCAACTTCTCGCGGCGAAACATCGCGCACTCCTACCTGCACAAGTTTGGACACTTGAGGCAATTTCAGCACATTGCGCATGATCGACGCGTGGGAAAAGCGAAACCCCTGATAGGCGTCGCGCAGGTCGCAGTGGGCGTCGATATGTAGAATGCCAAAGCTAGGATACGCTTCAGCTAGCGCCTGTAGGGCACCTAAGGGAACGCTGTGATCGCCGCCTAGGACGCCAATTTTTTTACCCAGGTTGAGCGCTTGACGAGTCGTCTGAAACAGCCACTGATTAAGTCGCTGGCAGCCGCTGTTGACCTGTTCTAACTCGCCTTTCATCGAAGCGAGGGACTGGCCTTTTTCAGTGGCCTGAACCACCTTTTGAGCGGGCGATCGCAGCGCTATATTCTCAGCTTCTATCCAGTCCGGCACGGGCGGCATATAGATCCCTTGCTGCCAGCCGTCGGGATAGTCATAGTCATAAAAATCCAGTTGAGGCGACGCTGCCAAAATCGCCGCTGGCCCTTGGGCGGTGCCGCTGTGAAAAGAAACCGTCACCTCCCAAGGCACGCCAAAAAGAACGATATCTGCGCTGTCGTAGTCAAAGGGAAAGCCAAAGATATTGCCGTTGCTCTGGCCAACATCGCTAGGGTCAAACGTTTCAATAATTTGTTGTTTGCTAAGCCATTTATCGGGTCGTTTATTGGGCATGAATGTCAGAGATCGCAGGTCGGGCGAGGGTCTTTTTGATAAAGGTAGGTAGGCAAAAAGCGGCTTGATGAACGTCGCTATTGTAATACTGCAAATCGTGGTTGGCGGCAAACTGCGCAGACTTATCGACATCTAGCGCGGCGACGGGATGAACGCCGTTTTTGGTGCAGTAGGTGAAGCTCCACATGCCCGTCGGATAGGTCTGGATAAAGGCTAAATAGGGGTGGACGTTTTGCGGCTCAAAAATGTCTTGCAGGCAGTGGCTCAAATCGACAAAGGCGCTCTGGTTGAATCGGGGTGATTCACTCTGCGCGGACATCATGCCGTGAGGCTTCAGGCAGCGGTAAACATCTTTGTAAAAGTCGGCGCTAAAGAGCCCTACCGATGGCCCTACCGGATCGGAAGAATCGACCACGATGAAGTCAAAGCTTTCGGCCTCAGCGTTTTTGAGATACTCAATGCCATCGCCGATGATCAAATCAAGCTTGGGATCGTCTAGCGCGGACGACAGCGAAGGCAAAAATTCTCGCGAAGCCCGCACTACCACCTCGTCAATCTCGACCATAGTGACGCTTTCGACCGAGTCGTGTCTTAAAATTTCGCGGACGCTGCCGCCATCCCCCCCGCCGATTACCAGTACTTTTTTCATCGCCGGATTCGCCAGCATGGGGACGTGAATGATCATCTCATGGTAAGCAGTCTCGTCCTTTTCACTGCACATCACCATTTTGTCGACGGTGAGCATTTTGCCGTATTTGAACGTGTCAAAAATTTCGACGAGCTGGTAGGGCGACTTCTCCTGGAAAATGCGATCGCCCTTATGCCGAATCGACAGCGCAATATTTTCGTCCTTGTCGGTAAACCAGACGCTGCGGCTGTGCTTAGGGGGCATGAGCTTGCGGGTGGCCGTATCGCGCATGTCGCCGAGGTCAATGTCAATTTTCTCTAGCAGCTCTAGCTGGCCGCGATTGAGCTCTATGGCCGACCCGTGCTCTGCCTGAAAAGCGCCTTTAAGGCTTTCGTAGGAGACCCATGGATTGACCGAATCGCCACAGGTGAACAAATCGACCGCTGCGTAGCGGTATTCTGGCCAGGTATGAATCGCCAGATGACTTTCTTGAATCACAATCACCCCAGAGACACCGAACGGTGAAAAATGGTGAAAGACTGAATTGATTATCGTCGCGCCCGACTGCACGGCAGCTTCCAGCATGTCGTGCTCAATTCGAGGCACGTCGTTGAGAATTTCCGCAGAGCAGCCGTGGAATTCGACTAAAATATGGCGACCGAGAGACTTCATGGGCAGACAGGGGAGAGCGATTTTATGAATACAGGTAGTGGAGCGAGTGGGTCGGCGTCGCCTTTGGGCGATCGCTATAAAGTCATCCGAGAACTCGGGCGGGGTGGCTTTGGCCAAACCTACTTAGCCGAAGATCGCCATCGCTACGACGAGCTCTGTGTGGTCAAAGAATTCATTCCCCAAATCGAAGACAAAGACTTGCTCGCCAAAGCCAAAGAGCTGTTTGAGCGCGAAGCGAGCGTACTGTATCAGCTAGACCACAAGCAAATTCCCGAATTTCGCCAGCTTTTAGAAGTGGAGTCTGAAACCGGCGGACGGCTGTTTATCGTTCAGGACTACATTGCCGGGCCAACCTATCAGTCGCTGTTAGAAGACCGTCAGCGATTTGGCGGCCAGTTCAATGAAACTGAAATCACGCAGCTACTCTATCAGCTATTGCCGGTGCTGTCCTACGTCCATAGTTTGGGACTGGTACACCGCGATATTTCCCCAGATAACCTGATTTTGCGACAGACCGATGGTTTGCCTGTGCTAATTGACTTTGGCAGCGTCAAGGAAGTGGCCGCATCAGTACGCAGCCAGCTTTCACTTGAGGGCATGGAGCCGGCCACCACCCGAATTGGCAAAGTTGGCTATGTCCCCCAAGAACAGCTCAGTGCCGGTAGGGCCGATGCTTCTAGCGACCTCTATGGGCTCGGGGCAACGCTGCTGGTGTTGGCTACTGGCAAAGACCCCCAGGTGCTTCACGATCCTTACCATGGCATTTGGAGCGGCTATGAAGTACTGAGTCCTGAGCTCGGCAAAATCCTCGAAAAAATGCTGGCAGCCGACCCCGAAGATCGCTTTCAGACTGCTGAATCGGTGCTCGCTGCCCTTGAGCAGAGCGAACATCGTCAGGAGCGATCACACAGCGCTGCCCCTGACGATCTGTATGGTGACAATGAGGCGACAGCGATCGGAGACAGCTTTCCTCTGGGTCCATCTCGTAGCGACGACGATCAGGTACCGCTAGTGATTCCGCCGGGTTTGGCAGGAGAAGTAGACCCCAGCGATCTGCGCGACGACGATACGGCGACCGATGAGCCAGAGGTGTACGAACTTGGTACCGAGCCAGAGGCCCAGCACATCATTAGCCAGCCCAATTCCACGGCGGCAACAGTAGGCGTAATCCTGTTAGTGGGCTTGTTTAGTATGCTGCTGGCGCTGACGCTCTTGCGGCGGAACAATTCGCCTCAACCGCAAGGCGCCGATACCAGTGGAGAATTCCAGCCGCTGCAAGAAGGTGAGTTTTCGCCAGAAGAGACTGCCCGTAAGCAGGAGATTGCAACTCGCCGGGAGGCGCTAGGAATTGACGAGGGCTATTTCACCCGGCTGATCGACCAGCTGTTTTACCAGGAGTACCCTAACCTGCTCACCAGCGGGCCAGGGGGTGAACGTCAGGCGCTCAGCGATGCCGCAGCTGATGAGCCTTTGCGCCTCCGCTGGGACAATATCGCGCTTAACTTACTCGACAAGCTAGAAAACAACTTTGGGGAGCGCTCTCTGAGCGCAGTGGGTAGCTACAGTGAAGACAGCGATGAAGCTCTGCAAAGGCTGATCTCGTCCGTTGATGTCGGAGAGCGATCGCTGTACGACCTCGTTGACGCAAAATTTTTCATGCTGTTTCCGGCCCAAGCGGGTCGCGACTTTCTCACCCAACCCATTGCTCAGCTTTACTACGCGCTGGCCGATGATACCGCCCGGGCCATCGAATCGGGGACGCTGAGAGAGGATGTACAGTTTGCCCCGGGCACGTTCAGTCAGGATATAGACGGTTCACTCGAACCGGGAGAGGGCAAGGTGTATACATTACGGCTATCAGAAGGACAGCAGATGCGGCTAAATCTGACGGCTCCGGCTGACAGTACGCTGCTCTCGCTCTATCCGCCTGAGCCAACCGACGACAGTACTGCGCCTCCGGCTGATTCGGAGCGTACCACCTGGTCGGGCGCGGCTACTCAGTCTGGCTACTACCAGGTAGTCGTCGTAAATCGTTCGGCTGAGCCGATCAGCTATCAGCTCGCCCTCTCGGTAGATAATGTTACTTCTGAGCCGGTTGAGCCAGATGAGTCGGATGAGTTCGTGGATTCAGATCCAGATAACGAGCCAGATGACGAACCAGATAACGAGCCAGACGACGGATCGATAGATCTAGATCCAACATGAGTTAGATGAGTGGAAGTGGCCAAAATGGGCCTGATACTGGCAAACTCGTGGTCAAGGCGTTTGAACTTCAGTCCAAGACTTCTAGGTGCCTACCCCGGCTGGATAAAGAATATGCGCCAGGCAACAATGTTTAGCGCTACGACTGTGATCGCATGGCTAATGTAGTTTCCCCAGATGGAGTGGGTGCGTCGATAGTTTTCGCACCAGATCACACCGGCTGTAAAAACAGCTAGACTAACGTCATTTTTGGCCTACTCGCAAAACCCGCTTTGGCGGGCACTGCGGTTAATAGTGAGTGCCAGTTGTGCGGTGGTGAACAGCAGTTTTAGCATCGTTGTCAATCACTTCGCCGCCGCTGACAGTGGCATAGATCACCCAGTGGTCGCCGCAGTCCATCCGGGCAGCAACTTCGCATTCGAGATAGGCGATCGCCGCTGCCAGGACAATCTGCCCGTCCTCAGTTTCCCGGGTCTCAACCCCTTCAAACCGGTCTTCCCCAGGGCCAAAAGGCTTTAGAAAGTGCTTCATCGGCCCTAAATACTTACCTTCTGCCAGAATGTTCAGCACAAAGCTAGAGCCGGAATACATCAGCCCTTCAATCGCGCGGTCTTTGGCGACGGCGACCGTAAAGCCGGGCGGAGTAAACGTGGCCTGAGCCACCCAGGAAGCGAGCATCGCCCCGCTGATGTCTCCCTGCTTCGCGGTGACAACGCAGAGGGAACCGACTAACCGACCGATTGCCTTCTCTACCGACGAGGCGGTAACGCGCGGAGCCTTGGCCTTTTTCGCTTTCTTGAGCTGTTGGGCGAAGTCTGTACCGGCCTGTTCGCACTCCTGTAAAGTCTTCGCATCGGGCGTAAACTTCACCCGAATCGGATCAAAGCCAAAGCTGTAGCCCGCATCTTTGAACTTACTTTCCAGGAGATCAATTGCTTCACCGCTCCAGCCAAAAGAGCCGAAAACACCTGCTAGCTTGGTCTTGCTGGCGGCAGAAAGCACTACCCCCAAAGCCGTTTGGATCTGAGTGGGGGCATGGCCCCCGAGGGTCGGCGAGCCCATGATAAAACCGGCAGATTTTTCAGTGGCTGCTTTGATGTCAGCGGTGTCGCTCTGCTCAGCATTGATAGAAGTAACCCCGACGCCTGCTTTGGTAATGCCCCGGGCGATCGCCTGCGCAATCGTCGCCGTATTTCCATAAGCTGAAGCATAAATCAGCGCCACCGACAGATCTTTTCCTTTTTGCTGCGCTGCCCACTGATGATATTTCTGAGTCAGGTCAGTGACGCCGTAGCGGACTAAAGGGCCGTGGCCGGTGGCATACAGCCGTGGCACATATTCGCCAAGCTTTTCTAGCGCTGCCTCTACCTGACGAGCATTGGGGGCCATCAGACAGTCAAAATAGTAGCGCTGGTCTTCTAGCAGGGTTTCGCGATGGAGATCGTAAGCGTCTTCGGAGCAGACGTGAGCGCCTAGAAATTTGTCGCTGTAGAGCACTTCGGTGACGCTGTCGTAAGTGCACATGCCATCAGGGTAGCGAGGTGTCGGCGTGAGAATGAAATGGAGATGATGCTTTTGACCAAGATCCAGGTCTTGCTCGGTACCGCCTTTGATTGGCTGAATGGGATGATCGATGTTAGCGGATTGAAGGGCGATCGCTGCTGGGTTGGAGCATACAATTTTCGCCTGAGGCGTCAGCGGCAGTAGCGTCTTGAGCGTTTCTATCCGGTTGGGATTGGTATGACCTAAGACGATGTAGTCGATTTCTGCCAGGTCAATCTCTGCCTTGAGTGCTGTCAAAAAAGCCTCTGTAAAGGAACCGCCCGGTGGATCTACCAAAGCGATGCGGTTACCACGGATCAGGTAAGAATTGGCAGTGGTGCCTTGTTCCAGGGCGTATTCTATTTCAAAACGGAGGCGGTCCCAAGAGCGCGATCTCAATGCAGTGGTATCCGCCGCAATCGGCAGTACCTGTACGTCTCTATGACCAGAGTCAGCGGGCTTTTGCTCAGTAGAGGACTGAGGGGCTGGGGTTTGGGCAGTCATTTGAGTGGCCTCTCTCTGAATTTAGTAGTAGTTGCCAACTTTGCGGTGGTGAACAGCCGTCTGCGCATCTTCTTTGGCGACTTTGCCGTTATCTACCGTGCAGTACACCAACCAGTGGTCGCTTAGCTCCATGCGACTGGCAACTTCGCACTCTAAATAAGCTAGGGAGTCTGCGAGGATAGGCGATTTGTTGTCGGCCGGGCGAGTCCGTACACCAGCAAAGCGATCCGCGCCGGGCGGAAAGCGCTTCAGGAAATGCTTCATCAGCGGCAGATGATCACCTTCTTCTAGAATATTCAGCACAAAGGTGTCGCCAACCTGCATCAGCGATTCAATCGCCCGGTCTTTGGCAACCGCTACGGTAAAGCCCAAGGGCTCAAAGCTTGCCTGCGTAATCCAGGAGGCCAGCATTGCTGACTGGACGTCGCCTTTTGTGGCTGTGATAATGTACAGTCCGCTGCTGATACGGCCTAACGCTTTTTGCAGGTCAGCGTCTAGCGCCTTGATCTTTTTGATTTTCTTAGACTGGGCGAGCTCCTGGCCTAGGTCAGTGCCGGTTTCTTCACAGAGCTGATAGCTTGCTTCACTAGGCGTATCTTTAATCCGGATGGGGTCGAAGGCGACCTTTAACCCCAAGTCTTGGAGCTTGGTGTGCAATGGGTCAATCGGCTCGTCATCGCCGCCGTAGGATTCAAATAGGCCGAACGTCTTTTTACTACCGACGCCTGCCAGGATCGTCCCCAGGGCGGCGTGGGTTTCTTCATAGCCTCTGCCGGTCGAGGGAGGCATGCCAATGACGATACCCGTCGAGCGGCTGACAATTTCATTCACGTCTTGAGCATCGGTTGAGCGCAAGTCCACCATCTCGACGCCGACGCCGGTTTTAGTAATGCCTCGGGCGATCGCCTGGGAGATGCGATCGCTATACCCGTAGTCAGACACATAAAACACCGCTATCAGCGTTTCCGCATCACTCTTTTGCTGACTCCACTCGCGGTAGCGCCCGGTAAGCTCGGCGACATTGTGACGGAGCAAGGGGCCGTGACCGGTAGCAATCGTCTCAATTTCCCCATCGAGCTTATCCATCCGCTTCATTGCCGAGATCACCGAGCGGGCGTTGGGCGCCATCAGGCAGTCGTAGTAAAAGCGAAAGTCGGGAGAGAGGGCTTCTAGGTCTTCATCGAAGAGATCGTCTTTGCAGAAGTG
>JBARVU010000071.1:0-14269 GCA_049646425.1 Phormidesmis sp. | reverse complement strand
GTTCTCAGCACGGTGAGGCCACCGAACGTACCGGCTGCCGTCAGAATCAGGCCGCCGCCGACATAGGGCAGTGCATTGGCAATTACATTGGGGCCAACCAGCGCCTGACCTTTGGCATCGCTGATAGCTTTACGGAAGTTACTGGTATTGCTCATCGGGTAGTGTCTTTCTCAAATGAATCGTCTTCTCTAAGAGTGTACTGAATCTATTGAGATTCGGCGATTACGGATTTCGCGCCTGTACCAATTATTTACAGCTCAGGCTGCGGAGCGGTCAGTTTGAGTGAAAACCCGCAAAAAATTGGTACGGAAGCCGCCTGCTTTATGCATTCGCAGGGCGTTGCTACGGGTAGAAAGATAAATTTTGAGGTGGCATAAACTGCCCGGGATATCTACTGACCGTAACGGTGAAAGCAGCCTCGGTACATGGACTTTGCCGGTCGCATGAGCGCGTTTGTTTTTAGCGGGTTGCGTGTATCTGCCTAAGTACTTCGGTGCTGCCTCTGGGGACTACCGTATTTCAACGATGGTGAGCTAGGGGCCACTTCCCGAGAATGAGTTTAATTCACGCACCGCTTCGCTGCAGTAACTCCTGCATTAAATATGGCTTCTTCAAAATCGGCACAACTTCGCTCCCGTGGTATGGAATTGCTTATGGAGTATAAGCAGGATCGTTCGGTCAGGCTTCGCAATCAGTTGGTTCGACTGAATGCTGGCTTGGTTCGCAAGATTGCTCACCGGGTCAGCCATCAGTGCGCTGAACCGTACGAAGATCTAGAGCAAATTGGCTATATCGGCCTGATTCGCTCGATTGAGCGGTTCGATCCCAGTCAGGGCTGCGCCTTCAGCTCTTTCGCAGTGCCCTATATTCGCGGCGAGATGCTTCACTTTTTACGCGATCGCGGCACTACCGTTAAGATTCCCCGTCGCTGGCAAGACTTGCAAAAAGAAGGTCAGAAGCGTCAGGCTGAGCTGATTCGGGAGTATGGCCGTCAGCCCTCCGACATCGAAATGGCTGACGCCCTAGGCGTTTCGGTTCAAGAGTGGCGCCAGGTCAAGCTGGCCAATAAAAACCGGATGCCGCTGAGCTTAGATGCCACCGTCTGCCACCAAATCGATTCAAGCATTACCTTAGGCGACACGCTGCCAGATATTCACTACATGCTGCTTCAGGGACTTGAAGAAGACCGTCAGCAGATTCAGCGAGCGATGAACCAGCTAGAGGAAAAGACCCGCTCTGCGATTGAGTTTGTATTTTTCAAAGGGCTCTCTCGTAAAGAAGTCGCTGAGCGCATTGGAGTTAGCCCGATGACGGTCACCCGCCGAATTCAGCGCGGGGTCGAGCAGATGGTGGCTTATCTGCAGCCTCAGCAAGGCTTGCAGACTGATCCGTAAGCAACAGCTCGTCGATATTCCTAAGGTTCCCTAACGTCCTAACTCTCCGTCCTAACTCTTCTAAGTGAATATAGTCGGTGTGACTTGCAACTGGTCGCACCGACTTTTTTATATTTTATTTTGTGGCGATGGCTATTGGGTTTTGCGGATTTGGCCATTTAGGGAGAAAGATACCGCCCCTGAGCATATTAAGCTTTGAATGGTTAGCTTGGTTGCACCAGGAGGCACCTATGGTCACGACTGAAGCGATTTCTTCCCTGGAGCAGTCCGTGGGTAATTCGGAGAGCACTGTGTCAGACACCGAAAGATTTCATCGACTGCAGGCTCAGCTCAAAGACCGCTGGCAGTCGATTGATGCGTTTGACCGTCGTCCTCGGCAGATTTTAGTCGTGCCTTCGCTCAGCCTGGATCAAGCTGAGCTGATGAAGATTCAAGGCGTGCATCACTACGAGGAACGGCTGCTGTTTTCGTTGATCCGGCTGCGCAACCCGGAGACTCGATTGATCTATGTCACCTCTCAGCCGCTGCATCCGAGCATCGTGGATTATTATCTGGAGCTGCTGCCGGGGATTCCAAGTTCTCACGCGCGCGATCGCCTTGACCTATTCTCTACCTACGATTCTTCCTTACGCCCCCTGAGTGAAAAAATCCTGGCCAGGCCGCGACTCCTGCGGCGAATCAAGGACAAAATCAAACTCGGTGAGGCGTACATGACCTGCTACAACGCTACCGAGATGGAGAAAAAGCTGGCATTAGCGCTCGATCTGCCGCTGCTCGCGGTCGACCCCGATTTGCTGTACTGGGGGACGAAAGGCGGTAGCCGCCAGATTTTTGCTGAATGTGGTCTGCCGTTTCCAGATGGCAGCCAGCTAACCCATGATGCGGACGCCCTAGCCGAAGCGTCAGCGGCTCTATGGGAGCGACAGCCAACGCTTGAGCGCATTGTTGTCAAGCTCAACGAAGGGTTCTCGGGGGAGGGGAATGCGCTACTTTTTTTACATGACATTGCAGATGTGGCCCCGGCAAAGGCAAGTCATGCTGCCCGGGTAGCGGCGCTGAAGGCAGCACTGCCTCGGCTGCACTTTCAGTGTAGTAGCGAAACCTGGGCGTCCTTTGAGCGAAAGATTGGGGAGTTGGGGGCGATCGCTGAAGCCTTTATCGGAGGTGAACACAAATATTCTCCCAGCGTGCAGGGGCGGGTCACCCCGAATGGCGATGTGGAAATTCTCTCCACGCATGACCAGGTGCTCGGTGGCCCAGATGACCAAATCTTCTTGGGCTGCACCTTCCCAGCCGATGAAGCCTATCGCATGGTCCTCCAAGAAATGGGACGTAAGGTCGGCGAAAATCTGGCTGCTAAAGGGGCCCTAGAGCGCTACAGCGTAGACTTTGTGGCGGTACATGAGCCTGAAAACATATCCTCGCCCTGGCAGATATACGCCATCGAAATCAACCTGCGTAAGGGGGGAACGACTCATCCCTTTATGGCGCTTAAGCTACTGACCAACGGCACCTACAGCCTCAAAGACGGTAAGTTTTACACCAAAAGCGGCCAGGCCAAGTACTACCGGGCCTCAGATAATCTACAAAAGGAAGCCTATCGAGGTCTACTGCCAAATGACCTGATGGATATCATCATGGGTGAGCAGCTGCACTTTAGTTCTATTGATGGGGTCGGCGCTGTCTTTCATCTGATGGGCTGTCTGAGTGAGTATGGCAAACTCGGCCTCACCTGCATAGGCAACACGCCTCAAGAAGCCGAGGCCATTTACGAAAAAGTTGTCGCTGCGATTGATCGGGCCACTTTTGATGTCTGAAGCAAGACTTAACGCAGCCCTACTCTCGTCCTTTCATCACTCTAGCCATCTCCCGCGTGTCCTGCTTTTTCTTCAGGCTTTCGCGCTTATCGTGCAGCTTCTTACCTCGACCCAAAGCGATACTCACCTTAACTCGTCCCGCCTTGAAATACATTTTGAGCGGCACGAGGGTAAGTCCCTTTTGCTCAGTTTGGCCGATTAGCTTGCGAATCTCTTGCTTGTGCAGCAGCAGCTTACGAACCCGGCGAGGCTCATGATTGTAAGCGAGGCTAGTCATGCTGTGCGGGGAAATATGCACGTTGTGCAGCCAGACTTCACCTCGCTTAACATTGGCAAATCCATCTCGCAGATTGACTTTGCCCTCGCGGATAGACTTTACCTCTGTGCCGACAAGCGCGATGCCTGCCTCGTAAGTGTCTAAAATTTCGTACTGATAGCGGGCCTGACGGTTGTCGGCAGCAATCTTGATACCGCCGCCGCTAGTTTGGTTCGTGGCCATGAGAACTTGCTGCTAAAAAAATTGAGGAATGTAGCGTTGAGAGACCATTCTACGATTTGAGCAGGCAATCTGGCACTATGCCTTGAAGGGTCACTGGTTTTGAAGTTGATTTTGAGCGGGTTCCGCGACGATGCACCACTCATGGAGCTCATAGTCCACACAGTGGTTTGCAATCAGCGGATCGGCTTCGACGACGGCTTTCGCAGCGGCTAGAGAATCGGCAGTGAAAATCAGCATACCGCCCCCATGCTCTGCCCAATATCCGCTGCGCGCTTGATGTCCATTTTTAATCAAGCTGTTAACGTAATCAACATGAGCAGCGACAAACTGGTCGAACCGGGGTTTATTAACAATACCGCGTTCAATTTTGACAAACCATGCCATCGTCAATATCCTGATGCATCTATAGCGCTGGCGACTTCTTTTAAGACTATTCTATGGGCAACCCAAAAACTGTGGAACTTGATGAAAAATCGACAAACCGAAAGCGATTTTTTATTGCGCTGTTGCCGCCTGTAGATGTACAGGCTAAGGCCAATGAGATTAAAGGGATAATGCGCGATCGCTACGCTAGCCAGGCCGCTTTTCGGTCACCGCCGCACGTAACGCTGCTGGCCCCGTTTGAATGGCCGCTGATCGATTTGCCGGAGCTTGCTAGGTCGCTCGGTCAGTTTGCGGCAGTACACTCACCCGTGCCAATTACACTGGATGGCTTTGGGGCATTTGCACCTCATGCGATCTACATCGACGTGGTGAAAGGTGATCGCCTGATTGCCATTCAGCCGCAGCTGCTGTCACATCTAGAGGAAGATTTGGGCTTAGTGAGTCAGCGAGATCGCAACCGACGCTTTGTCCCGCATCTGACCGTTGCCTATCGAGATCTCAAGCCCGGCATGTTTCGTCAGGCATGGTCCACCTTTCAGCATCAGGAAATTCATTTTGACTTCACGGTAAACCAGCTCACGCTGTTCATACACAATGGTCAGAAATGGCTGGTAAAAGAAAGCTATGACTTTGCGGCTCAGTAGCTGAGACATCATGCCGCTTGCCACGCCGCCTGAAAGAAATCGCGCTCACAGATCATGGCATGGCGGTAGGTCGAGCGTGTGAGCACACTATCTTGCGCGTAATCGTCGACTAAAGATTCTAGCTGCTTGGCTAATGGCTCAAAATCATTGCCGCTGTAGGTCGCGACCCAGTCGCCATACCGATGGGTAGGAATTCCCCCTGCGGCCAGGGTTTGACCTAAGTAGGCATACAGCCTCATACAGGGAGACATGGCGACAGCAGTCAAGCCCACGGGCTGGCTCCAAGCCGTGGCCAGCAGAAAGTCGGTGTACTGGCGAGTAGCCGTGCCGGGGGAAATGGTCTTGAGATCGATGCTTTGCGATCGCGCATAGCTCTGATGCAGATGTAGCTCTTGCAAAACGCCATCAGCCAAGCTGTGAAAGACTTGAAAGCCCTCCCAGGCAGGCGTCTTAGCAGCCGCAATACTGTAGGCGCGGGCAAATGCCTCCAGGAAAAAGGCATCTTGCCCGACGTAGTAAGCGAACTTCTCTAGTGGCAGCGAACCATCCCCAATGCCCTGTACAAAAGGACTCTCCAGTGAAGCTTTGGCGAGATCTTGATGAGCCTGCCAAAGGGTTGCAGAAAGTGACATAGCAGCAGGGCGAAAGTGTCTGTCCAACATCTTAGCGCCCTCTAAAGCATTACAAAGCATTACACAGATGGCTTATACATAGACGCTTATGCGATCACACCTCCGTCTATCCGGCGAATAGCCACGACCGAAGGCTTTGGCGGTGAGCTCTCGCCTTTTTGCGGCCAGTTAGATCCAATTGGGACTGCTCGCGTTTGCGTGAAGAGTTCCCCCGCTGTCGTCTTCAGCGCGAACTCACGCATCTCACTCGCCATCGCCTCTCGAACACCGTTGCGCTCTCCAGGATGCTGAGCAGCTAGGAACAAAGTGGTGCCATCAGGGGTGAAGAACGGCCCCGTCAGTTCGCATTCCATCGGGCCATAGGCAAACATTTTAGCCTCACCTGCCTGCTCTCCCTGAGTGACAATCTGCCAGAGAGAATTATTACCGTAGAGCCCCAGCAAGTCCTTATCGCTGAGCGCTTTGCCTGCTTCATCCTGGCGTTGAGGAACGGCGTTATTGTGGGTACTCGTCGACATGTCTGTCACCATCCAAAGGTTGCCTTGAGAATCAAACTCTAAGTTGTCTGGATTGACAAACCCCATTCCGCCATCTGTCGGTTCGCCGCCAGTAGCAAACATCTCCCAGGCAAAGGTCAGCGCGCCGGGGTCGCTGCCCGCTTCTGTAAGCTTCATAATCCAGCCTGCCTCATAGTCCTCTTCGCCATTGGGGCCGACGAAAATGGCTTTGTCCGGGCCCCCATCACCCCCCGGCGTGCCTGAAGTGAAGGCAATAAAAAGCGTTCCGTCTTTGGCAACATCGGTGTCTTCCGGCCGAGCGGTCGCAGTCGCACCCGCCGCATTTGCAGCGAAATGAGCATCTATCAAGATGGCCCCCTGCTTTTCGAGGTCACTGCCTTCGTAGAGATCGCCTAGCGTCGAAAATCGCGCCTTAAAGGCAGCCGCAACCGCATCTGCTTGAACGTCTTCAAAGCCGCCTTCGGGTCGATTAGGGAGCGGAACCATCCCGCCCATGACGCTGCTAGGCAAAATAGGATCGACTGGCGTACTCATGGTCAAAGGGATCCACTGCCCCGTACCATCGGCGTTAAACTTAGCGGCGTAGAGCATGCCCTCGCTCAGCAGTTGAGAGTTCGCTTTATCGGTCGGGTCACTGACGGTATCGGCACTGATGAATTTGTAAACGTGGCCACCTCGGCGATCGCATCCCGAATAAAAAGCCAGCTGCTTACCGGCTTCTACCCGCACCCCGACAGCTTCATGCCGGTAGCGACCCAGCCAGGTGTGCTTGGTTCCATAGTCATCTGGATTGCTCGGATCAACTTCGACAATCCAGCCGTACTTATTGCCAGAGAGCCCCAGCACGTTGCCTTGACCATCCAGCCCCTGATCGAACACCTTTGCACTTGGCGAAAAAGAAGAGCCATCGCTGTGAATAGCCTCAGGCACCTGGCTTTGAATGTTTTCCTCGGCGCTGAGGACGCTGCCCCAGGGTGTCGTACCGCCCGCGCAATTACCGAAGGTCCCGATGATTTGATCGCCTAAGCCATCGGTGTAACCATTTACTTCGGTTTTGTTAAAAACGGCGACGGCTGGCCCTGTTGATTGTAAGTAGCGGCCATCTTCGAGACCAGAGATGCCGGTAATGCGGCGATCGCTCGCATTCGGTACCCGCACCCACCGACCGTTAGCCTCTCGCTGAACAAAAATTACGCCCAGGCCCTGATCGATCAGCGCCTCTTTAGAAATGTCTGCAATCTGAGCCTTTAGAGGATCACTATCCGCTAGCTTAAAGGCGTCTATTTGATCATCAGTTGCTGCCAACGCCTTTAGGACTTCCTCAAAGGGCAGAGATTTGCCGAGTACTGCCTCATAGGTCTGATCCCAGGTGCCAGTGCTGATGTACTCGAAGTTGACCGTAAGGTAGCCCTCATCTGCCCCGGTCGGCACAAACGAAAGATAGTCGTTGTTGTAGCCAAAGCGAGAATCACCCAGGTCATCTCCCCAAGCAGCGATAACGTCGTAGGTAAAGCCATCCGGCAGGACAATGTCATCTTGCAAGGCATATTGGGCGTATGCCAAAGGCTGCTGCTCAGGAGCAATCTTGATCGCGTCGTAGGGCATTGGGCCTTTGACCGGCTGAAATGCCTGCGGCTGAGTTTTAGATAGTATCGTGCTGCGCAGTTGCTCAAGGCTAGCAGGTGCCTGTCCCTGCGCTTTCTGACCGAAAGATCCGACAGCGGTACTCCCCGCCGCCGCCCCTAAAAACAGCAAAAACTGTCGACGCTTTAAGCTCATAGCGATAAATGCTTCCTAGATATTGACCCTCAACATGTAAATCTACTGAGATCAGGTTAAGAATGGATGAACAAAGCACTAAAAGTAGCAAAGGTTTTCGGCTTTGACGGGTTTAGCTCAGCGTGGAGATCGCCACGCTACAGTCAGCCGCAATTTGAGCTTTCAGCCGCTCCAACGAATCAAATTTTTGTTCAGCTCGGACAAATCCTTCCAGGCTCACCGTCAAGACCTGACCGTATAGGTCGCCAGACCAATTCAGCAAATGAATCTCTATACTGAGTGCCTGACCGTCGACCGTAGGGCGATTGCCAATATTCATCACGCCCTGTAAGGGCTCTGTGCCGACGCCATACACTCGCACACTGTAGACACCTGTGCGAGGCAGATACTTGTCAGCAGGTAGCCGTAAGTTGGCAGTCGGAAATCCAATAGTGCGACCGAGCTGTTGGCCTTGCACGACCCGACCGGTCAACGTGTAGGGGCGACCGAGCAAGCGGGTTGCGACCTCTAAATCGCCAGACTGTAGCGCTTGGCGAATGCGCGAACTGCTGATGCGATCGCCCTTTTCGTGCTTGAGCGGAACCTGCATCACCGGCACCCCGTAGCGAGCGGCAATGGTTTCAAGCACCTCTGCGTTACCCCGCCGGTCTTTCCCAAAGCGGAAATCGCTGCCTACGCTAATCTGCTCAGCCTTTAGTCCCTTGATCAAAATCTGGGCGACAAACTCCTCCGGGCTCAGCTCAGCCAAAGCCAGGTTGAAAGGCAGCATGACCAACTGCTGAATACCCATCTGGGCAAGCTGCCAGGTTTTCTCAGCAATTGGCGTCAGCAAAAGCTTTGGCATCCCCGAAAAATATTCTTGGGGATGAGGCGAGAAGGTGACGACCGTCGCTTGTACGGTGGGTGGCATGCCTGTCGATTCAGGCAAATATTCAGCGACATCAGGATAGGCGCGCGCTGACAGATGACTATAGCCAGCAGTGCTCGTACCGCTATGCAGGGCTGCTATAGACGCCGCCGTAAATAGCTCGAAACCTTGTGCAAAGGGTGATCGGTCAGCTAAAACTTGGGCCATCACCTGCTGATGGCCCAAATGAACGCCGTCAAAGTTTCCTAGCGCTATATTGGTCGGGGTCTTTGCCGCGTTGAGAGAAGAAGTAATCCACACGCTTTACATTCTGACATACAGCCAGTCTGCGCCGCGATCTATAATTCCTGCGAATTCAAAGAGTTAGACCGCCGCTACAGCTGCTGAATTTTCTTTGATCAGATCGAGCACCATACCCTCCTTTGCCACAATACTGCTAGGCAGGGCAACCGAGGTTTGCCGGACGATATCGTCCATAAACTCATCGGTGTGCGTTGGATCGTGGTGAAAAATGACCAGCTGTTTGACATTGGCTGCCTTGGCTAGCTTCACGGCCTCTTGCCAGGTAGAATGCCCCCACCCTATCTTGCTAGACCTTTCGTCGTAATACTCATCATCTGTGTAGGTGCAGTCATAGATCATTACATCGGCATCTTGGGCGAGCCGCAGCACGTTTTCATCTAGACGACCCGGAAAATGCTCCGTGTCGCTCACATAAGCGGCTGAGTACCCCCGGTAACTCACCCGATAGCCAATGGCTTCGCCGGGATGATTGAGCAGGGCATTCGTAATCACCGCTTCACCAATTTTGACGGCTTCACCAACTTCAATATCGCAAAATTCTAGATCAGCGCCCATGATCTGTAGGGGCACTGGAAAGTTGGGATGCAGCATCTGATCGTTCAGGCGCTGCTCAATAGTGGAGCCGTTGGGCGCGATCGCCCCGTGAATTTTGAATCGGTTGCCCGCGACAAAAGCTGGGACAAAAAATGGAAATCCCTGAATATGATCCCAGTGGGAATGGGTGAAAAACATATTGGCTTTCACCGGCATTTCCGCAAGCATTTTCTGGCCAAGATTGCGTAACCCCGTACCGCCGTCAAAAATCAGCCGTTCCCCGCCGACTCTCATCTCAATGCAGGCCGTGTTACCACCGTATCGAACCGTCTGAGATCCTGGACAAGCGACACGTCCCCGGACGCCCCAAAAGCATATCGAAAATTGTCCGTGCTGATCTGACATGAGCTTTGTATGAAGTGATTTAGAGGAATTAACTGTCTATCTTTACAGCTGGAGTCCCCCTTTGTCGGATCAAGAGGCGACTGAGTACTCGTTAGCGAAAACTGAAGTACCCTCTTGCAGAGTGCCCAAGCTGAGCACAGAGCTTTCGATATTCGTTAATTTAGTTTGCTGCTTTGTTCCTTAGTTAGCTCAGCAGAAGGTCGCCCTGAAAACTGTCAGATTGCCAGGTGTTGATAAAATCCAGCGCTGTGTATGCTGTGAGGTTGTACTGCAGCGGCGTTACCGTAATGTAGCTATCTTTAATGGCTTTCACATCAGTGGTGAATTGAGCGCTGAGCGCCGATAGCTCTTTTTCTAGACGGGTTACCTGACTGGCCTCAGCCTTAGCGGGTAGCTCGACATCGCCTTCTTCCATCACTTCACCGGCTAGCCAGTAGTAAATTTTTCCCCGGGGGTCAGTGCGCTTTTCAAACTGATCGAAATAGCGCCGAATGCCTTGTCTAGCGATCACTGCCCCCTTAATCTCGGCGGCGGCAACCGGGGGCACGTTGATGTTGAGTAATATGGGTAGATTGAGCGGCTGCTTTTCTAGCTGAGCAAGCATCTGTACCGCGAATTCGGCTGCAGGTTGAAAGTTTTTGTAGGCAAAGCTGGTGAGACTGATGGCGATCGCCGGAATCCCCTCCAGCACTCCCTCCATCGCCGCCGACACCGTCCCTGAGTAAAGCACGTCGGTACCCAAGTTAGCCCCATGATTAATCCCTGACACAACAAAATCTGGAGCGGCAGGCAATATCGCATCCAGCGCTAGCTTTACACAGTCAGACGGCGTTCCCGAACAAGCCCAAGCCGTTACCTCAGGGGCAAATACACCTTCGACGGGTTCCACCCGCAGCGGCTTGTGCAGCGTCAGGCCATGGCCAGTTGCTGAGCGTTCGCGATCCGGGCACACCACTGTCACCTCATGTCCAGCATTGGCCAAGGCATTAGCCAATGCCCGAATCCCCAGCGCAAAGATACCGTCATCGTTACTTACCAGCACATTCATGGGATACGCTCAAACTATAAAACTGGGAAGGCACCTAGACCTTTCTGGCAGGTTACCATAGACTAATTTGCGAATCACTCACAGCCTTGCGGTAGCTTTACCGCTCGAGTGCCTGGAGACACTTTCGCAAACCGCTTTATTTTTTACCGTTTGGAGTCGCTACAAGCGCCATGTCATCATCCGAAATTGAAGCTCAGTTGAGCCTTGTCCAACAAAAGGCGACCAAAGATATCAGCGTTGCCAATGGACTCGATGAACTCGACAAAGTGCGCGTCAAATATTTGGGTAAAAAAGGCGACCTTTCCAAAGTGCTCGGCGGCATGGGCAAGCTATCAGCAGAGGAACGGCCTAGAATCGGAGCGCTGGCAAACCAAGCCAAAACTGCTCTGCAATCGCAGATCGAGCAGCGTAAAGCAAGCTTGCAGGCAGCCCAGGTCAGCGCTCAGCTAGAAGCAGAGACCTTGGATGTGACCATGCCGGGTGTCTATCAGTCTCAGGGACATATTCATCCCATCAACAGCATCATCGACCAGATTACTGATATTTTTGTGGGCCTAGGTTACACCGTCGCTCAGAGCCAAGAAATCGAGAGCGACTACTACAACTTCGAAGCGCTCAATTTCTTGCCCGACCACCCCGCCCGTGACATGCAAGACACGCTGTACTTACCAGGCGGGCAGCTCATGCGCACCCACACCTCGAATACTCAAATTCGCTACATGGAAAGCAACGAGCCGCCGATGCGCGTATTGGCCTCGGGCCGCTGCTATCGCCGCGATACGGTAGATGCCACCCACGCGGCGGTATTTCATCAGATTGAGTTTTTCGCTGTCGACAAGACCATCACGTTTACCGATCTGCGGGGTACCGTACAGCTCTTTCTAGAAGCGCTGTTCGGTGATATTGAGGTGCGCTTCCGGCCTAGCTACTTTCCTTTCACGGAGCCTTCTGCGGAAGTTGACGTGCGCTGGCAGGGTCAGTGGCTCGAAGTCATGGGTTGCGGCATGATCGACCCTAACGTGCTCAAAGCAGTCGGCTGCGACCCTGACGTTTATTCTGGCTTTGCTGCTGGCCTTGGGGTCGAGCGTCTGGCGATGGTGCAAAGCAAAATTGACGATATCAGGCGGCTTTACAGCAGCGACTTGAGATTTCTCAAACAGTTTTAAAGCTTGCCCTCAGGACAAATCAGCTTCGCCTGCGGAAAGTAAGTTTTGTAGTTCTGCAAGTCTCTCGTCACCAAGGCAAAATCTGAAACCAGCACCTGCGCTCCAATAAAAAAGTCGGGCAGTGGTGATCGCTTAGCCCCTTTATTCTTTCGATACTTAAGAAAGACCTTTCCTGCTAAAAACAGCACCTCACGGGGAATCTTGATCGCCTTGATATCCATTTGTGAGATCGCTGCCTCCACCGCCTCTATTTGCTCAAAGCCGACCGATACCTCTGCATAGACTATCGAATTGATATACAAAGAGTTTGTCTGGCTGTAGCGCTCTAGCGCTGCCTCCGACCAGTCAGCCCACTGCGGATCGGCAGTAAAGAGATCTAGCAGCACGCAAGCATCGATAAAAACACCATTCATCTCCGCTCTCTTGTCAAGCCCATAATTTCATCCGTAGACATCCCAGTCGTGGCAATGCCTCTCAGTTTTTTGAACCTGCCAGTCGCAACCGGCTCACTTGCCTTCACTAAATAGAACCTGCCGTCCTCCTCAACAAAGTCAACTTCCATTTCAGGCGTTATACCCAAAACTTCCCTAACTCTTCTCGGAATCGTTACCTGCCCCTTCGTCGTTACGCGCATCACTCGCCTCCGAACCGTTTAAGTAATACTAGTATGGTATTACTTTTATACATCCGTAGCTTTACTTGGAATAGATTGGTTCAAGGCGTAGCTTCAGGGGCCGTTTCCACCAATTGCGCATTCTTATGCTTACCCTCGGCCGCTAGCGGAGGCTGTATCTCGAAGAGACCAGGCACTTCAGGATCCGCCTGAGGGACGGCTAAAAGAAGTGAGGAATCCAACAGGAGCAACGTATGGCGGTTGTTTCCCAAGCTGTAGGTCACTACGTGACTGACCCATTTCAGGGTATGGGTTAGGCGTTTCTCGGGGGGGACGGGCTTGAGGGCATAGCTAGGAACCTCTAGTAAGTCCGGCGGGTCGTCTACCGCGATGCCCAAAAGATCTTTATCAGCATTTTGAAGCACCATCAGGAAAGGCGGATTCTCAGCACTGCTGCTTTTACGCTCTACGGTCTTTAAGCTGAGTAGTTCTGGCAAGTCCAAGATCTGAATGCTGTATTGCCCTAACTGCACCAGGCCCATACTGACCAAGCCGCCTTCGCTCCGAGCAGGCGTCGCCACGACCTTCAAAATTTCTTGACTGGGCAGTGCAAATACATAGCCTGCCACCTTAAAGGTAATGTACTTGATCGTTTCGGCAGATACCTCAGGGGGTTCGAGCGTTGGAGCTACGGGATTTAAGACGCTATTCATGAGTTTCTCCTACGGCACTGAGTCTTTGACTGGTTTGAGGCTCAATCACTTCGGCCAGTGTCTTTAAAAGCTGAGGGGTGAGATAGGGTTTGGTGAGATAGGTGGTGGCGCCTAGTTCCTCAGTCAGTAAGCGGTGCTTGTTACCTGCTCGGGAAGTCAGCATGATAGTAGGAATCGCGGCGATCGCAGGCGTCTGCTGGCGCACCTTGAGAAACTCAAAGCCGTTCATTCCTGGCATCTCAATGTCACATAGAATCGCTTGAACATGAGGGTAGCGCTGAAGTTGTTGCAGCGCTTCGGCTCCATCTCGCGCCTGAATTACCTGATAGTCAGCCTTTTGAAGCGCTTCAGATAAAGCGTTGCGCACAGTCAGCGAATCATCTACTGTCAAAACCAGCTTTTTGGTGAGACCGGAATCATTAGACCCCGAGGGCAGCTGGGTCGCATCACGTTTGCCGACGCTAATGTCGATACGGCCTCGATTGCGGAGATCTAGGATCATCTCGGCGAGGATAGCGCCGTCGAGAACGAGCGTCAGCTGACCGTCTGGCAGAATACTGCTGCCGTATAGGTAAGCAGGCGGTACGATGGTTTCGCCTAAAGAGCTAATCACCAGCTCCTGCTCACCCAGCAGATGCTCGACTTCTAGCCCGACCAAAGCGCTTTGATGATTTAGCAAAATAACTGGATTAGAAGCGGGCGACTGGATATCGCTACGGGTTTCGCTCAGGCGGTGATTGGGCAGCGGTGAGGCATAGCGCAAAACTTCAGCCAGCGCGTTAACTGGAACCAGATGCTCTTCGCCGTCGGCTTGCCAGGTAAGCGTTTTGCCGCCTTTCCAGACTCGCATCTGCGCAGGCGAAGGCATCAGAATATGCTCAATCGCATCGGCAATCAGCGCATAGACGCGTCCTTGGGCCTGACATAACAGCAGCTTGGCAATGGTCAAGCT
>JBARVU010000070.1:0-1817 GCA_049646425.1 Phormidesmis sp. | reverse complement strand
CGTTTCAGTATCGCAGTTGGGGCTATCAAGAGCACCAGATACGGAGGTTCTAAGCACTGCGCAATCGCAAGGGCGCATACTGATTACCAGAGATAGAGACTACGGCAATCTGGTCTTTGTGCAGTCGTTGGGTGCTGGTGTGATCTATTTACGGATATTGCCGTCTACTGCGAATGCTGTTCACCAAGAGCTACTGCGAGTTGTTGAGAAGTATTCAGTGGAAGAGCTATCGAGAGCCTTTGTGGTTGTCGAAGCCAACGGTCACAGATTTAGAAAAATTTCTTAGACCAGCATCATGATGGGACGGTTCCTAATGGATGTTCTTTTAGTTGGAGTTTTTCCAAAGCCCAAGTAATCGCAATTATTTGGGGGTTAAATCGCGCGATGGCGAAGGCTTCCAGGGGAATCACACATAGAGGCGATGAATAGAGCGTCGCCTCAGTTGCCTCAGCAATGGTTGTCCATAATTTTATCTAGCTCAGCGTTAAAGTCTGCTGGCGATATGGACTGTGGCTCCTGACGTTCGGGCCAAACCTGGAGCGTCAGCGCCGGGGTGTGATCGCTAGGAATATCTAAAGGAGCCCCAATCACCCAGGTGGGTACATTCACTTTTTTATAGACGCTGTACATCTTACGAGCACAGTCTTCTAAGCCGCCGACTTCCCGCGCATAGTCGGCAAAGATAAGGTGAGCCGCAACTTTCCCGCAGCGCTCACAGGGAATTTGTGTGCTTGGAATTCTTTCCATTGGAGCCGGTGGCGTTTTCACCTGCGTGGGCGGGGCAATCGGCGGACGTCCTTTCGCACTGGTCGCGGCTTCAAGCGCGGCAGTCAGCTTTTCGCTGATAGGCAGAAACAGCTTTGAGCGTGTTTTCGTCATCGGGTCATCAGGATCGCCAACGACCTCGCTGGTGATGTGACATTGACCATCAGGTCTATCCTGCAAAACCAGGCGACCTAGGTCTCCCAGCAACTTATGGCGGAACTGATAGACCATGCCGCCATTGAGGGGCTGCTTTGTGAAAGAAATTTCCGGGGGCAGAGAAAAGCTCATCTTACTCTCAGATGCCAGGGGCGATCGCCAATAGCCTATCAGAAAGTCTACGGCCATTTGAATGCACGGTCACCGCCATGCTGATGACAGCATTATTTCATCAGGGCTAGCAGGGCCTTTCGCTGTGCTGGTTGAGCGAGTTTCAAAGCCGTTTCAAGATAGCGATCATGTTCATAATTGACGTGATTTATGATTACCTGAATGACTTCGCGGGCATAGATTTTGGGCTTTGCGACTTGAGTTAGGGCAGTGAAGTAGCTGGGCAGTACTTCTTCCCAGCTCACCCCGACCTGCCAAGAGCCCGCTTCATCCGCAAAGAAGATGATGGTATCGCTGCCCGTATCGATTTCTTCGAGGAGTTCGAAGAGTATCTTGAATGCCTGCTGAGCTTCACTATACTCACCGCTTTGGCACTGCTGGCGGCAGCGATTGATCAGCCGCTCGAACTCAGCAATCCAGTTGATAGTGCCCCTTGATTGATCCATGAAGTTACGAGAGTTGACCCTGAAATCCTCGTAGTACATGCCCGCTAAACTATCATCTCGAAATGCCTCAACGTCTTCTAAAAGCGACTGAGTCGTGATGTCATCGACCTGGAATAAGTCGATATCTAAGATGCCTTTGACCAGATGAGGCAGTTGGTCTGGGGCAATGAGTTCGATTGCCCGGTCGAGGAGGATGAGCAACTGCTCTGTCTCCAAGTCTTGACGAATGGATTGACGTAGCCTGTCAATATCAACTGGCATCCTGCTACCCGCTGTGAG